>MGSS01000119.1 GCA_001798595.1 Deltaproteobacteria bacterium RIFCSPLOWO2_12_FULL_60_19 | reverse complement strand
GCCGCATTCTTTCTGCGGATCGGTGAAGAAGCCGCAGGGACAGGGATTCATCGCCGCGACGAGCATAAAGCCTGCGGGATAGTTGATCGATCCCTGGACGCGCGACACGGTGATGTTGCCGTCTTCCAGCGGCTGGCGCATGACTTCCAGCACGTGGCGCTTGAACTCCGGCAGCTCGTCGAGGAACAGTACGCCATTGTGCGCCAGCGAGACCTCGCCCGGCTTCGGCACGGTTCCGCCGCCGACGAGGCCCGCGTCCGAAATGGTGTGATGTGGCGCACGAAAGGGGCGCGTGGCAACGATCGGCCGCCCGTCGAGCAGGCCGGTGACGCTGTGGATTTTCGTGCTCTCCAGCGCTTCGGCAAGGGTCAGGTCGGGCAGGATCGTCGGCAGCCGCTTGGCGAGCATCGTCTTGCCGGAGCCGGGCGGACCGACCAGGATCACATTGTGCGCGCCGGCGGCGGCGACTTCCAGGGCGCGCTTGACGTGCTGCTGGCCCTTGACGTCGCTGAAGTCGGCGTCGTACTGGCAGTGCTGGTTGAACAGCTCTTCCACGTCCACATGGGTGGGGATAAGGAGCCGATCGCCATTGAGAAACTCGACCACTTCCGCGAGATGACGCACGCCCAGGACTTCGACCTCGCGGATGACGGCGGCCTCGCGGGCGTTGGGCTCAGGGAGAATAAGGCCTTTGATTCCCTCTCTCTTCGCGGCCACGGCGATCGGCAGCGCGCCGCGCACGGGCTTGACCTCGCCGTCGAGCGACAGCTCGCCCATTAGAAAATAGTCCTTGAGCAGATCCTTTCGCACCAACCCTTCGGCGGCGAGTATGCCGACGGCCATCGGCAGGTCGTAGGCGGAGCCTTCTTTCTTGATATCGGCGGGGGCGAGGTTGACGGTGATTTTTTTTGCCGGGAAGGTATAGCCGCAGTTTTTGACGGCGGCGCGGATGCGGTCTTTGCTCTCTCTGACCGCGCCCTCGGCCAGGCCGACCGTGGCGAGCTGCGGCAGCCCGGCGGCGATATCGGTTTCGACTTCGACGCGCAACGCGTCGATGCCGTAAAGCGCTGCGCTGTTGACCTTGGCGAGCATCGAGCTTCGTCCTTTCTCGGCTACGGTTGCCGAGACTCAATGCGCTCTATTAACAGAGCTGGGGTTAGATGACAACCTGGAGGTTGCTGACAAACTCTTTTTTAGAGCCTGGTCAAAAAGGTCCCAGATACAAGGCGCGCGAAGAATGCGCGAGCGGAGGCGTACTCTTTAGTACGTCGAGCGAGCGATTCGAGCGCAACGCAGTAGATGGGCCTTTTTCAGCAGGCTCCTAGAATTTCGGCTTCTTTAAGGACTTGAGTGATGAAGGGCGGCTTCGCAGGACGTCGTCCTGGGTCTGGCGGTCGAAGACGTGGATACCGCGGTTGTGGAGTAAAGTAGGGCGGGAGATGACGCGCTCAGCCTTGGCGGGGCAGACGGAGCACTTCGTCAAAGGTTTCTCCGTGACCTTCTCCACCGTCTCAAAGCGATGGCCGCGCGCGCATTCGTATTCATAAAGCGGCATAAGAGATGAACGCATCATACCGAAAAAGGGAAACTGCTGGAAGAGATGTCACTCGGTAATTTTTTCCCGGCTCGTTGTCGTTTTGTTGCACTTTTCTCGAAAATTGTCACTCGCGCGATTCTATATCCGTATATAATCAACACCTTGCTGCATGGCACAGCGATTGCTGTTGATTTTCCCAATTACCAACCGTTTCAGTTTCGGCTCCTTAGGAATGACTCCTTCCATATGATCGAGGCGGAATCGATGACGCTTTGTTTCGTTTCGCGCTTGCGCAACCGTGCAATGGGATTTCGCTCGCACGAGGCGGGAAAGAGGAAATCATGAAAACCGCGGTTATCCCCTTGGAGATTCCGGACGACTTTCAGATCTTTGCCTCCATCAGCGAGCTGATGGGGAGTTCGATGCCCTTCAAGGAGGTTATCATCGCGGCGCTGCACGCCATCTCCGGCATCGTGAGGGCGGAAGGCTCATCTCTCCTGCTCGTGAACCGCAAAGAGGGCAACCTCAGTTTCTACATCGCGTTGGGAGACAAGGCCGATCAACTCAAAAGCATGACGCTGGCCAGGGGAGAGGGAATTGCCGGATTTGTAGCTGAGACCGGTGCCCCGCTCATCGTGTTCGATGTCACCCGCGACCCCCGTTTTTCCAAACGAGGCGATCAAATAACCGGCTTCAAGACCCGTTCCATCGCCTGTGTGCCGCTACGGATCAGGGACGATCTCACAGGGGTCATCGAGGTTGTGAGCCAGAGGGTGGGGGTCTTTACGCCCAGGGATCTGGATGTCCTCACCGTGATTGGCGGGCCGATTGCGATCATGATCGACAACGCCCGCTTGATGAATGAGGTCAAGGGCATGCACGATCGACTAGGCGAAGCCGTCGCCGAGCGCAGGCGAATAGCGATTCATAATTCCCGGCTGTTCGAACAGGCTAACAAGCAGGCGACGGAAATCGAGAGAGCAAACCGGGTAAAATCGGAATTTCTCGGTATAATGTCGCACGAGCTCAAAACGCCCCTCTATGTGATCATGGGCTATGCGGAGGTTATGAGGGACAAACTCATAGCGGACCCGGACAAGGCGCTCGCCAAAATCATCCAGTATTCCCACGAGCTCATGACGTTGATCGACAGCATCTTGACCGCGACCACGGTCGAGGCCGGTGGGGCGTCCGCGGTCAAAGTGGATACGGACCTCAATCAGTTGCTCGGCGAGCTAAAGTCGCTGTACGATTTTCCCTTGGGCGGCGACGTCGCAGTTGTCTGGAACCTCCCCGCAAGCCTCCCCCGCATGATGACCGACGGCGGGAAGCTCAAGCACGTCCTGCAGAATCTCATCAACAACGCCATCAAGTACACGGAGAAAGGCACGGTCACCATCACCGCGATGCCGGGAATTAGGAATGAGGGATCAGGAATTGGGGCCGGTCCCGAGTCCCCAATCCCAAATTCCAGATTTGTCGAATTCAAAGTGGCGGATACGGGAGTCGGTATTGCCAGGGGACAGATTTCCGGAATCTTTGACATGTTTGGTCAGGTGGAGGCTTCACTAAAGAAATCCCGTGGCGGCGTTGGGCTGGGACTCTACATCGTCAAAAACTTTACGCAAATGCTCGGTGGGGAGGTCCGAGTCGAGAGCGAGCCGGGCAAGGGATCTATTTTTACCATCACCATTCCGGGTTGAGTTCAGCAGGGGAGGGCAAGCCGGTGTAAGACGTGGCGTTCATGATCTTGCCAAGGAAAATCTTTCCTGGTATAAGATTTCATGTTTGCCCAAAAGGGGTTGATCGCTCACAAAAACCCAGGCCTTGGTCTGGGTTTTTTTTACCCATTCCGGAGGTGAGCCATGTTTGACCAGGAAATCCTCCCGCTCGGCCTGACCTTTGACGACGTTCTGTTGGTGCCCGCCGAATCCGCGATCCTGCCCAAAGATACCGATGTCAAAACGCGCTTGACCCAACGCATCGAGCTGAATATTCCGCTGGTCAGCGCCGCCATGGACACAGTGACCGAAGCGCGCACCGCCATCGCCATCGCTCAGGAAGGGGGGATCGGTTTCATCCATCGCAATATGCCGGTCGCCGCCCAGGCGGCGTCGGTCGAGAAGGTCAAGAAGTTCGAGAGCGGCATGATCGCCGACCCGATCACCGTCCGACCGGATCAAAAAATCGCCGAAGCCCAGGAGGTCATGCAGAAATACGGCATCTCGGGACTGCCGGTCACGCAGAACGGCCGCCTGGTCGGCATTCTCACCAACCGCGACCTCCGTTTTGAAAAGCGGCTCGACCGGCCGGTGTCGGAAGTGATGACGAAAGAGAAGCTGGTGACCGCCAGGCCCGGCATCGCTCTCGACGAAGCGAAGGAGCTGTTGCACCGCCATCGCATCGAAAAGCTTCTGATCGTCGATGAAAAATTCGAGCTCAAGGGGCTGGTGACGGTCAAAGACATCGAGAAAAAGACCCAATATCCCTTCGCCTGCAAGGACGAGCGCGAGCGGCTGCGCGTCGGGGCGGCGGTGGGCGTCGGACCGGATTGCGAGGAGAGGATCGAGGCATTGACGCGGGCCGGCGTGGACGTGGTGGTCGTCGATACCGCGCACGGCCATTCCAAAAACGTGCTCGACATGGTCAAATTTATCCGCCGCCGCCATCCCGATCTGGATCTGGCGGCGGGAAACGTGGCGACGGAGGAGGGCGCCTCGGCGCTGATCGAAGCCGGCGTGAACGCCGTGAAGGTCGGCGTCGGTCCCGGATCGATCTGCACGACGCGCGTGATCTCCGGCGTCGGCGTGCCGCAGATCACGGCCATCGCCAGCTGCGCCAAGGCGGCGGAGCGTCACAACGTCCCCCTCATCTCGGACGGCGGCATCAAATATTCCGGCGACATCACCAAGGCGCTCGCCGCCGGCGCGCACTCGGTGATGATCGGGAGCCTCTTTGCCGGCACCGAGGAAAGCCCCGGCGAGACCATTCTCTATCAGGGGCGGACGTATAAGGTGTACCGGGGGATGGGCTCGATGGGCGCGATGAAGGAGGGCAGCCGGGACCGCTACGGCCAGATGGACGTGCAGGAGGAGACGAAGCTGGTTCCCGAGGGAATCGAAGGGCAGGTGCCGTACAAAGGCTCGATGTCGTTCAACATCCACCAGCTGGTCGGCGGCTTGCGCGCCGGCATGGGCTATCTCGGCTGCCGCACGGTTGGCGATCTCAGGACCAAGGCGCGCTTCATGCAGATTACCATGGCCGGCTTGAGAGAAGGGCACGTCCACGACGTGTTCATCACCAAAGAAGCGCCGAATTACCGGGCGGAGTAGGGGCGACCGGCCCGTAAAGCCCCGAAGGCCACGGGCCTTTTCGGGGCCGGTCGCCCCTACTGTTGTCTGTTGCCTCCCGAATAACGAACCATGATTCTCATCCTCGACTTCGGCTCGCAGTACACGCAGCTCATCGCCCGCCGCGTGCGGGAGGCCAACGTTTACTGCGAGATCCATCCGTTCAATCTATCTCTGGACAAAATTCGTCGTTTGAACCCGGAAGGCATCATCCTTTCGGGCGGCCCGGCGAGCGTATATCAGCACGACGCGCCCCGAGTGGAGGCCCAGCTCTTCGAACTAAACGTTCCCTTTTTGGGCATCTGCTACGGCATGGGGATCATTAATTTAGCCGGCGGCGGCGAGGTCGCGCGCGCCGAGCGGCGCGAGTACGGCCCGGCGGAGCTGGTGGTCGACGATGACGCGGATCTGTTTCATGGGTTTTCGCGCGGCGAAGCGATGCGCGTCTGGATGAGCCACGGCGATAAGATGGAGAGCGCGCCCAAAGGCTGGCGCGTGCTCGCGCACAGCGACAATTCCCCCATCGCCTCATTCGTCGACCCGGGGCGCCGCCTCTTCGGCGTCCAGTTTCATCCCGAGGTGGTCCATACGCCGCGCGGCAAGGAGATCCTGAGAAACTTCTTGTTCCGCGTCTGCGGCTGCGAGCCGACCTGGACGATGGGCCACGTTGTCGAAACCTCAGTGCAAAAGATCCGCGAGCAGGTTGGAGGCGGGCGCGTCGTTTGCGCGCTCAGCGGCGGAGTGGATTCCACCGTCGTCGCGACGCTGACCCATCGGGCCATCGGCGAACGGCTGGCCTGCGTGTTCGTCAACAACGGGCTGCTGCGCCGCGGAGAAGCGGAGTGGGTGTCGAGCCTCTTTGCGGAGCGCTTCGGCCGCGGCTTCCGCTACGTCGATGCCACGAAAAAATTCCTTTCCGCTCTGAAAGGTGTTGAAGATCCGGAACAGAAGCGCAAGATCATCGGCCGTCTCTTCATCGAGGTCTTCGAAGAAGAGGCGAAAAATCTAGGCGACGTTAAATTTCTGGCCCAGGGCACGCTTTATCCCGACGTGATCGAGTCGGTCTCTTTCGTCGGCCCGTCGGTGACGATCAAGAGCCACCACAACGTCGGCGGTCTGCCGCCGGACATGAAATTCCAGCTGATCGAGCCGCTGCGCGAGCTGTTCAAGGACGAGGTGCGCCGTCTGGGCGAGGAGTTAGGCCTCCCCCGCGAGCTGATCCAGCGCCAGCCGTTTCCGGGGCCGGGGCTGGCCATCCGTGTTTTGGGCGAAGTCACCGAGGAGCGGCTGGAGATTCTCCGGGCCGCCGACGCGATCGTGCTCGATGAGATCCGCAAGGCGGATCTTTACGCCAAGGTCTGGCAGTCGTTCGCGATTCTTTTGCCGATCCGCACCGTCGGCGTGGTGGGAGACGAGCGGAGCTATGAAAACGCCGTGGCGCTCCGCGTGGTCGAGAGCGACGACGGCATGACGGCCGACTGGGCGCCGCTCGCGCCGGAGCTATTAACCAAAATCTCCAACCGCATCACCAACGAGGTCCGCGGCGTCAACCGCGTGGTCTACGACATCTCGTCCAAGCCCCCGGCTACGATCGAGTGGGAGTGAAGCGATAAGACTATGACGGGTCCAGCGGCGCAGTCTCTTACGGACACCTCCGGCGCGGGCCCCCTTCCGTCCGACATCGCGCGCGCGCCGTTTAAGAAGGCCCTCGGCCTGGAGGTGCTGATGGTCGGACTTTCCTATCCAGCCCGGTTCCAACTGGCGGTGGGGACCGGATTCGAAGCAATCGAGATGGAGGCGCTTGCCGACCTCCGCCGCCATTGCCGCGCCCTAATCGGGTCGCGGCGACATTTATTGCTTGGCAAAAACGGGAAACGGGCGTAATGTATGGTTGACTTTTCCTGGAAGTAGGAAAAAATTGCCCAGAATGCCTCTCATTCGACGGCATGGGTTTTGCTCGCTATCCGGCGGGTTGCTAGATTCGCCGCTTAGCTACGTCTAATCGTATGAGTGGATCGACGATGAAAGGTCTGTTGCTGATAGCGGCGCTGGTGGCCGGGGCGCTATCGGGTCCCGCTACCGTCCAAGATGCCGAGTTAATCCTGCGGCCTACCGTGACCGCGCAGCTGCTTGCCGGAATCGCGCCTGCGCCGGGAGATCCGCTAGTTGAACGCCTCGCCGCTCTCGAAGGTTGGAAAGAGCAGCGCCGATGGATGGAGGCGCAATGGAGCCAGGTTCGCCAGCGGATTTCCGCTATCGAGCAGTGGCGCGCCCGGGAAGTGAGGATGCACGAGGCGCACAACAAGACGCTGTTGTACCCTTTTAGCGGCCCCGACTTTTTGAACGCCTATGCCCTGGCGCCCGACCACGCGCGCTATATCTTCTTCGGCCTGGAAAGACCCGGAAACCTTCCTACTCTAGAATCCCTGACCGACCAGGCGTTCGTCGAGTTGCTCCAGGACGCGCGCGGCGCCCTGGCCGGCATGTTCCGGCGCAACTATTTCATCACCTCTAACATGATCACGGAGCTCGCCACGCCGCGAATCACGGGAACCATCCCCGTCATCGCGACCATGATGGCGCTGATGAATCTGCGTATCGTGAAGATCGAATCCGTCGACCTGTTTCCCGAGTTGACCCGCGCCTACGAAACGCCCGGCGCCAATCGGCCACGCAAGCTCTTGCGCGGCGCGCGCCTCGAGTTTGTCAATCCCCGGCGCGGCGCGCCGCAGCAGCTATATTACTTTTCCCTCGATGCCACCGATCGGGCGCTTGAGTTCTATCCCGGTTTTCTCGATTGGATGGGGCGGAACCAGCCGGCGACGGCCTTGCTGAAGTCGGCCTCCTACCTGCTGCACGACAATCAATTTTCGAAAACCCGCGCGATGCTGCTCGCCAGCGCGGATGTCGTGATCCAGGACGACACTGGCATTCCCTATCGTATGTTGGCCCGCTCTCCCTGGCAAGTTCGACTCTACGGAAAGTACGCCAGGCCGATCGAGCCGCTGCAATACGGTTACCAGCCCGATCTGGAGGCGGCGTACGAGGCCCGGCCGGAGACGCCGGTCCTCCCATTTTCGTTCGGCTACCATTGGGGGAGCCAGCAATCAGGGCTGCTGATCGCCACTCGCGAAAGCAACTGACCCGTGCCGCGTCCATGCTGCCTGGGGATCGGTCTGTTGATCCTCTTCAGTCATACCGTTACCTCGTCCGCAGAAACGATGTCGCGCCGCTCCTTCCGAACCAGTGACGGTGTCAAGCTTTCGGTTCTGGAGGCGGGCGTCGCGGCGGAGCGCCAAAAGAATCCCGATAAGCTAGACAAGCTTCAGCTCGCGTTCGTCCCCGGCTGGTGCATGCCGGCGGCCCTCTGGCGAAACCAGCTCCTCGCCCTGGGCGCGCGGTATCATGTTCTGGCGCTCGACCCGCGGGGCCAAGGCCAGTCCGATGCGCCGGCCCGCGGCTACACCGCCGAGCGCCGCGCCACCGACCTGCATGAATTTCTGCAGCCGCTGTCGAACGTGGTGCTCGTCGGCTGGTCGCTCGGCGCCCTCGAAGCGCTGCACTACGTGCACATGTTCGGCGCCGCGAAACTCGCCGGCCTGGTATTGGTCGACAGCTCCATTGGGGAGGAGCCGGTGCCGTCGTCGAGCGTCCCGTTCACCCAACGTCTCCGGCAAAACCGCGTCAAGACGCTGGAGGGGTTTGTGCGCGCGCTCTTCGCCAAGCCGCGTCCCAAGCCGGAGATCGACTCGTTGGTGCGCGGCGCCAGGCGAATGTCGCTCGACAACAGCGTCGCGCTGCTGTCTAGCCCCCTGCCGCGCGAGCACTGGAAGCGGATCGTCCACGCCTTCGCCGAACCCCTGCTCTATGTTGTGACGCCGCAGTTTGCCGCGCAAGCGCGGAACCTTAAAGAGAATCGCCCTGGAACTCAAATCGAGATATTCGAGCGCGCGGGCCACGCCCTCTTTGTCGACGAGCCCGCGCGCTTCAATGCCCTGATCACAACCTTCGCCGAGAGCGTCGCCCGGAAATGAGGCGGCCCCGCGTTGACTAACTCAAGCTCGCGCTGTTAGTATTATCCTCATCTCAAGGCGGATTCCCTCTTCCCTCATATGACACCCAGGCCCAGAAGCAGTTTGTTTTCGCTTCTTTTTCTCTTCACGCTCCTGAACAGTCTCATCTTTCTCGCTTACCGGCTCGCGTTCATCGGAAGCGTTGTGCAGGGAGCAGGGGCGGGCGATGTTTTTCGCATCGCCCTCTACGGGCTTCGGCTGGACGCCGCTTTGCTCGCGCTGGAGAGCGCCGTCCTGGTGCTGGTTGCTTTGTGGACCCGTTGGATGGCGCCGCGGCGGTTTTGCAAGTGGCTGGCAGCGCTGACCTACGTTCATGCCTTTGTTAGCCTCTCCAACTATCTCTTTTTCCACGAGCGCAACCAGCACATGTGGGAGATGTTCCTGGCGAACATCGCGCAGCCGAAAGAGATATACATCGCGGTCGCGCCGCTGCTGTTTCACCGGCCCCTGCTGCCGGCAGCCCTGGGGGTGGTCTCTGTGGGATTTTTTTTCTTGGGATTTCGCTACAGCCGGTGCTTCAGCGCCGACCCGTTGGAGTTACGCAGCGCTCTCAAGGGCCGCCGCAGCCCCATTATCCTCATCCTGGCTCTGTTCCTCTTGAACCTGGAGCCGGTCCGGATGAAAAGCACGGATTGGCCGCTGGGCTGGCATCCCGCCGTCGTCGCCAGCCGCTACTACATGCGGTGGGATGACTATTCTCACAACCAGGCGGTCGTAAATCCGGTCCATGACTTCATCACCTCCAGCCTTCCCGCCAGCCTCAAAAGCCACGCGCGCTTTGTCCTGCCGAGAGAAGAGGCGTTGACCGTCGCTCGCGGCCTGCTTGGCGTGCCGGGTGGGGATAGCCCTTACGCTCTGCTGCGCGAGATCCATTCGGACACGGATCTCGGAATTGAGAACGTGGTCTTGATCCAGGTCGAAGGGCTGAGCGAGTCTCTCGTGCAGCACGACACGGAAGGGCGGGCGGTCATGCCCTTCTTAAGGAGTCTCACGAAAGAGGCGCTCTATTTTTCCAACTTCTTTCAAAGCTTCGACTCCACGGATGGCTCGACCTTCTCCGTCGTGACGGGCTTTCCTGAAACCTTCGTGGCGCGTCAGACGAGGGATTTCCTCTCTTACGACGTTGGCGGTCCTTACCCCTCGCTGTCGCGGATTCTCGGCGAGCGGGACTATCAGCATCTGTTCTTCCAGGCGTTCCGCCATCGTTACGCCAGTTACGTGGGTTTTCTAAGGAACCAGAACCACCGAACTTACGACCTTGAATACTTTGAAGCTCGCTTGAAGGATAGGCCCGCGGGAAATACCGTCAACACGCTCGGAGTCTTTGATGGGGTTTTCCTGCAGGAGACGGCCCAGGTGCTGGCCGGCATGCCGAAGAGATTCACCGCCTACCTCATTATGGCCACCACCCATTCGCCGTGGACGACGCCGGTGGATTTCGGCACGGTCTTCGAGAATCAGAGGCTCAACGCCTTCCACTACGTGGATCGCAGCCTCGAAGCTTTCATGGAAGCCATGAAAAAGCAGCTGCCGCGCTTCGACCGCACGCTCTTCGTCATCGTCGGCGACCATACGAGTTACACTTATCAGCGCAACTTTCTGGAGCGCATTCGCGTGCCGCTTTTCGTCTACAGCCCGCGACTGGCCGGGATGAAGAGCCGCTGGCAGAAGGCGCAAGAGACCTTGGGGAGCCATCTGGACATCGTGCCGACGATTCTCGCTTTGCTGGGCGGCCGTCACTGCTACAGCGGCATGGGCAGGAGCCTGTTAAGCCCCGAGGCCGCCGGCCGGGGGGTAATCAGCGGCAGCCGCAAGGATGGCTACTACCTGAAGGACGGCTTTGTGTTGCGCGATGCGCCTTACGCCGGCGAGACGCAGCTCTATGCGACGGCGAACGGCGAGGTGATTCAAGAGGATGTTTCGCGGCGGCACCCCGACGTCTTCGAGCGGATGAAGCGGGAATACTTTGGTTTATACGAAACCTCGAAGCATATCACGCGGGAGAAAAAAGTATTTCCGGTGGACCACCCCGAGGCCTGCAAGCTTCACGGCTGAAGCCGGCCGCCAAAAAAATTGTCAAAGCGACTCTTTTGTGTTAGCGTAAATTTGTTCACATGGAGCATTCCCGTTTCGTTCATCTGCATTGCCACACCCAGTACAGCCTGCTCGACGGCGCCAACCCCGTGGACACGCTCCTTGAGCGGGTCCGGCAGTTGAAGCAGCCCGCGGTCGCCATGACCGACCACGGCAACATGTTCGGCACGATCGAGTTCTACCTGGAGGCGATCAAGCACGGCGTCAAGCCGATCATCGGCTGCGAGATTTACGTCGCGCCGGGGAGCCGCTTCGAGCGCAAGGGCATCGACAAGGGGAACAGGGAATACAACCATCACCTGATCCTCCTCGCCATGAACCTCGAGGGCTACCGCAATCTGTGCAAACTCGTGACGGCGGGCTACATGGAAGGGTTCTACTACAAGCCCCGGATCGACAAAGAGCTGCTCAAAGAGCACAACCACGGGTTGATCGCGCTCAGCGCCTGTCTGCAAGGGGAGGTCTCCTCAGCGCTCGACGCCGGCAACGTCGAGAAGGCGAAGGCGGCGGCGGAGGGCTACGCCCAGATCTTCGGCGACCGCTACTATCTCGAAATCCAGGACAACAAACTCCCCCAACAGGAGAAGGTCAACCGGCTGATGATCGAGCTGGGGAACGAGCTTTCGCTGCCGGTGGTCGCCACCAACGACTGCCACTACGGCGAGCGGGACGACGCCGCGGCCCACGATGTCCTGCTCTGCGTCCAGACCGGCAAGCAGGTCCAGGACGAGAACCGGCTGAAAATGCACACCGACGAACTGTTCGTCAAGTCGGCGGAGCTGATGAAGCAGGGCTTCGACTATTGTCCCGAGGCGGTCGAGCGGACGGTGGAGATCGCCGAGCGGTGTAACCTGGAGATCGAGTTCGGCAAGTACCACTTTCCCCGCTTCGACCCGCCGAAGGAAATCGGCCTCGACGACTACCTGGACGAGCTGGCGCGCAGCGGACTGGTCAAGCGGCTGGAGAAGCTCAAATCGAGCGCGCCGGAGAAATACGAAACGAAGCTCAAGCTCTACCAGGATCGGCTTAACTACGAGCTGGGCGTCATCAAAGGGATGCAATTTTCCGGCTACTTCCTGATCGTCGCCGATTTCATCAATTACGCCAAAACTCACGGCATCCCCGTCGGTCCGGGCCGCGGCTCGGCCGCCGGCAGCCTGGTCGCCTACTCGCTCAACATCACCGACCTGGACCCGATCGAGCACGTCCTGTTGTTCGAGCGCTTTCTCAATCCCGAGCGGCGCTCCATGCCCGACATCGACGTCGACTTTTGCATCCGCGGTCGCGATCAGGTCATCCGTTACGTCAAGGAGAAGTACGGCGCCGATAAGGTCGCGCAGATCGCGACGTTCGGGACGCTGAAAGCGAAGGCCGCCATCAGGGACGTCGGCCGCGCGCTGGGGTTTTCCTTCGCCGAAACCGATGCCATCGCCAAGCTGATACCCGCCCCCAAACAGGGCTTTGACTATCCGCTTGCAGACGCCATCAAGATGGAGCCGCGTCTTCCGGCGCTCATGAAAAGCGACCCGCGGGTGAAAACCCTGATCGACCACGCGCTCAGGCTTGAAGGCTTGACCCGTCACTCGTCGACGCATGCCGCAGGCGTAGTCCTATCCAACCTTCCCCTGGTCGACTATCTTCCGCTCTATCTCGACAAAGAGGGCGGGATCGTTACCCAGTTCGACATGTCGAGCGTGGAGAAGATCGGTCTCATCAAGTTCGACTTCCTGGGGCTCAAGACGCTCACGTTCATCCACGATTGTCTTAAGCTACTCGGCCAGAGTCGAGGGGTAAAGATCGACCTCAACGACTTGCCCCTCGACGATAAAAAAACCTACCGGCTGCTCTGCTCCGGCAATACGACCGGGGTCTTCCAGCTTGAGAGCACCGGCATCCGGGAGATGACGGTAAAGATCAGGCCCAACTGCTTCGAGGACCTGGTCGCGATCCTGGCGCTGTTCCGGCCCGGCCCGCTCGACAGCGGCATGACCGAGCTGTACATCAAGCGCAAGCACGGCAAAGAGCAGATCAAGGTTCTCCACCCGCTGCTCGAGGCCATTCTCAAAGACACCCACGGCGTGATCGTCTACCAGGAACAGGTCATGCAGATCGCGCAGACGCTCGCCGGCTACAGCATGGGGGACGCCGATATCCTCAGGCGCGCGATGGGGAAGAAAGATCCTGAGGAGATGGCGAGCCAGAGGGAGCGCTTCGTTCAGGGCGCGCGCAAAAACCGGATCGATCCCAAGATAGCGGGCGAGATTTTCGATCAGATGGAGACCTTCGCGCGCTACGGCTTCAACAAATCCCATTCCGCCGCCTACGCGATGGTTTCCTACCAGACGGCTTATCTCAAGGCCCATTATCCCGTCGAGTTCATGGCCGCGCTGCTCAGCTCCGAGATGGGCGACACGGACAAAACGATCAAAAACCTCGCGGAGTGCCGCGGCAAGGGGCTCGAAGTCCTGCCGCCGGATATCAACGAGAGCCGCTCAGACTTCACCGTGGTCGGCGACAAAATCCGCTTCGGGCTGGCGGGAGTGAAAAACGTCGGCGAAAAAGCGGTGGAGGTGATCCTCCAGAGCCGGGAGCAAGACGGCGCCTTCAAGTCGATCTTCGATTTCTGCCGCCGCGTCGACCTCACGGCGGTCAACCGCCGGGTGTTGGAGAGCCTCATCAAGTGCGGCGCCTTCGATTCGACCGGAGCGCTCAGGCCCCAGATGGTCGTCGTGCTGGACGAGGCGATGCGCGCCGGGCAGTCCTACCAGAAAAATTTGCACAGCAACCAGATCGATCTCTTCGGTCTGGCAGGCGGCGGCGCGAGCAACGACAAAGGCGCAACGGACATCTCAGGCGCCGGCAACGGCGGGTACAAGGATATCTACCCCGAAGTTGCCGCATGGTCGGCGCAGCAGCTTCTGGCCTACGAGAAGGAGACGTTGGGCTTCTACATCACCGGCCACCCGCTGGATAAATTCGAATCCCGGCTGGCCCGATTCACGTCGGGCTCGATCGCGGAGCTGCGCGAAAGGCCGGCAAGCGGCGAGGTGAAAGTCGGCGGCGTGGTGACGGCGATGCGGCTGCGCAACACGAAGAAGGGCGACCGCTACGCGAGCTTTCAACTGGAGGACAAGAGCGGCTTTATCGAGGCGATCGTCTGGCCCGATGTCTATCGGCGCATCGCCGACGTTTTAGGCTCGGACGATCCCATCCTTATATCGGGAAAGCTGGACGTGGGCGAAGAGCGGGTGCAGCTGATCGCCAACGACGTGGCCCCTTTGGCGCAGGCGCTCGCCGCTTTCCCCAACGTGGCGGCGCGACCGCGCGAAGAGAGACCGAAGAAAAACGGCGATCGGATTCATTTCTACGTGAGCAGCGCGGATGTTACGCCGGAGGAGTTGGGGCAGCTTCACGAGACGCTGCGCCGCCACCCCGGATCGTGCGCCGTCTCGCTTCACTTGACCAAGCCGGATGAGAGCGAGACCATCCTGGAGCTCCCCGCCGATCTCAAGGTCGCCTCCGATCCGGAGCTGGTCGAAACCGTCGAGCGGCTGTTCGGCAGCCGCATCACCGTTTCTCCGTCACACCCTTGAAGCGACTCTATCCCAGGCTCAGCCGCCACCGAGAGCGGGCCCTCCTCGTAGGAGTGGAGCTGCCCGCGCTCAACGGGAAAATCCCTCTGGATTATAACCTCGACGAGTTGGAGCGGCTGGTCGAGAGCGCGGGCGCTCAAGTGGTCGGCCGCTTCGCCCAGCATCTGAAAGAAGCGCGGCCGGCGACGCTGATCGGGAAGGGGAAAGTGGATGAGCTTCGAGAGTCGATCGGCCGGCTTAAACCCGACCTGGTGATCTTCGATGAAGACTTAAGCCCCGCTCAGCAGCGCAACCTGGAGGCCGCTTTTCGGGTCCGGGTCATCGACCGGAGCCAGTTGATCCTGGATATTTTTTCCCAGCGGGCGCGGAGCAACGAAGGAAAGCTGCAGGTCGAGCTGGCCCAGCTCGAATATCTGCGCCCTCGACTCACCCGCCGATGGACCCATCTCTCGCGGCTCGGCGGCGGCATCGGCACGCGCGGTCCGGGCGAGACGCAGCTCGAAGTCGACCGGCGGCGGGTGAGGGAGCGCATCGCCACGCTGAAGCGCCGGCTGACGACGGTGGAACGGACGCGCTCGCTCCAGCGCCGGGAGCGGATCGAAGTTCCCTATGCGACGGTGGCGCTGGTCGGATACACCAACTCCGGCAAATCGACGCTGATGAATCTCCTCACGCGCGCCGGGGTGTTCGTCGAGGACAAGCTGTTCGCCACGCTCGATCCGACGATCCGCTGCCTGCGGTTGCCCAACGGCGACAAAGTGATGCTGGCCGACACCGTCGGATTCATCAACAAGATTCCCCACTCGTTGATCGAGGCCTTCAAGAGCACTTTGGAAGAGGTCAAGTGCGCGGACCTGCTGCTCCACCTGGTCGACGTGACCCATCCGCTGTGCGACGAGCGGATCGAAATCGTGGAGGGGGTGCTGAGGGAGATCGGCGCCGGTGAGACGCCGCATCTCCTGGTGCCGAACAAGATCGACCTTCTCCCCGAGGGCCATTTTCACCGCCTGGCCGCCAACGGCGCGCGCGCGGTCTGTCCGATCTCGGGCCTGACGGGGAAGGGGATCGACAAGCTGCTCGAAACGATCGGCGCCCTGCTCGATCAAGGCAAGGAGCGGAGCGAGTTTTCTTTTTCGCCGTCTCAGGGATCGCTCCTCTCGATGCTGCGCCAGCGCGGCCGGATTCTCGAAGAGAGCTACGGCGAAGACGAGATCCATGTGACGGCGCTGCTCACGCCGAAGCTCGCCGGCCAGATGAGAAAATGGCTGGCTTCTTGAAAACACTTTTCTCCATCCCATGTTGAACCTGCCCAACTTCATCACCTTCATCCGGATCGTCGCGATTCCGTTCTTTCTGGCGCTGCTCTCTTCGCGTCACTATTTCGACGCGCTGGTGGTGTTTGTCCTGGTCGCCCTCACCGACGCCCTGGACGGCGCGGTCGCGCGCTGGATGAAGCAGACAACCGCCGTGGGGGCTTCGATCGATCCGGTCGCCGACAAGCTGCTCGTGAGCAGCTCGTTCATCTGGTTCGGCGTGATCGAGGCGATCCCCGTCTGGCTCGTGGCGCTGGTGATCAGCCGCGATATCCTGATCCTCGTAGGCTACGGCCTGATCTACATGCTCGTCGAGGAGCGCTTGGAGGTTCGACCTACCATGATGGGGAAACTCAGCACGGTCTTCCAACTCGTTACGGTCGGCGTGGTTTTGGCGTTCCTGGCCGACCCGCGCTGGTTCCATCCTCGGTTCGACGACGTCTTATTCATCATTACGGCCGCGACGACGGTGGCGTCCGGACTCCAATACCTTTACAAGAGTTTGTTGTGGCTCCAGAACCGGGTCTCGTAAGTTGACAGTTAAGCTAAAAATTGGTAGGAAAATCAGACGCTTGCATCGGCAGGGGATGGATTGAAATAATCAAAGGGATGAAGGATGAGGGTGAAGGATGAAGCGAGATCTCGCCCTTCCGCCTTTCACTTTCATCCTTTTTGGTATTTGTAGGCACGTAGCTCAGTGGGAGAGCGCTTCCTTGACACGGAAGAGGTCGGCAGTTCAATCCTGCCCGTGCCTACCATCCAAACAAAAGTAAAAGAGTTCAAGCGTTCAAAGGTTCAAGGGTTCAAAAGGGTGGAGAAGGTGCTCGTTACATTGCCGGATGGAAAGGCCGTGGAGGTCAAGCCGGGGCTAAAAATCCAAGAGCTTACCTCCACGCTCCATGTCAATAGCGACGTAGTCGGGGCGAAGGTGGATGGGGTGCCGGTCGATCTT
>MGSS01000118.1:47977-49891 GCA_001798595.1 Deltaproteobacteria bacterium RIFCSPLOWO2_12_FULL_60_19 | reverse complement strand
CGTAGTCGCCGCCGTGCAGAATCAACGGCTTCTCGGCCAGGGCTTCCAAGAATCCGGTCAGGTCCAATCCGGAAAGAGGGTCGACCAGGTAGTGCTCGGCTCCGAGCGAGAGCTGGAGCAAACAGACCTTTTCGAAATAGTTGTGCAGACTGTCGGCCTCGGTGTCCAGCGCGACCCTTTCGGCCGCGCCGATGCGCCGGACCAGCGATTCCATCGCGGCGGCTTCCCGGACGTAAACGTACCCTTCGGACTCCGGCGTATTCAACGATTCGATCTCCGCCATTTCGACGCCGGGGTTTTCTTTTTACAGCGCGATGGTTTCGATCCGCTGGAGGTCTTCGGCGGAGAGCGCGAGCTGTTCGGCCTGGAGGTCTTCTTTCATATGTTGTCGGCTCGTGGTTCCGGTCAACGGTAGCATGCCGATCTGCATGGCAAACCGGAAGATGACCTGGGCGGGACCGGCGCCTAACCGTCCGGCGATCGCGTGAATTTCCGGATCGGTAAGGACTTCTCGATTGGCGGTCAACAGCGAAAAGCCTTGATAGACGATGCCATTCGCCCGGCAAATCTCCCTAACCTCCCGGTCCCATCCGAGCGCGGCGAAACAGCGGTTCTGCGCCACCATGGGTTTAACATTCGCCCGTTCGCATAGCTCCGCGAGTTGCCCCGCCGCGACGTTGCTGATGCCGATCATCTTGGTTTTCCCCGATTGGTAGAGCGCTTCCATCGCCGCCCACACTTCCCAATCCGCCTCCCCCAAGCCGCGCCGCGAAAAAGGCGCGTGTAAAACATAGGAATCGACGTACTCGGTGTGTAGATGGGCCAGCGAGCTGTCGAAGGATTGTCTTACCTGGGTGGTGAGATCGGCCGAGGGATCGTACGGAGGCCGGCCGCCTTGGCCATCGACCGAAGTGAATTTGGTTTGGAGAAACAGGGTCTCTCGCTTGACGCCCTTTTTTGCGAGCGCCTGCAAGGCTTCGCCCACCAAAGCTTCCTGGTAGTGGATCAGCTGATTGGCCGTGTCGATGGCCGTGAAGCCCGATGCTACGGCTAATTCCACCAGTTGCTGAGTGGCCTCTTTTTTCCAGGCCGTGCCATACATGAAAGACGGAAGAGGGACGTGATTATGGGCGGTCAAGGTCATGTCGCTTCCTCCAAATCTGACGGCTTCCGCTCAGCCAACCGCGCGCCACCAGCGTTCGCTCGACTCTTAGATCATAAAGCTTCATCAACTGAGCCTTGACGAGATCGCCTTCGATCACGCCGAGAGCATGGGCTATGGCTTGCAAGGTGGCCATCCCTTCCGGTCTGTGTTGCGCGCGTAGATGAAACTGCGAGAGGTTCGGAGCGCCGATCTTCACCCGCAGCACGTCTTTCAGTTCACCGTGCCGGAAATGAACTTTACCCGCCTGGCGCCAGCTCCCATCGGGAACGATGAGTTGAATCGGCGTCCGGTCTTGCGCCACAAGTTCATGGTCCAACTCCACGGCATCATCGGACGGGTAAAACAAAAAAGTCCGATACCGAGGGGTTAAGAGATCGCTCAAGTCGAGCGGTTCTCTTGTCTCCCCTCGCACGCGCATCTCGCTGTTCACGAGCGCCCTCAGCGCGAGCCGGCCCGTGTTGCTGCTTCGCTTCAGCTCATTCACATGAACGACAAGACATACCCTGGTGTTTAAATCGAGCCGCGGTATCGAGTCGCAGATACAGAAAGTCCGGGTCAAATAGCAAACCGGACATGGGTCTTTTGTCTTCTTCCAGGTCAGTGCCGTCACCCTCGCGTCAACTGTCGATACTTGATCCGATGCGGCCGCTCCGCGGCGGCGCCCAGCCGGCTCTTTCGATCGGCTTCGTACTCTGAATAATTGCCGTCGAACCACACAACCTTGCTGTCGCCTTCGAACGCCAGGATAT
>MGSS01000118.1:0-47964 GCA_001798595.1 Deltaproteobacteria bacterium RIFCSPLOWO2_12_FULL_60_19 | reverse complement strand
CGCGCAGCCGGCGAAGTTCTCCAACGCCTCTTCGAGCGCGCGGAGCGTGTTCACGTCCAAATCGTTCGTCGGCTCGTCGAGGAGCAAAACGTTCGCGCCCTCTTTCAACATCTTCGCCAGGTGGACGCGGTTGCGCTCGCCGCCCGACAACTGGTCGACTTTCTTTTGTTGATCGGTGCCGCCAAAGTTGAACCGCGCCACGTACGCCCGCGAGTTCACCTCGCGATTGCCCAACTTCAACAAATCCGCTCCGCCGGTGATTTCTTCCCAGATCGACTTCTCCGGGTCGAGCGTCCGGCTCTGATCGACGTAGCCCAGCGCGACCGTTTCGCCAATTCGCATACTTCCGCCGTCGGGTTTTTCCCGCCCCGTGATCATGCGAAACAAGGTTGTCTTGCCGGCGCCGTTGGGGCCGATCACGCCGACGATGCCGCCGGGAGGCAGCGCGAACGTCATGTTTTCCACCAACACGCAATCGCCGTACGCTTTGCCGACCCCTTCCGCTTCGATCACGACGTGGCCCAGGCGCGGCCCCGGCGGAATGTGTATCTCCAGATCCTCCCGCCGCGCTTCCGATTCCTGTTGCAGCAGGGCCTCATAGAAATTGACGCGCGCTTTGCCCTTCGCGTGACGCGCCTTTGGGGACATGCGAATCCATTCGAGCTCGCGCTCGAGCGTCTTCTGTTTTTCGCTTTGAGACTTTTCCTCACGGCGCAGACGCTCCTGCTTCTGCTCCAGCCACGAGGTATAATTCCCTTTGTAGGGAATGCCCGCGCCCCGATCCAGCTCCAGAATCCAGCCCGCGACGTTGTCCAGGAAATATCTATCGTGGGTCACCGCGATGATCGTTCCCGGATAGCTCTTGAGGTGGTGTTCGAGCCACGCGACCGACTCGGCATCGAGGTGATTCGTAGGCTCGTCAAGCAGCAGAATGTCGGGCTTCTTGAGCAGCAACCGGCAGAGCGCGACCCGGCGCCGTTCGCCGCCGGACAAGACCTTCACCGGCGTCTCCGGCGGCGGACAGCGCAGCGCATCCATCGCCATCTCCAAACGCGCGTCGAGATCCCAGGCGTCCTGATGGTCGAGCTTCTCCTGCACCCGGCCCTGCCGTTCGAGCAGCGCGTTCATCGCGTCGTCGGACATCGGTTCGCCGAATTTGGCGTTGATCGCTTCAAACTCTTTCAGCAGTTCGACGGTCTCTTGCACGGCTTCCTCCACGATCTCGCGCACGGTTCGCGCATCGTCGATCAACGGCTCCTGCTCCAGAAAGCCGACCGTATAGCCCGGCGAGAGAACGGCCTCGCCGTTGAACTCCTTGTCCACGCCCGCCAGTATGCGCAGCAGCGACGATTTGCCCGAGCCGTTGAGACCGATCACGCCGATCTTGGCGCCGTAGAAATAGGACAGATAGATGTCCTTAAGGACGGCCTTCTTGTCGTAGAATTTACTGACGCCGACCATCGAATAGATAACTTTGTTGGGTTCAGTGCTCATGAATTGAACTTGTTTACCTCGTGATTGAATTTATTACTTTTTCAACTTGGCGCGCTCCAGCGCCAGCGCGGACACGTCCAACAGCCTGCCATGGCATGTGGCCGTTTCGAATTTGGGGCGCGGATCGCGGGGAATTGGCGGCGCCTTTGTGGAGTTTCAACGCGCTGTGCGATCTTCCTACAATCTTTCAGCTCCATTGAGCTTGCCAAGCTCCCGGTCAAAAGTGCCCAAAGGAAGGTGGCCGGCTTTCCGGGCCACTTCGAGGATCAAACAATCGGAAAACCCCAGCGCCGGACGGCGACGGTAGTGCTCCAGCGCGGCGGCGACCGTACCGGAGTCCTGGATTGTGAGATCTCTGTGACGCAGGAGCATCTCGACGGCGGTCGCTATTTCCGGGTGAGTGAGTTCGTATACGGCCGCAAGCACCCAGGTCGCCTCAACGAGGACCAGCGTCGATATCCACGCGCCTTTGCAAACGAAAGATTCCGCGGCTGCGACCTGCTTCCCGTCGTCGCGCGTGACGAGACGAACCAAAACATTCGTGTCAACGGCGCGCATGCTTGGCTTTCATGTGGCTGAGCACGCCCTTATCAAAGTCTTCCAGCTTCTTCCGATTCGGGGAGCGTTTCGGAAAAATCGCCCGGTGAATCTCCTCCGAGGAGAACCGGCCGGCTTTGCGAATGACGACCGCATCGCCTTCCTCATCCCACTCCAAAACCGAGCCGGGGCCGATGCCGAGTTTTCGCCGCACCTCGGCGGGAACGGAAATTTGCCCCTGGGCTGTAACCTTCGATTGCGCTAGCGCCATAGCTGTTAATTACCACGGTAATGGATCACCGTCAATCGGAGCGGCGGCGGAACGAGGTCCTCCTTCATAAAAGAAGAAAGAGGGATGTGCTTATAGGCGGGCAAGGTCATGTGGTTGTAATGGCCGGGACAGCGCAGTATAAGGCGTAAAATCCATGAACCCCGACGTAAGTGTCGTCATCCTCGCCGACTACGCTCCCGGCGACGCGGGGACCTACAACGGTCTGCGCGCGGCGCTGCGCGGGCTGGCGAATCAGTCGTTTATCGGCGCGGCGGAGTTCATCCTGGTCGAGAGCGACTGTTTGCGCGACCGGCTTCCCGGCGACCTGACAGCGGTTCTGCCGGCACTCCGAACCGTGTTCTCGGGCGCACAGGACTCTTTCAGCTTGCGGAACATCGGCGTGCGCCACGCGACAGGGGACATCGTCGCCTTCCTGGACGCTGATTGCGTCCCGGAGCGCGACTGGCTGGCCCGCCTTGTCGCCGCCTTCGATCGCAAAAAGAACATCGCAGCCGTGAGCGGGCGCACGACCTATGGCGAGGGGAGCTTGCTCAAACGGACCCTGGCATTGTTCTCCCGCGCTTACGTGGACCGCGGCGACGCGGGAGAGGTCCGCCAAATCTCCAACAACAACGCCGCGTATCGCAGATCCATTCTCGTGTCTCATCCCTTTCCCTCGGGCGTCAGCCCCTTTATCGCGGCGCTTCAGGCCGGCGCCATCATGAGCGCCGGCGGGCGCCTATGGTTCGAGCCGCGGGCGCGCGTCGTCCATGCCTATGGCGGGTGGGCTGTCGAGCGCGAGGTGTCGCGCCACGCCGGTTGGGCGACGGTCGCCATTCGGAGGGGAAAATCAAACGCGCGTTTGTCCTGGTTGTTGCCGCTGGGCGGCGCGTCGATTCCGGTGTTCGTCTTCGTCAGCCTGGCTCGGAGCTGGGGGCGCCTGCTGCGGCTTTGGCGCTGCTATGGACTGGCCTGGTACGAAGTGCCGTTCGGTTTCGCTCTTGCGACGGCGGTCAATCTGATGCAGATCCCCGGAATGCGCAGGGCGCTCCGCGGCGAGAAGATCACAGATACTCTTTATCGTTGACGAATGGCGGACGAACTCCCGCGTTTCCAGACTTCCGCAAACATGGAAGCATGGCTATTCCTCGTTCCTGGACTCTTCTTGTGCTAAATCTTGAATCATGGCTTTCAACATAGTCTCACCCGGGAAAGAAAAATCGCTGCTGGAGCGCATGCGGGCCTTGGGCGTTCGGGAGCAGGACATCGAGGAGCAATTTGTCCGCTCTTCGGGGGCCGGCGGGCAGAAGGTCAACAAGTCTTCCACTTGCGTTGTGCTCCACCACCGGCCCACGGGCGTTCGGGTGAAGTGCCAGACGGAGCGCTCGCAGGCGCTCAATCGTTTCTTGGCGCGGAGAATTCTGCTCGATAAAATCGAGGCGAAGCTCAGCGGGGCGGAGTCCGCGGAACAGCAGGAGATTGCGCGGATCCGCCGCCAGAAACGAAGGCGCTCGCGGCGCGCCAGGCAGAAGCTCCTCGCCGACAAGCGCCACCAGGCGGAGAAGAAATCCTCACGCGCCGGCGTGCGGCCGGAACACTACGACGATTGAGCGTGATTCTCAAACCTTTTCCCGTCCCACGGTTTCCCGCACCTGGAAGCCGACGACGGCTGCGGCGGCGAAGTTGAAAGCGCTTGCAACCGTTCCATTCGGCGGGAAAGCCACCTGGAGGTCGGATCTTTCGTTCTGGATCCGAAACACCTATCACCAAATCAACGGAGGGTCAAAACAGATGCCGGCAATGCGGATTGTTTCGAGCAGTGCGCCGCTGGAAAGCGAGAAAATAAAAAGGGGGGCAACCCGACCTGTTGCCCCCCTTGAGGGTTAATCAAAAGTAGAGAGAATTACCAGCGGTTACGCCCGCCGCCGCCGCTTCGGTCTCCTCGACCTCCGCCCCCGCCGCCATCACGGCTCGCCATCGGCTTGGCCTCGTTGACGACCAGGGTGCGCCCGTCCAGCTGGGTGCCGTTCAGGGCCTCGATCGCCTTTTGCGCCTCGCCCCCGGAACTCATCTCCACGAAGCCGAAACCCCGTGACTGGCCGGTGAATTTATCCGAGATCACCTTGGCCGACTCCACGGTTCCGTGCGCCGCGAAAATCTCTTGCAGTCGCCCTTCCGTGACGGAATACGGCAGACCGCCGACATACAATTTATTACCCATGTTTTCCTCCTTAAAGAGAATGTTATTGTCTTTAACCCTGAGAAGCTGACCGCTAGGAGAAGCAGAACATGGAGAACTTGGTGGCCGGGACCACGCTCTGGTCGGATTACCCTCTAGGTATCGTTTCGCAAGGACAGACTCTCTAGGCCTTTACCCTCTGTCTTTTCCTCTTTCAGAAGGCCTTATACTGAAGTCGGAACGGCTTCACTCTACGTTGGCTTATCCATTCTGTCAACAGATCCGGGATTATCTTCTAGCCTCCGGCCTTAGGCTTTGGCTGCCCAAGAGCCGCAGTCCTCCGCGCGTAGCGCAGCTTTCTAAGGGCCATGGCTTCAATTTGGCGTATTCGTTCGCGTGTGAGGCTGAAAATATTTCCCGTCTCTTCCAGCGTATAATCGGTTTTTTCGTTGATACCGAATCGCATGCGGATTATTTTTTCCTCCCTCGGGCTAAGAGTCGCCAAAATTCTTCGAGTCTCTTCCTGGAAATGGAGGTCCCTAACCGCGTTTTCCGGGTCGGTAGAGCGTTCATCTTTGACCAGGTCGCCCAGCCGGGTCTCTCCTCCGTCGCTTATGGGCGTTTCAAGAGAGATCGGTTCTCTTACCAGGTTGGGGATCGCCTGCGCCTTTTCTACGGGTATGCCCATCTCAGCGGCAATCTCCTCCAGGGTGGGCCGCCGGTCAAGCTTGCGGCTAAGATAACGCGCGGTTTGGGTAAACTTGTTGGTCATGTCAATCATGTGGACCGGGATGCGGATAGTACGAGAACGATCGGCTAGGGATCGGGTGATGGCCTGACGTATCCACCAGGTTGCATAAGTTGAAAACCTAAAGCCAAGCCGGTAATTGAATCTGTCCACGGCCTTGATCAGGCCAAGGTTGCCTTCCTGGATGAGATCGAGCAACTGGAGGCCCCGGCCGCAATACTTTTTCGCAATGGCTACAACGAGACGGAGATTGGCCTCGACAAAGTCCTTCTTCGCCAAGGCGACCTGCGCCTTTTCGTCCAAAATACTCTTGACCCTCCGCGTAATTTCCCGGGCGGGTATTCCCATCTCTTTCTCGATGGTCTCAGTCGCGGCCCTTTTTGCTTTTCCTCCGACTTTCCGTTCCAGCTCCTCGAGCCTCTCGTAGGTCCGTTTATGGCATTCAATGATAATTTCGATCTGGGCGCGATTAAGTTGGAGGCGCTTCACGCCAGGGGCGATTCTTTGCCTCTGGCGGACCAGTTTGTTGTCGAGCCGCTTCCGACGCCCATCGCTCAGTCGCTTGTCCAGCTGCCTGGCGGTGCTTTCATAACTGCTGGCCAGGTAATGGAGTTTTCTCATTTGCGTCTGAAAATGACCCTTGAGAGTCTTTTCGTCTACCGAGAGATTCTCCGCTGTCTCGTCCGGATCGCTCACCACGTCGCGGACGTTTACCAGTCCCACGGCGACCTTTTTTCCGAGATCGAGGGCGCAACGCAGCGCGAGAAGGGAAGATAACGCCTGTGTGGCGATCTGCGCCTCGCCCTCCTGGATTCTTTGGGCCAGCTTTGACTCTTCTTCGCGGCTCAGCAGAGGGATGGATCCCACGTCGCGTAGATAAAGAAGGACCGGATTTTCTGTGTTCCCTAAGGCGGTGTTTACGGAATCGCTGTCCGCCTCTTCCTGAGCGGGCGGCTCCTCTACTTCGCGCTCTGCCATGAGCAGTCGTTCAGCGTCCCAGTTGCCGTCATGAGAGCGCCCGCGTAACTCGAGGTCCGGCGAGTCTGCTTCCTTGTCCAGCAAAAGGTCCGAATTCTTCGACTCCATGCGGCATCCCTGAGCTATGCGCGACAACGGCTTTAGTTGCGAGTTAGAAGGCGACTGACTTGTAGAGACGAGCCGAACCCATGCTAGTGAATTAACCATGAATTGTCAACTAAAAATCTTTACCTGGCCGTAGAAATATAGTATAAGTAACTAAGTTTCGTTAACTAGCAAGGGGTCCATTGTGAACATCCCGGAGTTAATCAAGCAACGGTTGGAGGAATCAGGCCACGAGCAGAGGGAGTTGGCTGTTGTGGCTGAGGTTACGGAATCTTATATTTCCCAGCTGCTTACGGGAAAGAAATCCCTTCCCGCGCCCCATCGGTCGGACATCTATGAAAAGATCGAGGCGTTCCTAAAGCTTCCTGCCGGGGAGCTGACAAGGCTGGCCGACGCGCAGCGCAAAGAGAACCTCAAGAAAAAGATCGAAGAACCCGCCAGGCCGTTATTTCAAGAGATCCGGGAACGGATTCTGCGCAAGTGCAAACCGGAAAAGGCAAACCAACTGCGCTATATTTTTCATAGGGAACCCTTCGGCGAAATAGAGCGTCTTATCACGCAGAAACTTTTGGACGTAGCCAAAGGAGTAGCCAGGGAAGAATGGAGGAACGAGGATTGGCTCCGGGTGGTCGGCCGGCTGAATCAAAAGAGCTACGAGGAGATGCGGGTCACCGTTTTGGAATTTTTCGATACCGATATCTTCAACTTGTCGGTGCCGAACTTCGTCTATTTCCTGGAGCCGCTCATTCGATCCTGGGACATCGATCTTGTGACCTTTGGCATGAAGGTCATTTTGACCCCAGGATTGGGCCGGGAGCAGATAAAACAGTTTGAGTTTGTCGAAAAGGATCTCAGGCCGGCAGTGGAGGAAGAACCGGGGCTTAGAGAGTTCCTTCGGGACACGGCCTTGAGTGGAGACATCGCCGAGGAGGAGCTTGCATTTCTTAAGCGCCTGAGATTTAAAGATAAAAGGCCCACTGAGATTTACTACTACCGGGAATTGCAAAACCTCAGAGATCCCCTCCATTTCCAGGGCAAGAGATCAACGTAAGGGGCCGGTATCCGGTCGGTTCGGAACCGGGACAGACGACGGACAAGCGAGGTGCCGGCATGAACGATCTGGATAAACGGTTGTTTGTGGGGATAAAAATCTCCACGAAGTTGCAGGGGGAGTTGGACAAATGCCCTCGGGGGGCCGAGCACTACTTGAAAGAGGACAAGCCCGAGTCGCTCGAGATTGTGACCCTGGGAGAAGATAAGCTCATCGGGAGATTTCTGCAGGACGGTTTTCCCGCCAATGACATCGACAATGTCAGCCGCAACATCCGCAGCATCCTCACGCTCATTGCGCAGGGCCATCGGCTGGCCGAGGATTCCGTCCGCATATACGCCGACTCCAAAGTTCGCATCGCGCCTGCCGCCTGACACGCAACGCAGAGCTTAGAAGGGAACCCTATGGGACGCGAGACATTCATGAAGCGCCAGAAGGAGCTGGCCCGCCAGGAGAAGCAAAAGCAGAAGGCGGCTCGCCGGCTGGAACGTAAAGAAGAAAAATCAAAAGACGAGCAGCCGCCCATGGGCGAAGACCCGGACATCGCGGGGATCCGCCCCGGACCGCAGCCCAAAATCTACTGACAACGATTCTTCCCGGAGCTCCCGAAGACTCTCATCCGCGACTCAGCCGGACGATGACGCGAAGCGGCTGCTCCTCCCGCCGGTATCGCTCTTTAATTCGGAATCTTTAAAGCGATGCCGAGAGGCAATTCCGCATCCCCGATGCTTAACGCGGTTCCGAGGCTCGTTAGGCGCCAGTTTTGGACAGCTTCCTTTGAGAGTCCCTCTTTCGCGGCGCCGGCCGTTTTCTCCACCGTGCCCGGCTTGATGACGTATTGAACGTTGCTGCCGTCGATAAGCGTGAGAGATAGAACCCGATCTTTACTTCCCTCCACCGGCAACGTCTGAATCGCGGCAACTTGTTTGGATACGGTAGTTGCCTTCACTGTGTCCAAATAGAGCCATCCCGAGGAGCCGACAAACGCCGCCAGGAGCAGCCAGGCATACTGGCCGACCCTTTGCTGCCGTTTCATGGATCGAGATCTCTGGGTGTCGAATAGACTACGGTAGGCCCGCCTTTCGGCTTCTAATTTTTTACCGGGATCCTCTTCCGAGGAGCTTTGAGGTTGATCGAATGAGATTTGGATACTATTCAATATCATCCCCACGATCACCAACACTATGGGAACGGCGACGACATACAGGATATGCACATCTTTCTCCTTTTATTACCGGTTACGGACAGCCAAATAACAGAACCACCAACCGACAATTGTTCCACCACTCAAGCGTTGATCCTTCCCTGTAGGTAAGATATGCGCCGCCCCAAAGCGCAAATGGACTATATCCCACCCCGCAGGCCGTAGCCAGCAGTATCTTTGAGCCGCCGGCGCGCTGCCACAACCACGGCAAATGGCCGGAATGGTTGGACGCGCCCCGGCGCTTTTTCCCGCCTTTCGTTTGGGCTATAGTTTCACTCCGGTGTCGAGGTTTCTCAGATGCGAGAACCGCTAATCGAAAAACTCTCTCAGATTGTCGGCGGCGAACATGTCGTTATCAACGAGTCGCGTCTCGATGAGATATCCTGGGATGCGCTGAGCGAAGGCAGGTTGCATCCCGAAAAAAAGCCAGCCACGGTCCTGCCTCTCTGCGTGGTTCTCCCCGGCTCTGCCGGCGAGGTCCGCGAGATCGTTCTCCTCGCCAACGAAGAGAAAGTGCCCATCATCCCCTACGGCGGCGGCTCGGGACTGATGGGCGGCGCGCTGTCGATCCGTCCCGGGATCGTCGTCGATCTTCGGAGGATGGATCGCATTCTCGAAGTCGATGGCGCCGCTCGCTCTGTGCGCGTCGAGACGGGGAGCGTGCTTGAGTCGGTGGAAAAAAGGCTGAACGAGAACGGCTTCATCCTCGGTCACGATCCATGGACTTTGCCCGTGGCCACGGTCGGCGGCGCGATCTCGACCAACAGCATGGGCTATCGCGGCGGCCTCTACGGCTCGATGGGAGAGCAGGTTTTGGGCCTCGACGCGGTGTTGCCGAACGGCGAGATTCTTCACACCCGGCCGGTGGGGAAGCATTCCGCGGGCATCGATCTCAATGCTCTGCTGATCGGCGGCGAAGGTTGTTTCGGTATCATCACCGAAGCCACGGTCAGAATCTTTCCCAAGCCGGAAAAGCGCGCTCTGAGTGCGCTCGCCTTCGAATCTTTCGAACAGGGGTACGCCGCCATTCAGAAAATCTTTGCGCGAGGCTTAACACCGGCTGTGGTGGATTTCGGCGACGATGACGAAAAACACCACGGCGGCGCAGTGCTCTATCTGGGCTTCGAGGGGAATAAAGAGATCGTCGAGGCGGAGGAGAGACTGGCGTTGCCGATCTGCGAACAGGGCGGCGGGAGAAGACTGCCGCAGGAGCAGGCGGAGGAGTTCTGGCGGACCCGCCACGTGATCGCGCGGCGCTTCATGCAGAATCGCCGCCAGAGAAGAGAGCGGGGCAGAGACGGCGTTTATCGCGATTGGATTCACGTCGCGTTGCCCGGATCGAAGGTCCTGCCGTTTAGAACGGCGGCGATGGAGATCGTCGAGAGACACGGAGTCCATCTTCAGGAGAGCGGCCTGTGGCTCCAGCCGGAGCTGTTCTCAATGCGCCTCGGGGCGGAAGATGGCGGCAACCGCGATGCCCAACTGGCGCTGGAAGAAGCAGTCTACGAGTTGCTGCGACTAGTTCAGAAAATGGGCGGTTCTATGGAGTACACGCACGGCGTCGGCGTCAAGCTCGCGCCGCTGATGGCCGAAGAGCACGGCTACGGGTTGGAAGTGATGCGCCGGATCAAGCGGGCGCTAGATCCGAACAACATCATGAACCCTGGGAAGATGGGAATCTGAGCCCACTGACAACGGCCGTCGGCCCGCGCAGGAATCTCTCTACGGGCCGATGCGATACGTCGTGGTTGCGCTGCTCCTACGAGATGAGAGTAGCCAGCAGGTACGATTGGCACGTCGCGTCCCACGCATAGGCCCTTCGAGAGACCCCCGCGCAGGCCGATAATGATCGGGCGCAACCTTCCTGCAGCCACGTACATGACCGGAGTAATCGCGTACTATCCTCGTTGCCTGGGCATACCGGCAGGCGCTGGCGGCGGCAGCCCGGTCGCTTCGCACCAATAATTCGCGTCGTAAAAACGCTCCGCGGAGCTGAACGGTGGCTTGTAAACTCCCATTTCGATTCTCAGCTCCAATACGCTGCGGAACGCCTGGGGGTTTATCCGCGCCTTCGGAACCACCCTGGCGTAGGCCTCTTCCGCTCGCGGCACGTCAAGCCGTTCCTTCTCCACAATCAGTCGAATCGTCTCCGCGCGGTTCTCCGGCTGGAGCAGCCAATCCGTTGCCGACACCCAGGCGCGGATAAAACGGACCACGACGTTACGGCGGCCTTCGAGCCAGGAGTGCAGCGCCCAGCCGCAGGTCAAAGGCCAGTTCGGCACGTAATCTTCCGCCTTGGCCAGGAGCACGCCGCCAGCGGCTAGGGCTTTTTGCGTCGAAGGCGGCGTCAGCATCGCCGCGGCCACGCGCCTCTGGAGAAAAGCCTCGAGCCGCTGAGGCGAAGCGCCGATGATCTCCACACGGTAGTCATTCTCTCGGATTTGGTGCGTGCGGAGGATCTTCATCCGAATGAGGTCGAGATTGGAGTCGCCGGGGTCGCCGGCGAGCAGCTTTCCGCGCAAATCGTCCAGCGACCCGATGCCGGGCCGGCCGATGAGGCTCGCGTTCAATCCCTCTTCCGCCTGCATGAAGAGGAGATAATCGACGCCGTCGGTCGTCGTGCGCGCGATCATCGTGTCGGCGCTGCTGAGCGTCAAATCCCACCGCCCCTCGGCCATCCCCTGGTTGTGGTCGGGCGCGTAGGTCGCCACATCGAACCGGACTTCCAACCCCTCTTTGGCGAAGAAGCTCTTGTGCTCGGCGACGATATGAGGCGGCCGTTTGTGGTAGCCCGTAGTGCGAAGAATGTCCATAAAGCCACCTGTATCCCTCCTGCCGGAGAAATTCAATTTGGCCGCCTCTGTCCCGCCGACCGCAATGACGGAGAGAGCCGCCACCCGCTCTCCGAGCCCGCGCAATGGGTAGCTGCTTATTCCCACCGGCAGTATCGGATGCGCGGGCTCTCCGACCGGGCGCCGTCTCTCTTACGACGCCGAAGGGCCCGAATACTCACGCCCTGAGGCCTGAATCCAGGCCAAGGGCCAAGGGCCGCATTATTGCCAACGCGGGATGAAAGCATTAGAATTAGCGCTGTCATGAAAAAACACCGCTGGACGGCCTTGGCGCTCCTGCCTCTCTTTTTCTACGGCTGCGCCGCCGCGCCCTACACCGGCCGGAGCCAGCTGATGCTGGTTTCCGAAGGGCAGGAGGTCGGGCTGGGGCAGGACGCCTACCGGGAAATCCTCCGCCAGAATGTGTTGTCGGACGACCGCGAAGCGCTGCGCATCGTGCGCAAGGTCGGAGACAGAATCGCCCGGGCCGCCGACAAGCTCGATTACCGCTGGGAATTTCGCGTGATCAACGACCCGGAGATGGTCAACGCGTTCTGCCTCCCCGGAGGAAAGGTCGCCGTCTACACGGGTATCTTCCCCGTGGCGCGCGATGAGGCCGGATTGGCCGTCGTGATCGGCCACGAGGTCGCGCATGCTTTGCTGCGCCACCCCGCCGAACGAATGAGCCAGGCCCAGTTGGTGGGGGCCGGCATGGCGCTGGCGCAGGCTTCCGGCAAGGTGAACCCCGCGGCGCTGCAAGTTCTCGGCTTGAGCGCTTCGGTCGGTTGGATGTTGCCGTTCAGCCGGTCGCAGGAATCGGAAGCGGATCGCGTCGGCCTTATCCTGATGGCGAAGGCGGGCTACGATCCCAGGGCCGCGATTCCGCTGTGGGAGCGGATGGGGCGCAAAGAGAAGGGCGCGCCGCCGGAATTTCTCTCCACGCATCCCGGCTCCGACACGCGCATTCAGCAGCTGCGCGGTTATATGGCGGAGGCGCTGAACTATTACCGCCCGGCGGAGCGGGAGATCGAGACGCTTCCCTCAGCCCAGCAATTGGACTCGCCGACCGCGAAGACGGAGCGGGAGTTGCTCAAAAAGATTCAAGGCATCAACCGTCTCGCGGCCGATCAACGTGGAGAAAGGGCTGTGGCGGAAGCGATCAGTTACAACTTACGCACCGATATGAGGTCTGTTGTCCAGGAAAGGCAGCAGCTTCGTCTGGGGTATGGCGAGTATGCGGCGCTCCGCGGGGTATCCCACCTGGGACGGTCGCCGTTAAGACAGATCCTGGCGGATTACCAGGACGGAGTCCGCTGGTACGATCTCAGCGAAAGAAACGGCGCGCGCCTCGCCGAACTGAGCGCGTGGCTGAGTGACATCCAACGCGCAGCCGGCGGCTCTCAAGGCCGGCTGCGCGATCAGCCCTCTCGCCCGGTCTATTGAATCAGGTAAGCCGCGCCTCAGTGGCGTTACGCGTAGAGCTTGTCGATAAAACCGCTGTCGTCTACCTGCCGCAAATAGTGCATGTCCCACAGGGATAGCGGATTGACTTGCGCCGCCTCCGGATGCTGCCGTTTCGCGAGCTCAAAGACATTGTGGATCGCCGGCAGCGCGGGATAGGGCTTTTTCTCCAAGACCGCCGACAGCTCTTGGTACATGTGTTCCACGACCTCGCGGTCCCAGCCCTCCGACGCGTATTTCTTTTCCAGAATGGCGGTGGTCTTGGCCTTCTGCGTCTTAAAGAAGTGGGTTCCCTCGCTGATCGCTTTCAACACCCGCTCCACGATATCCGGATGCTTCTGGGCAAAGTGCGAGCTGGTGGAGATCGTGGTGAACCAGATCATCGGCTGGAAGGGAATCTCGATGACCTTCAAGCCGGCTCGCCTGGCAAAGATATTGTCCGGCGGAGTGACCAGAGCCGCGTCGAACTCGCCGACCTTGACACCCTCCCACGACGCCTTGCCCTCCTGGCGCCATTTCTTCATCGCGACGTCGCCGCGATCTAAGTCGAGGCCGTTGTCCCTGAGAAACAGCCAGTTGTTGAGCCCCGGATGTTGTCCCTTGTGGGCGACGATCTTGCCTTTGAGGTCGGCGATCTTATTGATGCCGGAGGCGGGCTGGACGACGAGGCGGTGGTAGTTGAGGTTGAGCGTCTGGCCGACGTAGACCCAGGGATCTCCTTTGAGGCGCGCCGCATAGGGCGAGAGATGGTTGCCGCTGACGAACTCGACTTCTCCGTTGGCAACGCTTTTATGGGCGTCGTCCGCGCTGATGAAAAAGTCGTAATCGACGTTGAGGCCGTGCTTCTCCCAGCATCCAGCTTCGTGAACGACGTGCAGATAAGCCAGGTGGCCGTCGGAGCGATAGGGGAATTTGATCTTATCCATGGTTCCTCCAGCGATGATTTTTATCTATCCGTATTCCATCCCACTCCGAGGCGCGCTTGTCAAGCCGCTTTGCGACACCAGGCGGCCGCCACGCGCAGGGCCGGTTTTTGCCGGCGGGCTTTGACTTCGGGGGCAAATCCATATAAGTAAACAGAGCGATGAGGAGCGTCGGAGTGGAGTGAAAATTACAGCTGGAAAAGATTTTAACCAGGCATGGTCGGCCTGTAAAAAAGAGATGCACCCACACGGGTGCATCTCTTTTTTTATGCCGGCGGAGGTTGGGACTTGCGCGCGCAGATAGAGATATTGGCCGCGTTGCAGAACGTGGACCGCGAGATCAAGGAAAAGAACAACACCAGGGGCGTGCTGCTGGAAGAGTTCCGCAAGGGCGAAGAACAGATCCGGGGAATAAAGCTTGAGGTCGCTCAACTGACGAGCGCCTGGAGCGAGAGAGACAAGCTGAGGCAGGGAAAAGAGCAGCTCCTCCAGGAAGAGGGGCGCAAGGCGACCGACAAGCGGATGCGGATGAACCGCATCAAAAATATCCGGGAACTCCAGGCCCTGCAGTACGAAGTCGACCAAATCAAGCAGGCTAACGCGCAGATCGAAACCGAGGTGATCGCGATCCTCGAAGATCTTGAGACCCGCACGGCGGCGCTAAAGCAGAAAGAGGAAGAATTGAGCGGGCTTGAGACCGCCTGGAATGAGAAAAAACGCGAGATCGAGACGCAGGTCGCCGAGATCGAGCGAGCGGTCAGCGAGGCCTCTTCGGGACGCCACACCATCGCCCGGCAAATCAACGGCGACTTGATCGCCCGCTATGAGTTGATCTTCGCCCGTCGGGGCGGCATGGCCGTAGTCGCGGTCGCCGGGGGCATCTGTCAAGGCTGCTTCATGAATATCCCGCCGCAACTTTCCAACGAGATCATGAAAAGCGAAACGCTGCATCTCTGCCCGAGCTGCCACCGCATTCTCTACTCCAAGCCCGCGGTTGCGGAAGACAAGCACGACAAGTACATTTAGGGCCCTATGGCGGCAAGTCCCCAGGAGGAATGGCTGCTGCAAGTGGATGGGGCGTCGCGAGGCAATCCGGGGGAGGCCGGCTGCGGCGCTGTCATTTATGACCCCGGCGGCCGGGTGGTCCGGGAGCTTTTCCGCTATCTGGGGCGCGCGACCAACAATGTCGCGGAATACCGGGGCCTCATCATGGGGCTTGAGGAGGCTCTTCGTTTGGGGGTCAAACGGCTGCGGGTGGAGAGCGATTCGGAGTTAATGGTGCGCCAGTTGAACGGCGTCTACCGGGTGAAGCACGAAAAGCTGATTCCGCTTTTTCAAAAAGCTACGGCGCTGTTGCGCCGGCTTGAGACATGTCATATCATTCATGTGCGGCGCGAACACAACCGCGTCGCCGACGAGCTGGCGAACCGCGCGATCGACGAGTCCCAACAAAAAGCGTTTCAGGGTTAGTTGAGAGCCGTCGGGCTAAAGTAGATCAAGCGATCGCCTTCCGCCTCCGGCGGAAAGAGGAAAGTCCGGACTCCATAGGACAGGGCGGCCGCTAACGGCGGCCCCGAGCGATCGGGGGAAAGTACCACAGAAAACATACCGCCCTCCGCCTTCGGCGGTGGGTAAGGGTGAAAAGGCGAGGTAAGAGCTCACCGGTCCGCCAGTGATGGCGGACGCTTGGCAAACCCCGCCCGGAGCAAGACCAAATAGGAGGGTTGGGTGGTCCGCCCATAGCCCTCGGGTATGGTCGCTGGACCCTGTGAGCAATCACAGGGCTAGATGAATGATCGCTGTGGTTTCTTCTAGAAGCCACTACAGAACCCGGCTTACCGATCTACTTTAGCCCGCTCGCCGCTTCGTTGCGCTCCACCCGGCGTTAAGCCATTCCCCTTCAAAACTTTCCGTCTATATCTTGTGATAGCCTGTTGGAAATCCGCAGGCGAACCCAACATGTTGTGTTTGCTATAGAAAGGGGCCTCTTAGGCCTTTCGCGAGGTCCAATTTTTCTATTGACAGACGCTTTCTGCGGGGCTATAAGTGGCCACTAAGTGGGATAAAGTGGGATAGTTTCCCATAAGTTTAGACAAAGATAGCAAATATGTTTCGAGGCAGTCACGAACATACTCTCGACCCCAAAGGGCGCATGAGCATCCCGGCCAAGTTTCGCGAGGTGCTCTCGAGCAAGGGCGACGATCGCATCGTGATCACCAACTTCGTGATCGATTCTACACGATGTCTCGACGTCTATCCACTCGACGAGTGGCTGCGCTTCGAGGAGGAGATCCGCAAGCGGCCCAAGTTCGAGCGGCGCATGGTGCTGTTTCAGAACTACTACCTCGGCGGCGCGCACGAGTGTTCCTTGGACCCGCACGGGCGCATTCTCATCCCGCCGATGCTCCGTCAATACGCGAACCTTAAAAAAGACGTGGTTGTCGTCTCGGCGCTCGACAAGTTCCGTGTCTGGGACAGCGAGGCCTGGAAGAAGGTCTTCACGGAGGCGGAGGAGAAGCTGATGCAGGAGCCCGATTTCCTGGGCGATCTGGGGCTCTGAGTCTAACCATCAATCGGGCGGCCCGGCCTCACGAGGGCAGGCGGCCCAAAGGAGAGAACGAATGATGGAGCGAAAAATGATCCAAGACGTCTCGGTGATCGATATCAGCGGCGACATCGACTTCCGGGAGATGATCAGGATCAAAGATGTCATTGGCTCGCTGATCGACCGGGAGCAGACCAAAGTCGTGCTCAACCTGAGAAGCGTCGATCACATCAACTACCTCAGCATCGGGGTTCTTCTGGAGCGCCTGAGGGTCCTCAGAAACTTAAACGGCGACTTGAAACTCGCCGGGATGACGCCTTACGTGCGCGATATTTTCCGGGTGGTCGGGATGGACCGGTTTTTTGAGGAATACATGACGCTCGAAGACGCGATCGACAGCTTCGACGACGACTGGGAAGGTGAGGGCACATTTCATTAGCGGCTTACATCCATGCGCCGGTCATGGCCGGGGAGGTTGTGGATCTCCTGCGGCCCGGGCCGCACAAGCGGTACGTTGATTGCACGCTCGGAGGCGGAGGTCACAGCGAGAGAATTCTGGAATTGAGCAGTCCCGACGGAACGGTGCTGGGGTTGGACTGGGATGAGGAGGCGATCGCGGCGGCTCAGGAGAGATTAAAACGGTTCGGCGAGCGGCTGGTCGTTCGCCGGGCGAATTTCCGCGAGGCGAAGATGGTGTTGGCAGAAATCGGTTGGGGTCCGGTGGACGGCGTCCTGGTCGATCTCGGCCTCTCCTCGCATCATGTCGATTCCGCGGAACGCGGTTTCAGCTTCAACCTGGAGGGCAGGCTGGACATGCGGATGGACCGGCGGCAGGCGCTCGATGCCGGAGAGATCGTCAACGGCTACCCCGTATTCGAGTTGACGCGGATCCTGCGGGATTACGGAGAGGAGCCGCGGGCGCGGCGGATCGCCGCGGCGATCGAAGCGGGGCGTCAGCGCAAAAAAATTGCCACGACGAAAGAGCTGGCCGATCTGGTGGCGCGAGCTGTCGGCTGCCGGCCCGGCCGCACGCATCCGGCGACCCGGACCTTCCAGGCATTGAGGATCGCCGTGAATCGCGAGTTGGAGAATCTCGATGGCTTCCTGCAAGACGGCTATGAGCTGCTGGCTCCCCAGGGGCGGATGGTGGTGATTTCGTTTCACTCCCTGGAAGATCGCCTGGTCAAGCGGGCGTTTCGCAAGTGGAGCCAAAGCTGCCTCTGCCCGCCGCGAGCCCCGGTTTGCCGCTGCGGCTGGAGCCGGAAAGTGAAAAGCCTGACCTCCGCGCCGCTGACCGCTTTGGATGCAGAGTTGGAACAAAACCCCAGGGCCCGCTCGGCGAAGCTCCGGGCTGTGGAACGGTTCTAGGAGCGCGAATATGGCGGTTGCCGCAAGCAAGGCCCTGGCGGGGCTTGGTTTCTTCAAACAGCGCCGGGCGAAGACCGCGCGAGTCGCCAGAGACAGGGTCGCGTTTATGCCTATCGTGTTGGTCGGGTGCGGCCTGGTGCTGTTCGCGCTCGCGCATGTCTGGCTGAGACTACAGGTGGTGCACCTGGGCTACGAGCTATCGACTACCAGCAAGCTGCAAAATCAACTTGAACAGGAAAATAGAGAACTCAAGGTCGAGTTGGCGACGCTTACCTCGCCGGAGCGTTTGGCGGCGACGGTGCGCTCGCGGCTGGGCATGGTCGAGCCGGCGACCGGACAGGTGGTGATTTTACCATGAAGCGTTCATCGACTACCGGGATAAGATCCCGGCTCACGGCGGCGGGGCTGTTTTTCATCGCTTTGTTCATCGTCCTCGGCCTGCGCGCGTTCCAGCTTCAGATCCTGGAGGGCGCCAAGCTCAAGCGGCTGGGTGAGCGGCAGCACCTCAAGGAATTGGTCATCCAGCCGAAGCGGGGAACGATCCTCGATCGCTCCGCCGAGCCGCTCGCGTTGAGCCTGGAAGGCCAATCGGTCTATGTTCGCCCGCAGCGTCTCAAGGGAGCGGAAGCCGCCGGACATGCGCTGGCGCAGATCCTCGGCATGGAAGTCTCGGAGGTCTCGCGCCGGCTCAACTCGAACAAACCGTTCGTCTGGCTCAAGCGGAAAGTGACGCCGAAAGAGGCCGAGCGCGTGGAGGCGCTGAATATCGACGGCGTAGAGATCTACCCTGAGCCGGACCGGTATTACCCGCAGGGCCAACTCGCCGGGCATGTTATAGGCTTTGTGGGCCGGGATTCGCAGGCCCTTGAAGGGGTCGAGCTGCACTATGATGCTGTTCTCCGTGGAGAGAGCGGCTCGTCTCGGGTCGAGCGGGATGCTTTGGGCCGCCGCGTTCTCGTTCAGGGCGTGGAGGAACTGAGAATTCCGCCGGGATCGGATATTCAACTGACGCTCGACACCTCCATCCAGCACCTTGCCGAAAAGGAATTGGAGGCGGTGGCTGTAAAGTATCGCGCGAAGGGCGGCATCGCCGTGGTCGTGGAGCCGTTCACCGGAGAAATTTTAGCGCTGGCGAACTATCCTTTTTTCAATCCCAATAATTTCACCGCGCAAGCGGCGCAACAGCGGCGCAACCGCGCGGTCACCGACAGCTTCGAGCCGGGATCCACCTTTAAGGCGGTTCTTGCCGCGGCCGCGCTGGAGGAGGGAGTCGTCAGCCAGGACGATCTCTTCTTTTGCGAAAACGGCAAGTATCCCTTCGCCGGAAAAGTGATTCATGACTCTCACGCCTACGGCTGGCTCCCGTTCTCGAAGATCATACAGCATTCCAGCAACATCGGCGCGACCAAAGTTGCGGAGAAGCTCAACAAGCAACGCTACTTCAAATACATCGAAAAATTCGGGTTCGGGCGGCCGACGGGCATCGACCTTCCCGGCGAGCCGCCGGGGCTCGTCCGTCCCGTGGACAAATGGGCGCCGATCGATCTTGCCACGCACTCGTTCGGGCAGGGGATCTCGGTGACTCCGGTCCAGCTGGCGATGGCCTACGCGGCGATCGCCAACGGAGGCATACTAATGCGGCCGTTTATCGTGCGCCGCGCTTTCGGCCCCGATGGGCAGGTGCTATGGGAGAATCAGCCTCGAGTGGTCAGGCGCGTGGTCTCCGAAAAAACGGCCCGGTCGATGACGAACATTCTCAAAGGAGTGGTGGGCGGGGGCGGCACCGGAGGGATGGCCGCCGTGGACGGATTTGAGGTTGCCGGCAAGACCGGCACGGCCCAGAAGGCCGATCAGGTGAGAGGCGGCTACGCCGCGAAGAAAAGAGTCGCCTCTTTCATCGGTTTTGCCCCCGCGGACGACCCGAGGCTTGTCATGCTGGTGATCATCGACGAGCCCGAAGTCAATGTTTACGGCGGCGTGGTCGCGGCGCCCGCCTTCCGCGCCATCGCCGGCGGTGCTTTGCGGCGTCTCGGCGTCGCGCCGGACAAGCTCGACTCTCAACCCTCGCCGGTCTCCCGGGAGAGCGCGGCGCCGCAGCTCGAGCGCAAGAGCGGACCGGTCGGCCAGAAGGCCGATGGCGCGTCCGAAGTCCCGGATTTCGTCGGCCTCAGCCTGCGCGAGGCGGTGGCGAAGGCCAGGGAGCTGAAGCTGAGAGTCGAGTTGCGCGGCACGGGCTATGTTGTGGAACAGTCGCCGTCGGCCGGAGCTAATGCGGCAAAAATCGGGGCGCTGACTCTCAACCTGCAAGGCTAGCGGCGATGCGGTTGAGCGAGCTGTTCGAGAAAAAGGAGGTCGAGGAGACGGGCGGAGACCTGGAGCAGATCATCACCGGTTTGGTGTACGACTCGCGGACGGTGAAGCGGGGCGATGTTTTTTTCGCCGTGCCGGGCCTGGCGATGGATGGCCACGATTTCATCACCGACGCGTTGGCGCGCGGCGCCGCCGCGGTGGTGGTCGAGCGAAAGATCGCGCCCTCTCCGGAAATCGCCTGGATACGCGTGCCAAACGTCCGGCGCGCCATGGCTCTCTGGGCGGCCCGATTCTACGGCCATCCCAGCCGGGGCCTGCTGCTCGCGGGGGTGACCGGAACCAATGGCAAGACCACGATCACCTATCTCCTGGAGTCGATCTTCAGGGCCGCCGGGATGCTTACGGGCGTGATCGGGACCATCAACTACCGCTTCGGCAGCTACCGCTCCGGCGACCGCGCGCTGCCGGCGCCGCATACAACGCCGGAATCGGTCGATCTTGAGGCTCTCTTGAGGGAGATGGCCGACTCGGGGGTGCAGGCCGTGGCGATGGAAGTCTCCTCGCATGCGCTGGAGCTTGAGCGGGTCGCCGGACTCGACTTCGACACCGCTATCTTCACCAACCTGACGCGGGATCATCTCGATTTTCACGGCGATATGGAGCGCTACTTCGCCGCCAAGAGCAGGCTCTTTTTGGATTGTCTGCCGGCCAGTTGCAAGAGCAAAAAAACCGCCGTCATTCACGGCGGAGACGCGAAGGGGCGCGAGCTGCTGGAACGGGTGCGGGGCCGCGGCCTCACGGCGGTGAGTTACGGCCACGACCGCGAGTGGGACGTCCATCCGCTGAGCGTCGCAGGGGAGGTCGACGGATTAAGAGGAAAAATCCAATTGGGCGACGGGACGCTCGGTTTTTCTTCGCGGCTCATCGGCTCGGCCAATCTGGAAAATATTCTGGCCGCGGCCGCAGCCGGCTTTTCTCTCGGGCTGAAGCCGGAGGCCATCGCGCGGGGGCTTGAACGATTAGCCTCGGTGCCGGGGCGGCTGGAGCGGGTCGAGAATCGTCACGGCTTTCACATCCTGGTCGACTACGCGCATACGCCGGACGCCCTGGAAAGAGCGCTGCAAGTGCTGCGGCCCCTGACCCGAGGGCGGTTGATCGCCGTCTTCGGCTGCGGCGGCGACCGCGATCGCGGCAAGCGACCGATGATGGGAGAGATCGCGGCGCGTCTCAGCGATATCGCCGTTGTCACCTCGGACAACCCGCGCAGTGAAGAGCCGCTCAAGATTATCGCGGAGATCGAAGCCGGCGTCAGGCAAGCCGGAATGCCTAAATCTCAAATCTCAGATCTCAAATCTCAGATGGTGAGCCCAAAATCCAAAATCGTTCGACGGGGCTCACGACAGGTTCAAAATCTAAAATCGGAAAGAGGCTATTTTATTGAGCCGGACCGGCGCGCGGCGATCCGCTCGGCGATCGGGCTCGCGCGGCCCGACGATCTGATCCTGATCGCGGGCAAGGGGCATGAAGATTATCAGCTCCTGGGCGCGCAGCGGATCCGCTTCGACGATCGGGAAGTCGCAAGAGAGGAACTGGCGCGGCTGGCGGAACAATAGGAAGCAAAGCGCAAAGCGCATATCGCAAAGAGCCAAGGAAATGAGCGTTTCTGGATTATGTCGTGGAGCGTTGACGAGATTTTGCTGGCCACCGGCGGAAAAATTCTGCGAGCAGGCAAGGTGAGTGTTTTTAGCGAGATTGTGACCGATTCCCATCGGGTAAAGAAGGGATCGGTCTTTGTGGCGCTTAAAGGCAGCCGGTTCGATGGACACCGGTTTGTCGAAGACGCCGCGCGCCGCGGCGCGGCCTGCGCGGTGGTCCACCGGCGGCCGCGGCTCTCTCGGCTGGGAAATGCGGCGGTGATCCGGGTGAAAGACACGCTCAAAGCGTTAGGCGATCTGGCGCGCTATCGCCGCCTGCTGCTTGCGCCCAAGGTTTTGGCGATCACCGGCTCGAACGGCAAGACGACGACGAAGGAGATGGTGGCGGCCATTCTCGAACATGCTTCCATCGGCGGAGAATCGCTCAGAGGCAAGGTGTTGAAGACGGAGGGCAACTACAACAATTTAGTCGGCTTGCCGCTGACACTGTTGCGTCTCAGCGGGCGGGAGAAAGTAGCCGTTTTGGAATTGGGGACGAGCGCTCCCGGAGAGATCCGCGAGCTGTGCCGGATTGCAATGCCCGATATGGGTCTTATCACCTCGATCGCGCCGGCCCATTTGACCGGACTCGGCAGCGTGGCCGGAGTGGCGCGCGAGAAAGGCGAGCTCTTTCGCTCGGTGGAAAGCAAAGGCGTTGAAGTCGTCAACCTGGACGATCCGTGGGTGAGGCGGTTGGGCGCGCGGTTTCGAGGGAGCAAGATCACTTTTGGAAAAGGCGGCCAGGTGCGTGGCGAGGGGTGGAGATTTCGCGGCGTTCAAGGAATCGAGTTCACGCTTTGCGCGGGGCGCCGCCGCCAGTTGATCCGCATGAAGCTCTGGGGCGCGCACAATCTCGCCAACGCCGTGGGTGCGGCGGCGATGGCTCGCGGCTTGGGCGCCGATCTGCCGGCGATACGGCGCGGTTTAGGAGCGGCCGGATCTTTGCCCATGCGGATGGAGATCCGGAGCTGGCGAGGTATTGGGATCATCAACGACGCCTACAACGCCAATCCCGCTTCGATGGCAGCGGCGATCGAGACGCTCAGCGCGATTCAAACGAACGGAAAAAAGATAGCGATCCTGGGCGACATGCTCGAGCTCGGCCGGGCGGCAGAAAAAAGCCACCGGACTCTGGGGCGGCAGGTAGCCCGTCACCGGATCGACCGGCTTTATGTTATGGGGCGGCAAGCTCGCTTCGTCCGGGCCGGGGCGCTCAGCGCCGGCATGGACGAAAATCGGGTGACGGTCGGCAAAAGCCACGAGCAGATCGCCGCCATGCTTCGCTGGCGGGCGAGTCGAGGCGACTGGCTGCTTTTTAAAGGCTCGCGCGGCATGGCGATGGAAAAAGCGCTCGCGGCGCTCAAGAGACTCGGAGCTTGACCTTGTTGTACTATTTACTGTACCCGCTGCACGCAACGTATTCGGCGTTCAACGTCTTCCGCTACATCACCTTCCGCGCGGCGATGGCGGCGCTGATGGCGCTGTTGATTTCGTTTATTTTAGGCCCCTATCTGATCCGCGCCCTCTCCGCGATGCAGATCGGACAGCCGATCCGCGACGACGGCCCGGCCAGCCACGCCGCCAAGGCCGGCACGCCCACCATGGGCGGCGTGCTGATTATTCTCGCGCTGATGATCGCGACCGTCATGCTGGCCGACGTGGCGAATCTCTATATCGCGGTGGTTTTGTTCGTGACCGTCGGCTTCGGGACGATCGGCTTCGTAGACGATTTCCTCAAGCTCAGCCGCAAGAACAGCCGCGGCCTCTCGGCCCGGATGAAACTCGTGCTCCAGTTCGCCGTCGCGCTGGCCGGCGTGGCGATCCTCTACCGCCAGCCGGCATACAGCAGCGTCCTCGGCGTTCCCTTCTTTAAAAATATTCGCCCCGATCTCGGCCTTTGGTATATCCCCTTCGCCGCGTTGGTGATCGTCGGAGCGTCCAATGCGGTCAATCTAACGGACGGTCTGGATGGTCTGGCGATCGGGCCGGTGATGACCGCCGCGGGGACCTACGCTTTCATTACCTATCTGACAGGTAACAAAACATTTGCAGACTACCTTCAGATTCCCTACGTCGCCGGCGTCGGCGAGCTCAGCGTTTTCTGCGCCGCGGTCGTCGCGTCGGGCCTGGGCTTTCTCTGGTTCAACACCTATCCGGCGCAGATGTTTATGGGGGACGTCGGGTCGCTCGCGCTCGGCGCGGCTCTCGGCATCGTGGCGGTCACGGCGAAGAACGAGATTCTTCTGGTGATCGTCGGCGGAGTCTTCGTGATCGAGGCGCTGTCGGTGATCTTTCAGGTGGTGTCGTACAAGCTCAGGCGCAAGCGGGTCTTTCTCATGGCGCCGATCCACCACCATTATGAGTTAAAAGGCTGGCCCGAGCCGCAGATCATCGTTCGTTTTTGGATCGTTTCGATTATTTGCGCGCTCGTGGCCTTGAGCACGTTGAAACTGAGATAGTGAGTAGTGAGTAGTGAGGAAGTGAGTAGTGAGGGGACGGCATTGAGGATCTTAAGATCGTTATTTTACTACTCACGGCTCACTACTCACTGCTCACTGAAAAGATGGACCTCAAAGGAAAGCGGGTAATGGTGCTGGGCCTGGCGCGAACGGGACGCGCGGCGGCCCGCTTTCTGGCCGATCGGGGAGCGGAAGTGCTGGTGAGTGATTGCAAAAGCGAAGCGGAGCTGGGTGGCGAGATCGCCGCCCTCGGCAACTTGCCGGTCCGCTACTTTTTAGGCGGCGAGGCGCCGGCCTGGCTGGCCGGCATCGATATGTTGGTTCCCAGCCCCGGCGTGCCGCACGACAATATCCTGCTTCGCGAAGCCGAGCGCCGAGGCGTCAAGATTCTGAGCGAAATCGAGCTGGCCTACCGTTTCCTCCGCGCGCCCATCGTGGCGATCACTGGGACCAACGGGAAGAGCACGACTACGGCGCTGGTGGGAGAGATGCTTAAAGCTTCCGGCTTCACGACTTTTGTCGGCGGAAACATCGGCGCGCCGCTGATCGGCTTTGCCGGCGGCGACTGGCAGTGGGGCGTGGTCGAGATCAGCAGCTTCCAGCTCGAGTGGGTCGAAGAATTTCGCCCTAAAGTCGCCGCGCTGCTGAACCTGAGCGAAGACCATCTCGATCGCTATCCGGACTTTCGCGCCTACTGCGAGGCCAAGGAGCAAATCTTTGCCGCTCAGCGGCCGGGCGACGTCGCGGTGCTCAACCGGGACGATGCTCTTGTATGGGCCGCGAAGGAGCGCATTCGTTCTCAGGTGATTTCATTCGGCTGGACGCCCGTGGAAGAGGGCGTGTACGCAGGCAAGGCGGAAATCGTCTGGCGCGGCGGGGGCAAAGAGGAGCGTTATTCCCTGGCGCGAGTGAAAATCGAGGGAGTCCATAACGTGGAGAACCTCATGGCCGCCACGGCGGCGGCGAAGGCCGCCAGCGCTCCGGCCGACGCGATTCAAAGAGCGATCGACGGATTTCCCGGGCTGGAGCACCGGCTGGAATTCGTGCGCGAGAAAGACGGGGTTCGATATTTCAACGATTCCAAGGGGACCAACGTCGGCGCGGTGGTGAAGTCATTGGCAAGTTTCTCCGTACCGGTGCTGCTGCTGGCCGGCGGCGTGGACAAGGGCGGCGACTATCGGATTCTCGAAAGGGAGATCAAACGAACCGTCAAAAAGCTGATTCTGTTCGGCGCGGCGAAAGAGAAGATCCGCGCCGCGCTGGGCGATCTCACGGACACGGTCGTCGTCGAAAATCTGGCGGCGGCGGTCGATGAGGCCCGCCGGTCCAGCCGGCCTGGAGATGTCGTGCTGCTCTCTCCCGCCTGTTCGAGCTTCGATATGTTCCGGGACTATACGGAGCGGGGAAAACAGTTCAAGGAGCTGGTTGAAAGTCTATGACGAAGGACGGAATCGCCGTCGACGGCTGGCTGTTTTGCGCCGTGGCCGTGCTGTTGGCCGTGGGGATCACGATGGTGCTGAGCACCAGCTATCTCCATGCCCAGGAGCGTTTTGCCGACGGCACCTATTTTTTCCGCAAGCAGTTGATCGCTGCGGGCGTAGGGCTCGTGGGGCTCTTTGTCGCCGCGCTGATCCCGCCCGCTCTCTATCGCCGGTTTGCCTATCCTCTCTTGGGGATCGCGCTGCTGCTGCTGATTTTGGCTCTCATCCCCGGCGTCGGCTTGGCGCGCGGGGGCGCTCGCCGCTGGCTGCCGCTGGCCGGCATCGCTTTTCAACCGGCGGAATTCGCCAAGCTCTGCTTCGTGGTCTACCTCGCTCATTCGTTGGCGAAGAAGAGCGACAAGATACGCGAGTTTTCTATCGGAGTCCTGCCCCACGTGTTGATCGGCGGGCTGGTGCTGGCGCTGATCGTCGTCGAGCCCGATCTCGGCACGGCGCTGACTCTCGGATTGGTTCTTATCTCCATGCTCTTTGTCGCCGGCGCGAAGTGGTCGCATCTGGCTTATATAGGCCTCGCGGCGTTGCCCGCCGTGGCGTTCGCCGTGGTGGGCAAAGAGTACCGCCTGCGGCGGCTGCTTTCATTTTTAGACCCCTGGCAGGACGCTTCGAACAGCGGCTTTCAGATTATTCAGTCCTACATCGCCTTCGGCTCGGGGCAGTTGTGGGGGCGCGGGCTGGGCGAAAGCCGCCAAAAGTTGCACTACCTTCCCGAGGCGCACACCGATTTTATTTTTTCCGTGATCGGCGAAGAGATGGGACTGCTTGGCGTGCTCTGCGTGCTCGGGCTTTTTGCCGTCCTCATCGTGCGCGGTCTCAGTCTCAGCGGAAAACTCGGGGATCCCTTTTCCCAGTACCTCGCCTTCGGCCTGACGACGCTGCTCGGCCTCCAGGCGCTGGTTCACATGGGCGTGGTGATGGGATTGATGCCGACGAAAGGGCTGGTGCTGCCGTTTATCAGTTACGGTGGCTCGGCGATGATCATGAATCTGATCGAGGCGGGAATGCTGATCAGCCTGTCGCGCAGGAGAAGGTGAGGATGCGCGTCATCATGGCGGGCGGGGGGACCGGAGGCCATCTCTTCCCCGGCCTGGCCGTGGCGGAAGAGTTTCGCAATCGAGATCCTATGGCGGAGATTCTTTTTGTAGGCACCGAGGCGGGAATCGAAAGCCGCGCCGTTCCGGCCGCGGGCTTTCCGCTGGAAACAATTCCCGTAAGAGGGCTGAAAGGGCGAGGAGGGCGCGGTCTGATAGACGCGCTCTACGGCGTCCCGGCGAGCGTGTGCCGCTCGCTCAAGATCATCCGTCGCTTCCGCCCCGACTGCGTCATCGGCCTGGGCGGCTACGCCTCCGGGCCGGTTGTGGCTGCGGCCAGGCTCACAGGGGTTCGCAGCGCGATCATGGAGCAAAATCTTCGCCCCGGATTAACGAATCGGATTCTGGGGCGCGCGGTGAATCGGATTTTTACCTCGTACGACGGCAGCGCCGCCTTTTTTCCGCGTGGCAAGGTCGTCGAAACGGGAAATCCGGTGCGCTGGCGGAAGCTCCCCGAGGTTCGCCCGAGCGGCAAATTTACGCTGCTGATTTTCGGCGGCAGCGCGGGCGCGCACCGGATCAACGTCGGCGCGGTCGAGACGATGAAGGGGCTCGTGGAGCTGGCTTCGGGGATCAAGGTGATTCACCAGACCGGCGCGGCTGATCTCGAATGGACAAAGAGCGCCTACGCGGCTCTGCCCTTCGAGGTCGAGCTGCTGCCGTTTATCGACAAGATGGACGAGGCCTACGCGCGGGCCGATCTCGTCGTATGCCGCGCGGGAGCGACGACGATCGCCGAGCTGACCGTTTTCGGCAAGCCGGCGATTCTTATCCCCTATCCTTACGCCGCAGACGACCACCAGCGATTCAACGCCGAAGCGTTGAAGGAGCAGGGCGCGGCAGAGATGATCCTCGAACGGGAATTGGACGGAACCAAACTGACCGAGCAGATTCGCCGGCACTATTTAAATCGCGCCCGGCTCCAAGCGATGGGAAAGGCGGCGCTCGGGCTGGGAAGACCCGAGGCGGCTAAAAAGATCGTAGATGAATGTTATGCCCTAGTCCGTGAGGCGTGAGGCGTGAGGCGTGAGGCGATTCCCCTAACCCCTCACCCCTTACGCCTAACGGCATTATGTTGGAGAAGAAACATCGCATTCACTTCGTCGGCATCGGCGGCATCGGCATGAGCGGGATCGCGGAGGTCTTGTTGAACTTGGGTTACACAGTGACCGGCTCGGACTTGCGCGAGAGCGAGACGATCGAGCGCTTGCAGGCTCTGGGCGCGGAGGTGTTTCTCGGCCACCGGGAGGCGAATCTTTCCGGCAATCCGTCGGTGGTCGTGATCTCGACTGCGGTCAAATTCACCAATCCGGAAGTGCTCGAAGCGCGCCGGCGGAGCATCCCCGTCATCCCGCGGGCCGAGATGCTGGCGGAGCTGATGCGGATGAAATACGGCATCGCCGTCGCCGGCAGCCACGGCAAGACTACGACGACTTCCATGATCGCCGCCGTGTTGAGCGCGGCCGGCCTGGACCCGACGATGGTCATCGGCGGCCGGGTGCGGGCGCTCGGCAGCAACGCGCGGCTCGGCCAGGGCGAAATGCTGGTGGCGGAAGCGGACGAGAGCGACGGGACTTTTTTGCTCCTCTCTCCGACGATCGCCGTCGTCACCAACATCGACCGCGAGCACATCGACTTCCACCAGACCATGGAGCGCCTGATGGAGAGCTTTCTAAATTTCATCAACAAGGTGCCGTTCTACGGCGCGGCGGTCCTGTGCCTCGACCACCCGAACGTCCGCGCGCTGATTCCCAAGATGAAAAAGCGCTTCGTCACCTACGGCTTCTCGCCGGAGGCCGATTGGAGCGCGCGCGATCTCTCCATGAGCCCGATGGCGGTCGAATTTCCCGTTGCGCGGCACGGCAGCGTCGTGGGCAGGCTCAAGCTCAATATTCCCGGACGGCACAGCGCGAGCAACGCGCTGGCCGCCGTGGCAGTCGCCCAGGAGCTGGAGATTCCGTTTGCGCGCATCGCGGAGGGGTTGGAATCGTTCACCGGCATCCACCGCCGCTTCGAAGTCAAAGGGGAGGCGAAAGGGATTCTCGTCATCGACGACTACGGCCACCATCCGGTGGAGATTCGGGCGACGATCGCCGCGATCCGCGACAGCTGGAAGCGGCCGCTCACCGTGCTCTTCCAGCCCCATCGTTACTCGCGGACGCGCGATCTGTTCGACGACTTCGTGACCGCTTTCGAAGGCGCGGACCGGCTGGTCCTGACGGAAGTCTATGCGGCGGGAGAGGAGCCGATGGCGGGCGCCTCCGGCGAGGCGCTCTATCAAGCGGTCAAGCAGCACGGCCATCTCGACGTCGAATACGTCGCGGACAAGGAACGGATCGCCCAGCGCCTGCTGCCGAAGCTTCAATCGGGCGACATCGTGCTGACTCTGGGCGCGGGAGATATCTATAAAGTCGGAGAACAGATCGTTAAAGCGTTGGGAAAATGAAAAATGCAAATTGTAAAAGCCAAATTGCAAACTTCTTCGATTCGGCTGACCTTCTTTCGTTTTGCATTTTTCAATTTTCACTTTGCATTTTGCAATAAAATGGCCGAACCATCTCTCGCTGAAGAATTGAAGCGCATCGCGGGTCTGAAGGTGAAGCTCGATGAGCCGCTGGCGCGCTACACGACGTTTAAGATCGGCGGTCCCGCCGACTATTTTCTCGACGTGGAAAGCCGCCAGGCTTTGATCGAAGTGTTGCGCCTGCTTACCCGTGACAAAGTTTCCTTCCATCTCCTGGGCAAGGGGAGCAACGTGCTGGTGAGCGACCGCGGCGTGCGCGGCGCGGTGATCCGGCTGGGCGGAGAGTTCAAGCGGGTCGAATGGCGCGAGGAGGGCGACGCGGTTTTGGCCCACGTCGGCGCCGCCTACGCGGTGACCCAACTGGTGCGCGAGGCGGCGCGGCGCGGGAACTGCGGGCTGGAGTTTGCCGAGGGCATTCCCGGTAGCGTCGGCGGCGCGCTCGTCATGAACGCGGGCGCCTACGGCTCGGAGATGGAAAAGATCGTGGACTCGGTCGAGGCGATCACCGCCGAAGCGGAAGCGGTCAGTTTCGGCCGCCATGAAATGGTCTTCACCTATCGCGATTCGCATCTGCCGGCCGGGACGATCGTCACGGCCGTGCGCCTGCGCCTCCGGCGCGGCGTCGCCGACGAGGTCGGCGCGAAAGTTAGGGATCTGGTCGGCCGGAGGAAACGGAGCCAGCCGGCGGGTTATCCCAACGCCGGCTCGATGTTTCGCAACCCGCCGGGAGATTTCGCGGGGCGGTTGATCGAAGCGGCGGGCCTCAAGGGAAAGCGCATCGGCAAGGCCGAGATCTCTCAGCGCCATGCGAACTTCATCGTCAATCTCGGCGGCGCGAGAGCCGAAGACGTTACCACATTGATGGATTTGGCGCGGGCGGAGGTGAAGAAGCAATTCGGCATCGAGCTTATGGCCGAAGTCAAGCCGCTGGGGGAATGGCCGGCCCGCGCGCCGGGGGAGTGAGAAGCATGGGAGTCTTTTTTTCTCGCCGCAAGAAACAGAAGGCGGAGCGAAACGGCGGGCGCCTGGGTCTGCTGGCGCTCATCGCCGTCGCCCTGTTCGCGGCGTCGGCGTCGACTTTCTGGCTGCTCGACAAGGAGTGGCGCCAGGTGATCGAGGCTGCCGACCGGCTGGTCGACGCCTTTCTCGAGCACGAAATCTTCGCCGTCCGGGAGATCAAGGTGAAGGGCGGAGAAAAACTCGGCGGCGCCGAAATCGTCGCCCTCGCCGCTCTCAAACACGGCGCCAGCGTCTGGAAAGTGGATCCCGTGGCGGCCGAGAAAAGAGTGGCGGCCCACCCCTGGGTCAGGCGTGTTCTCGTGCGCCGGGAATTCCCCCGCCGGGTGGTGATCGAAGTGGAGGAGCGGGAGGCGAAGGCGATCGCGGTGCTGGGCGCGCTCTACTATGTGGATCGCGAAGGATTCGTCTTTAAGCAGGTCGAGCCGGGCGACAACATGGATTTTCCGCTGCTGACGGGGTTGGAGCCGGAGGACCTCGCCTATCCGACGTCGTTCGCGACCCGGCAGCGAATTCAGGAGGCGCTCAGGCTCAACGACCTGATGGGCCAGGACCCTTTGGCGGTGTCCGAGATTCACTTTCTTAAGCAGGGCGGCGTGACGCTATATCCCATGACCTATCGGCTCGCGCTGCAGATGGGATGGGGAGAGTGGGAGGAGAAGCTCAGCCGGCTGGAGCGGGTGCTCGCGCTCTGGAAAGGTCAGGAAGAGCGGCTCGGCGTTTTGGACTTTCGTTTCCGCGATCAGGTCGTGGCGCGGGTAAAGTAAGAAAGGTTCAAAGTTGTTCAAAGGGTTCAAGGGTTCAAGGAAAACTTCTGAGTTTCTGAGCGAAGCGAAGAGATATGAGTAAACGAAACAGTCTGGTGGTCGGCCTGGATATCGGCACTTCGAAGGTCTGCGCGGTCGTCGGCGAGGTGACCGATCGGGGCGTGGAGATTATCGGCGTCGGGTCCCACAGCTCGCAGGGGCTCCGCAAGGGCGTCGTGATCAATATCGAGAGTACCGTCGAGTCGATCAAAAAGGCGGTCGAAGAGGCGGAGATCATGGCCGGCTGCGAGATCAATTCCGTCTTCACCGGCATCGCGGGCGGCCACATCAAGGGCTTCAACAGCCACGGCATCGTTGCTGTCAAGAACAAAGAGGTGAGCCAGCGGGACGTCGAGCGGGTGATCGACGCGGCCAAGGCGGTGGCGATCCCGATGGACCGCGAGGTGCTGCACATCCTGCCGCAGGAGTACATCATCGACGATCAGGACGGCATCAAAGAGCCGCTGGGGATGTCCGGGGTCCGGCTGGAGGCGAAAGTCCATATCGTCACCGGCGCGGTCACCTCGGCGCAGAACATCGTCAACTGCTGCAACCGCACGGGGCTTAACGTCGCGGACATCGTGCTCGAGCCGCTCGCCTCAGCGGAGGCGGTTTTGACTCCCGAGGAGCGGGAGCTGGGTGTGGCGCTGGTGGACATGGGGGGCGGGACCACGGATATCGCGCTGTTCCACAATGGTGTCGTCAAGCACACGGCGGTCCTCGCCATCGGCGGGAACCATCTGACGGGTGATATCGCCGCGGGGCTGAGAACCCCGATCGCCGACGCCGAGCGCATCAAGCAACGATACGGCTGCGCCCGCACCTCGATGGTCGCCAAAGATGAAAGAGTGGAGGTGCCGAGCGCGGGAGGCAGGACGGCGCGCACCCTCTCGCGACAAATCCTCTGCGAGATCATCGAGCCGCGCCTGGAGGAGATCTTCCACCTCGTGCGCCGCGAGATCGCCAAGTCGGGCTATCAAAGCACCCTTGCGTCGGGCGTCGTGATGACCGGCGGCTCGACGCTGCTGCCCGGAATGATCGAGATGGCGCAGCAGGTGCTGGGCGTTCCCGTGCGCCTCGGCCTGCCGACGCACGTCGGCGGACTGATCGACGTGATCTCCAGCCCCATCTATGCCACGGGGGTGGGACTGGTGCTCTACGGGATGAAAAGCTCGGAGAAAAACTTTTTCCGGATTCGCGAGGATAACGTTTTTTCCAAAGTGCGCAATCGGATGTCGGACTGGTTCAGCGAGTTTTTTTAATGGCGGGAATTCGGTCAACTAAAAAGGAGGGAATTTATGTTTGAGCTCGTAGAACACGTTCATTTGGGCGCCCGCATCAAGGTCATCGGCGTCGGCGGGGGTGGCGGGAACGCGATCAACACGATGATCGCGGCGAAACTCAACGGAGTGGACTTCATCGTGGCCAACACCGATGCCCAGGCTATCGACTCCAGCCGGGCCGCTATCAAAATCCAGCTCGGCGAGCAGATCACCAAGGGGCTCGGCGCCGGCGCCAATCCCGAGATCGGACGGCGGGCGGCGTTGGAGGACGAGCAGAGAATCCGCGAATATCTCGCCGGCTCCGACATGATTTTCTTGACCGCCGGGATGGGCGGCGGAACCGGGACCGGTGGCGCGCCGATCATCGCCAAGGTGGCGCGCGAAGCCGGCGCGCTGACGGTCGGCGTGGTGACCAAGCCCTTCCTGTTCGAAGGGAAGAAGCGGATGAAGCAGGCCGAAGAGGGGATTCAGGAGCTCAAGGCCAACGTCGATACGCTGATCGTGATCCCGAACCAGCGGCTGCTGAGCATCGCGGCCAAGAGCACCACGATGCTGGAGGCCTTTCAAAAAGCCGACGACGTGCTGCTCCAGGCGGTGCGCGGCATCTCCGATCTGATCATCACTCCCGGCTTGATCAATCTGGATTTCGCCGACGTGCGCACCGTGATGTCCGAGATGGGGCTGGCGCTCATGGGGGCGGCTTCCGCTTCCGGCGAGAACCGCGCCGTCGAGGCGGCCCAGAAGGCGATCTCCAGCCCGCTGTTGGAAGACGTCTCCATCCATGGGGCGCGCGGGCTCCTCATCAGCGTTACCGGCGGCCCGGATATGAGTCTCTACGAAGTCAACGAAGCGGCGACGATGATCCAGGAGGAAGCCCACGACGACGCCAATATCATTTTCGGCGCCGTAATCGACGAGAAGATGAAAGATGAAATCCGCGTGACCGTCATCGCCACGGGCTTCGGCGAAAAGGTAGAGCAGCCGCGCAGCAAGCCGGCGCTTCCGGGGCTGGCGATGGCTGCCGCCAGGAACAAAAAAGTCGTTCACCTTGGGACGATCGTGGACGACTTCGATACTCCGACGTGGCAGCGCAAGCGGCAGGGCGCTCAAGAGTCGGAAACGGTGACGCTCGATAAGGCCATCCAGTTTTCGTCGGACGACGACGATAAATACGACATCCCGACGTTCCTGAGAAAGCAGATGGATTAGAAGGCAGGCCGCTGAAAAAGGCCCATCTGCCCTTCGAGTTTCCTCAGGGTGGTGAGCTTAGTCGAACCACCGTCAGCCCGCCTGGGAATCTCTCTCCGGGCCGACGCGATACATCGTTGTTACGCTGCCCCCAGGAACCGAGCGTACCTCTGATCTACGCTTGTATCTCCTCGTCCCACGCGTCGGCCCTCCGACAGACCCCCAGGCGGGCGGCGGTGACACTTGATCTCGCTCGCCTCATTAAGCGCTGAAGGTTGTTCTTAGTTTGTGTTCGCGGCGGAACCGTTCCAGGGCGAGCTGGATGAGGCGGTCGATTAGTTCGGTGTAGGAGACGCCGCTGGCCTCCCAGAGCTTGGGGTACAGAATGACCCCGTAGACGTAGATTTTCGGGATTTGGGGGAACGTCGGAGTGTCTAGGTATCGGCTCGGTTTGACGTTTTGAGAATTCTCAAGCGGAATCTCTCCATCCATCGACTGCTCGCATTTTCTATGCATTCTTTGCGCTTAGCTTCCCTGCGGGCCTAGAAGACCTCTGTTCTTTGATCTTCTGCTCCAACCATAGGTTAACCAGGGTGTCGGAACGCACCCCCTGTTTGCGGGCCACTGACTGAATTTTCTCGGATAGGCTCTTCTCGACCGGGTAGTAAGTCGCTTCGGGCTCAAGTACCACGTCGAATCTCACTTTTCTCGTCTTGCCCCAGAATTCGCCCAAGTCGTGCTCGTCCCAGAACTCCCCGATCTCGGCATACGACCGCGCCTTGGAAATCGAGCTTCTATTTTTTTTCATATCTCTTCCTTTCACTGTCGGTCATGTCTCGCGCCGACAAAATCAACGCCTGTCGGGTTTTCTTGCGCACGAAAAATACCATCAGATAACGGCCCGCGCTCGTCTGGCCCATCGCTGAGTAAACATTCTCGCCTTTTCGGTGTCCCTTTTCAACGAATCTGAAATGTGACGAACTCTGCAGAACTTCGCTCACCTCATTCTGTTCTACCCGATGTTTGTGGCTGATCTTCTCAACTATCTCTGGCAGCCAGATAATACCCGATATTTTCAAGCATGTTCTCCTTAGTAGTAACCCAGTTGCGTTCGCCAACCGTTTACGGTCACTCCTCAAGCTCCGCCTCGTCAACAACACGCTGGTTAGCGGTTCGTTCTTGCCGGCTCTCTTCGATAATGGCGATTTCTTCGCGCGTGAGGCCGTAGAGGGAACAGACAAGCTGGTCGATCTCGGCCTCCAGGGCGGAAACATCCGCGCCCTCAGCGCCTCCGTGGTGAGATTATCCTGGTTCCACCGGCGCTGCAACGATGCAATGCTCACATTTTCGGGATTGGGGGAACGTCGGAGTGTCTAGGTATTGGCTTGGTTTGACGTTCTGAGAATTCTCAAAAGATAAGATTGTCAAGATTGCAATGTCTGACCCCGTAGACCCCGTAGACGATCGATCAGCGCGGTGTAGGAGAGGCCGCTCGCCTCCCAGAGCTTGGGGTACAGAAGTGGAGACAGGTCTTGCACTCAAGCATTGTTGTAATGCAAGACGCGGCCCCATCATGCGCTCAGGAAATAAAAACTGGCTTGTCAAAGTTGCGCGGCGGTTAACCGCTGAAGGTTGTTTTCAGCTTCTTTTCTCGTTGGAACCGCTCCAGGGCGAGCTGGATGAGGCGGTCGATCAGTTCGGTGTAGGAGATGCCGCTCGCCTCCCAGAGCTTGGGGTACATGCTGATCTTGGTGAAGCCGGGGATCGTGTTGATCTCGTTGACGATGACTTCTCTTTCGTCCCGCAGGAAAAAGTCCACGCGGGCCATCCCCTCGCAGCAGAGCGCCTTGAATGTTTTGATCGCGGCCTGCTGAATCTCCTCCGCCACCCGCGGTGGGAGTTTCGCAGGGATCTCCAGCCGCGCGCCGTTTTCGTCCAGATATTTTGCTTCGTAAGAATAGAACTCGTGCCGGGTGACGATCTCGCCGGGCAGAGACGCGATGGGACGCTCGTTGCCCAACACGGAGCACTCGATCTCTCTGCCCTGAATCGCCTCTTCCACTAGAATCTTCCGATCGTAGCGAAAGGCATCTTTAACGGCGTTGCGGAACTCGGCCTCGCTTTTAGCCTTGCTGATGCCGACGGAGGATCCCAGGTTGGCGGGCTTGACGAACAGCGGCAGCCCCAGCTCGCGGGTGACGGCCGCAAAGTCGATTTGCTCTTGGCCGGCGCCGTCGAAGACCAGAAACTTGGCGATCGAGATGCCGGCGTCCCGCAGGAGCCGCTTCATCGCGTCCTTGTCCATTCCCACCGCCGACCCCAGCACGCCGGCGCCGACGAAGGGGATATCGGCAAGCTTTAGTAAACCCTGTACCGTGCCGTCCTCGCCGAAGGTGCCGTGCAAAACGGGAAAAACTACATCCACCGGCTTTTGCTTACGGTGGCCGGAGAGGTAAATCCACTGCTTCGTTTTATTTCCCGGCACCAGGGCCAAAGCGTTGCTTTCGCGGTTAAATTTTATCGGCGTGGGAGTTTTTACCTGCTGGAGCAGGCGCGCGTCGTCGTTCAAATACCAGCGCCCTTTCTTGTCGATGCCGATCAGGACGACTTCGTACTTTTTCTTGTCGATCGCATCGAAAATATTCTTGGCTGAAATGATGGAGATCTCGTGTTCGGCGGATTTGCCGCCGAAGAGGATGGCGACCCGCAATTTGCGCTTCATCTCGTCCTACGATCCTTCATCCTCCAGCAGGATGCTGAAAAAAGCCGCTCGTGCTTCGACCCTTCGACTGCGCTCAGGACAGGCGGGCTCTGCACGAACGGAAATTCTCCAATGATTTCAATCCATCCTCCGTTCGTCCTGAGCTTTGTCGAAGGATGAACGGAGTTTTTCAGCACCCTGCTAAGGGTTCACGGCTTCTTGACCTGCGGCGCTTCGTGCTCCACCGTTTTAACGACCTTCCCGGGATAACGTTTGGTTTCGAACTTGAGCACGAAGTATTTCGTCTTGACGGGGTCGCCTTTGCCGTCGAACGTAATCGAGCCCGTGATGCCTTTAAAGTCTTTGATCTTTCGCACGGCGGCGGAGACCTGGGCGCGGGTCGGTTTTTTTCCGCCCAGCTCCTGAACCGCCTGCTCGATCGCCTTGATCCCGATGGCGGCTGCGTCGTAGCCGTACATCCCGAACGATTCCGCCTCTTTGCCGAAGCGCTGCTTGAATCTCTTGGCGAAAGCGGCCGTCTCCGGCGCGGCGTCGATCGGCGCGGCGACGGTGGTGTAGTAGGAGCCGACCGCCGCGTCGCCGGCGATCTTGACCATCTCCGAGGAGTCCAGGCCGTCCGGGCCCAGGAAGGCGCTCTTGACTCCCTTTTCTCTCATCTGCTTCAGCAACAACCCTCCCTGATGGTAGATGCCGCCGAAGTAGACCAGACCCGGATTTCTGGCCTTCATCGGAATGATCAGCGGGCTGAAGTTCGCGCGTTCCTCCGTGCCTTCATAGCCGAGCACTTGAAGCCCCAATTTTTTCGCCTCGGCGCGAAAGTTGTCGGCGACCCCCTGGCCGTACGGTGTTTTGTCTTGAACGATATAAACCGATTTGACCTGAAGGTCCTGGGCGGCAAACTTTGCCCCCACCGGACCTTGAACGTCGTCGCGGCCGCAGACCCGGTTGACGTTCGGATAGCCGCGATCGGTGATCTCCGTCGCGGTGTTGGCCGGCGATATCATCGTCAGCAGTGTCTCTTTGTAGACGTTCGAAGCCGGCAGGGCGACGCCGGAATTAAAATGGCCCACGACCAGCAGCACGTCGGGATCGGCGGCGACGTTCCGGGCGTTGGCGACCCCGATCTCCGGTTTCGCCTGGTCGTCGAACGGAACGAGGATCAGATCGTACCCCAGCGCCTTGAACGTCTTGCTTGCTTCTTCGACCGCGAGTTGCGCGCCGAGTTTGATGTGCTCGCCCAAAGCCGCCTGCTCGCCGGAGAGCGGGCTTTGGGTGACCACCTTGATGATTTTCTTTTGTTCCGACCAGCCGTCGGCGGCCGTCAGCGCGAAGAGGGCAAAGATGAAAACTAACACGCGTGAGCGAACCATAGGAAGGCTCCTTTTGCATTCATGTTTACGCTAAGGAGTGGTTGCAGTCAACGCGGAGTTGGAAAATGGAACAATGGAATAATAGAACAATGGAACAATCGAACAATGGAACAATAGGGGAAGAGGCCGATGCTCCAGTGCCCAATGCTCCACTGCTCCAATATCCATTGCTCCAGTTACTCCGCGGACTCCAGCATGTATTGGAGAACGGGCTTCCAGACTCGCGGGTCGCTGTCGATGTTGCGGTGCTCGGCGCACGGCCCGGTGAAGGGTCCCACGGGATCGCCGATCGCCACGTTGGAGACCTGGGTGAGGGACGGCGCCTCGGCCTCAAGCCTCTCCCGGCCCGGGCACAGCGCGAGGCCGGACGGCACGTAAAAGTTGAAGGCCCGAGCGACGTTGCTCGGCACGACGGTGTAAGACAGAAAGCCCTCCATGTGGGCGATCATCTGCACCGGAATCGCCGCCTTTTTGAGATCGTGCGCCACGTCGATGACGATCGCGCCTCCCTGGCTGTGGCCGGCGAGATAGAGTTTGTCTCCGGGGGAGTAGAGGTATTTGATCACGTCCAGGACGACTTCCCCGTCTCCTTTGATCATCAGCGCGATACTCTTCGGAAACCGCCTGGCGAGCTGGATCGCCAGGACGTGCATCAGGGACTCGTGAAACGCAATCTCGCCAAACTCCTCTTCTCGACCAACGTTCTTATAAGCCGGCCAATCTTTCGGATTGAAGTAGCGCGCTCCTTCCCAGGCGGGCGTATCGCCGCCGTAGACTCCGATGAAAATGACTTTGCCGGTTTTCGACGGGTTCGCCCCGCTCTGTTTCACGATGTCCGCGAGGTCGGACGCCCTGGTGAACTTGATCCGCTCGGGCGCAGGCCGCGGGTTGTCCGAAGTGCGCAGGCCGGTCGTAGCGCAGCCGGCTGTAGCCGATAACAGCAAGGCGTACAGCAGCGGGGCGAGTCCGAATGTGGGATCTCTTTGCAACATCTGCGCCGCCGTTGAGTGTAGGCACGGCGCGCGGCTTTGTAAAGTCGGTGGTTGACACTCCGGGGCGGGCGGGGCAAACTTTGTCGCATGATCGTGAACGTCGGGGTCGATATGGTCGAGGTGGGGCGGATTCAAAAGGCGCTGGAGGATCGCGCGACCGGGAAGCGCTTTCGCGACCGCGTGTATACGGCGGAAGAGATTCGCTACTGCGACCGCAAGAAAGGGCGGGGCAAGTATGAGAGCTATGCCGGGCGCTTTGCCGCCAAAGAGGCGGTGATGAAGGCGCTGGGGAGGGGCTGGAGCGGGAAAGTGACCTGGTTAAATATTGAAGTGGTGCGCGCAAAAAGCGGCCGACCGGAGATCGCGCTTCACAATGACACGGCCGCCCTCGCCCAGGAGCAGCGCATCCGCCGCTTTTCTCTTTCGATTACCCACACGAACGACCACGCGCTGGCCTACGTGATCGCACAGGACGATTAGAGGCCGGTGAAAAAGGCTCATCTGCTGCGTTGCGCTTGGCCCGCTTCGCGTCAACGTACTCCAAGAGTACGCCTCCGCTCGCGGACCTTCGCGCGCCTTGCATCTGAGACCTTTTTGACCGGCCTGAAAACAAAGCTTTTCAGTGGTCCGCTGACCTTTTCCTGACAATCATCGTTTTTTCGCCGGCAGCAGGAAAATCGTCGCCAGCGCCCAGATTCCCAGCCCTAAGCCGGCCACGGTCCAGATCTTTTTGCTGCGGCCGCTCTGCCCCGCGATCAGGCCGCAGAGAATCGCATCGAGCAGGTGGACGAGGGCCGCGGTGCGAAGCAGCGCCTGGCCGCCAAGACCGGCATCGATAAAGTGGAGGCCGGTGAAATAGCTGAGCGCGTTATAAAAGTCCACTTGGCCCTTGACGCTCCCTTTGTCTCCTTACTATACTCAGCCTCCGCCGAAATAGGAAACATCCTCATGGCAGTCCGAACCATCCAGTGGAATAACAATCGCGTGATTATGTTGGACCAGCGCCTGCTGCCCCATAAGGAAGTCTATCGCGTCTACAAAAATTACGAAGGGGTGGCGCAGGCGATCCGCGACATGGTGATCCGCGGCGCGCCGGCGATCGGCGTGGCGGCGGCGATGGGCGTGGCGCTGGGCGCGCTATGGGTCAAGGGCAAGAATTTCGACCGGGAGATCGAGCGCATCTTCCACACTTTGGAAAAAACCCGGCCGACCGCGGTCAACCTCTTCTGGGCGCTGGAGCGGATGCGCCGGATCTATATTGAAAAGCGCGGCGAGGGAGTCGAGGCCGTCAAGCAGCTACTCAAGCAGGAGGCGATCAAGATTTACGAAGAGGATATCGCGGCCAACCGGCAGTTGGGAAAATTCGGCGCCAAGCTCTTGGGCAACGCCTCGCGCGTCCTGACCCATTGCAACGCCGGCGCTCTGGCGACGGCGGGATATGGAACGGCCCTGGGGGTGTTTCGCGCCATGAAGGAAGCCGGCAAAGAGATCGAGGTGCTGGTCGATGAGACCCGGCCGTTTCTCCAGGGGGCGCGGCTGACGATCTGGGAGTTGAAGAAGGACAAAATTCCGGTCACGCTGATCACCGACAGTATGGCCGGCTATTTCATGCAAAGGGGCAGGGTCCAGGTGGTGGTCGTGGGCGCGGACCGGATCGCCGCGAACGGAGACGTGGCGAATAAGATCGGGACGTATGGCGTCGCCGTGCTGGCGCGCCGTCATAACGTCCCATTCTACGTCGCCGCGCCGACCTCGACCATCGACCTCAAATGCCTGACCGGGGCCGATATTCCCATCGAGCAGCGAGACCCCAAAGAGGTCTCTCATATCCTCGGCCGCGCGATCACTCTCAGGGGCGTGCGGGCCCTCAACCCGGCCTTCGACGTGACGCCGCAGGATTTGGTCTCGGCGATTATTACGGAGAAGGGCGTGATCACCCCGCCCTTTGCGCAAAACCTCCGCTCTCATGTCCATCGTACGTAAAACGGAAGAGCTGGAAGAATATTTTCATGGCTCGGGCAAGCCGCCGCGGCAGTGGCGCGTCGGCACCGAGTATGAAAAAGTCGGGATCGAGCGCGACAGCGCCCGGGCGATTCGCTATTCCGGCCCGGCGGGCGTCGAGACGATTCTCAAGGCGCTGATCTCCGAGTACAAGTGGGCGGCGGTGGAGGAGGACGGCCATGTGATCGCGCTCGTGCGCGACAAGGCGCAAATTCACCTCGAGCCGGGCGGTCAGATCGAGCTCTCCGGCGAGCCGTGCGAAAGCATCCACTGCGCCTACGCGGAATTCACCCAGCACATCCGCGAGCTGCTGGAGGTCTCGGCGAGATTAAACATCGTCTTCCTCGGCCTCGGTATCCAGCCGGTGAGCGCGTTGGACGAGATCGAGTGGGTACCCAAAAAGCGCTACGGGATCATGGGGCCGTATATGCCGAAGGTCGGCACGCTGGGCCAGCGGATGATGAAGCAGACGGCCACGGTGCAGGCCAACATCGACTACAGCGATGAAAAAGATGCGATGGCGAAGTTCCGCGCGGCGATGGGTCTCGCGCCGCTGATCACGGCGATGTTCGCCAACTCGCCGATCTCGGAAGGGCGGCTCAACGGATACAAAAGTTTTCGCGGCCATATCTGGACCGATACGGACAAGAGCCGCTGCGGCCTGCTGCGTTTTGCCTTCGATCCGAACGTCTCGTTCGCGCGCTATGTGGAGTACGCGCTCGACGTGCCGATGTACCTGATCATCCGCGACGGGAAATACCTCGACTTTACCGGAATCGCGTTTCGCCGTTTCTTAAGCCACGGCCACCAGGGCCATCGGGCCACGATCGAAGACTGGGATCTTCACCTCACGACGCTCTTCCCCGAAGTCAGGATCAAGCGCTACATGGAGGTGCGCTCCGCCGACAGCCAGCCGCCGGAGCTGATGCCCGCGCTGCCCGCGCTCATCAAAGGGGTATTGTACGACGCCGACTGTCTGCAAGCGTCGTGGGATCTGGTGAAGGGCTGGTCGTGGGACGAACGGATGGAGCTGTATCACGATTCGCACCGCCACGCCCTGGCGGCGCGCATCCGCCGCTATTCTCTGCTCGACCTGGCAAGAGAGCTGATGCAGATCGCCTGGACCGGGCTCAAACGGCAGTCGGCGCTGAACGAAAACGGCGACGACGAGACGATCTATTTGAAACCCCTGCGCGATCTGATCTCACAGGGCAAATGCCCGGCCGACCTGCTCCTGGAAAAATGGGAAGGGGAGCTGCAGCACGACATCAAGAAGCTCATCGCCTACAGCGCCTACAAGCTGCCCTGAAGCTCTTCGGCAATGCGCTTGTGACATAGGCCGATCCGGTTTTGAATCTCATTGTCAGGAGCGCCGGAGAAGTTCGGAAGCGCCCGGGCTTTGAGTCGCTCGATCCTCCGAGAGCTTCCTTCGACCTTCGCTCGTAGTTCCGATTTTCGCTCAACCTCGCGGCAGAGAAAGTCTAAAGCCTTCACGGCCTGCCCTGCGTCATGGCAGAAAAGCAGCGTGTCGATGCCGGCGAGGAGGCTCAGGGAAACGGCGTCTTCGAGAGAATAGTTCCCGCTGATCGCTTTCATCTCCAGGTCGTCGCCAAGGACGACGCCGTCGTGTCCCAGCTCTTGCCGCAGCAGACCGGTCCCAATGCTGCGCGAGAGAGTCGCCGGATAGTCGGGATCGAGGGCGGGATAGAGGACGTGCGCGGTCATGATCGCTTCCACGCCGTCGCGGCATGCTTGAACAAACGGCAAAAGTTCCACGGACTTCAATTCGCCCGCCTCTTTTCGCACCGCCGGCAGCTCCAGATGGGAATCCTGCGCCGTATCGCCGTGTCCCGGAAAGTGTTTCGCGCATGGAATGACTCCGCCTTCGCGCAACCCCCGAATGACCGCTGTCCCAAGCCGCGCCACTTCGTTGGGATCGGAACTGAGCGCGCGATCGCCGATGATGGGATTGGCCGGGTTCGAGTGAACATCCAGCACCGGGGCGAAGTTGAGGTTGACACCCACGGCCGCCAGCTCGCGCGCCGTTGCCAGGCCGGTTCGATAAGCAAGATCGGCATTGCCCGTCCGGCCCAGGGCGGCCGCAGGCGGGAAGTGAGTGAAGGGCGGCGGCAGGCGGTGGACTCTCCCGCCCTCCTGGTCGATGGCGATGAACGGAGGAGCCTCTCCGCCGATCTCCCATAACGAGCGGCAGAGCGCGAGAATCTGCTTCGGCGCTTTGAGGTTCTGATTGAACAGGATAAACCCCCCGAAGGGATACGCTCCGAGCAGGCTTCGCTCGTCCGCGCTTAGCTCCGTTCCCCGCAAGCCGATCATGAACATCTGGCCGATTTTTTCTTTGAGGGAGGCCATGAACGGAACTATAACACAAATCGTCTCCGATCCAGGCTGCGAAACAAAAACTAGACAATCTTCCGGCCTTTGTGTAAATTCTTTTCGTCAGATGGCAAGCAAGCGATATATCGTCGTCGAAGGGCCGATCGGAGTCGGGAAGACGAGCCTGGCGAAGATTCTCGCCTCGGAGTTTCACGCCCGCACGGTCTTCGAAAAAGTCGAGGACAACCCGTTCCTGCCGAAGTTTTACGACGACCCCGAAACCTACGCGTTTCAAAACCAGCTGTTTTTCCTGCTCAACCGCTACCAACAGCAGCGCGAGCTGATCCAGCAGGAGCTGTTCAGCCAGGCGACGGTGTCCGACTATCTGTTCGCCAAGGATAAAATCTTCGCGAGTCTCACGCTCAGCGCCGACGAGCTCACGCTCTACTATCAGATTTACCAGCTGCTCGACATCCGGCTGCCGCGGCCCGACCTGGTGGTCTATTTGCAGGCCCGCCCGGAGGTCCTTTACAAACGGATAAAAAAGAGGGATAAAAGTTACGAGAAGCGCGTGACCCAGGAATACCTCACAGAGGTGGCTCAAGCGTACAACCAGTTCTTTTTTCACTACGACGAGAGCCCGCTTCTGGTGGTCAATACATCGGAGATCGATTTCGTTGCGAGCAGTCAGGATCTGGCTGACTTAGTCAAGGAAATCAACAACATGGGGCCGGGGACGCAGCATTACATACCGCTTGGATCCAGGTAATCTGGACTGAGACGGACGGCAAAACGAAGAAGGCAGTAGGCCCTTCGACTGGGCTCAGGGCAGGCAGAACCCCGCTCTGCGACCAGATGTTGACAGCCTTCCGGATCGGTCCGGAAGGTTTTTTGTTTTTGTGGAGGGCGAAAGATGGCCGACAAAGTCACTGCGCCGGAGATTCGACGAATGAAACAGAGGGGCGAGAAGATCACGGCTCTCACGGCCTACGACTATTCGTTCGCTCGCATTCTCGACCACGCCGGCGTCGACATTTTGCTGGTGGGGGACTCGCTCGCCTCCGTGATTCAAGGCCACGAGAGCACGCTGCCGGTCACGCTCGACGAAATGATCTATCACACCCGGCTCGTCGCGCGGGGGCGAAAGCGCGCCCTGGTCGTCGCGGACATGCCGTTTCTCTCGTATCAAATCAGCATCGAAGAGGCGAAGCGCAACGCCGGCAGGTTTCTCAGCGAAGGCGCCGCCGAGGCGGTGAAGGTCGAAGGCGGCGTCGCGATGCGCGAGACCATCGAGGCGATCGTCCGGATCGGAATTCCGGTGATGGGCCATATCGGGCTAACCCCTCAGTCGATCCATCGCTTCGGCGGCTACAAAGTCCAGGGGAAGGAGAAAGACGAGAAGGAGAAGATCGTGCAGGACGCGTTGGCCGTCGAAGAGGCCGGCGCCTTCTCGATCGTGCTGGAGGGCATCCCGCTCGATCTGGCGCAGGAGATCACCCTGCGGCTGACGATCCCGACTATCGGGATCGGCGCGGGCGTCCACTGCGACGGCCAGGTGCTGGTGGTGCACGACATGCTGGGACTTTTCGACATGTACACGCCCAAGTTCGTCAAGCGCTACGCCGATCTGAGCGCGGTGATGACGGAAGCCGTGCAGCGATACATCAAGGAAGTGAGAGAGGGGAGTTTCCCAGGTGACGAGCATTCGTTCCACTAGGGCTTCGTGATTCGTGTTCGTGGTCCGTGTTCGTCAACGAGCACGAGCACGATAGTCGAGCACGGCTTTATGCGCATTATCGAGCACATCGAGGAAATGAGAAGTTGGAGCGAGACCGAGCGCCGGGCCGGGCGGCGCATCGTCCTCGTTCCGACAATGGGTTCTCTCCACGGGGGCCATCTGAGCCTGGTCCGCGACGGGAAGAGACGGGGAGATCGCCTCGTCGTCTCATTGTTCGTCAATCCCACGCAGTTCGGCCCGCAGGAAGATTATGCCTCTTACCCGCGCGATTTCGAGCGCGACCGGGGCCTGCTTGAGCGAGAGGGAACCGATGTGATGTTCAGTCCGTCCGCCGGGGAGATGTATCCCGCCGGCCATCAAAGTTACGTAGAGGTGGGGAAGCTCGGCGAGCAGCTCTGCGGCGTTTTCCGGCCCGGCCACTTTCGCGGCGTCGCTACCGTCGTCGCCAAGCTCTTCAACATCGCGCAGCCGCATGCGGCGATTTTCGGCGAGAAGGACTACCAACAGCTCCAGGTCATCCGCCGCATGGCGCGCGACTTGAATCTCGGCGTCGAAGTTGTGGGCCATCCGACGGTGCGCGCGCCGGACGGACTCGCGCTAAGCTCGCGCAATAGTTATCTGAGCGACGCGGAGCGCCAGGCGGCGTTGAGCCTTTGTCGCGCGCTCAACAAGGCCGAGGCGTTGGCGCTGGCGGGCGAGAAGGAGAGCGGGCGGATTCTCGATGCGGCGCGTGCGGAGATCGAAAAGGAGCCGCTCGCCCGCATCCAATACGCCAAGCTCTGCCATCCGGAGACTTTGGAGGACGTGGAAAAAATTGAGAGCGAAGCGGTGCTGGCGCTGGCGGTGTTTGTCGGCAAAACCAGGCTGATTGACAATACGGTGCTCAAGGCATAGAGGAGGGACTCGATATGCAACGGAATATGCTCAAAGGGAAAATCCACGGAGCGACGGTGACGGACGCCAACGTCGCTTATGAAGGCAGCATCACCATCGATGCCGACCTCATGGAGGCCTCGGACGTTGTGCCGCACGAACAGGTCTGCGTCTGGAGTTTGACCAGCGGCGAGCGGCTCGAAACCTACGCCATCCCGGGCAAGGCCGGCTCGGGAGAAGTCTGCGTCAACGGCGCGGCGGCGCACAAGATTAAAAAAGGGGAAGTGGTAATCATCGCCACGTTCGCCCGGCTGGACGAAGCGGAGATCAAAGGGCATCGGCCGCGCGTCGCCTTCGTCGATCAACGCAATCGCATCAAGAGCACATCGTCTCGGCTTCACGCTAAGGTCGCGTAGCAGGCTGCCGAGAAAGCAGTTCTCATGCTTCGACAGGCTCAGCACGAACGGAACATCTTCAACGACTTTAACACCCGACCCGTTCGCCCTGAGCTTGTCGAAGGGTGAACGTAGGGTTTAACCACGTAGCTAGTGAAGGAAAGATCGATGGCTGAGCGGGGACCGAAAAGTCTACGCGTAAAATTCAGGGAAATCCTCAGGCGTTACTTTTTCGCCGGCCTGTTGGTGCTGCTGCCGCTCGTCATCACGATCTGGTTCCTCGGCTGGATCGTCGGGTTGATGGACGGGCTGCTTAACTTTCTCCCGGCCCAGCTTAACCCTTTTTCCTACATTCCATTTGCGGTTCCCGGTCTTGGCGCCCTGTTCACGCTCGCCATCATCCTCTTTCTCGGTTTTCTCGCCACGAGCGTAGTCACGCGCGGGGCGCTCAGGATATGGGACGCCTTTTTGACTCGCATCCCGATTTTCCGCGGTGTCTATTCTTCGGTCCGCAAGCTGGTCGAGTCGATCTTCGGGGAGGAAGACAAGGGCAGGAAAGTGGTTTTGCTCGAATGGCCGCGCAAAGGGATCTACACGGTGGGTTTCGCCACCGGCTACGCAATCGGGGAGCTCGCGACGCAATCCGGAGACCGTCTCGTCAACGTTTTCGTGCCGACCACGCCCAACCCGACCGCCGGCTTCTATATGCTCGTGCCGGAAAAAGAGATCGTCCCGCTGCAGATGACGCCCGAGGAAGCCTTCAAGCTGATCGTCTCCGGCGGCATGATCACGCCTGAGGCGAAGGTCGAGTCCGGCGGCCTGGACTAAACGGCCGGCCGGAATTCAGTCATGGCAGCCTCCGAGGAAAAGGATATCTGCGTCAATCGCAGAGCAAGGCACGACTACTTCATCGAGGAGACCTACGAAGCGGGCCTGGTGTTGCAGGGGAGCGAGGTCAAATCGCTCCGGGACGGCAAGGCCAATTTAAAAGACAGCTACGCGCGCATCGACAAGGGCGAGACGTTTCTCGTCAACGCTCACATCAGCCCCTATTTCGCCGCCAGCCGGTTCAACCATGACCCCACGCGCAAGCGAAAACTGCTGCTCCACAAACAGGAGGTCCGGCGCCTGACCGGCAAGGTCAAAGAGCGGGGGTTGACCCTGATCCCATTACGGCTATACTTTAAAAACGGCCGCGCGAAGGTGGAGCTGGGGCTGGCGCGGGGCAAAAAGCTGTACGACAAGCGCGAAACCCTGCGCAAGCGGGCGGCCCAGCGCGAAGTGGAACGGTCTTTGAAATCACAAAAATAATTTTGAATTTTGAATGCTTAATTTTTAATTAGGAAGAAGGCTTTTCTTCTGCAATTAAAAATTCACAACTCAAAATTCATAATTAAGAAATGGGGGCGATCTGGGTTCGACGGGGGTGCGAAGTCAAGTCGGCATGCCGGGGTCCTGTTATCCCGTTAAACAAGCAGGCTGCAAAACTAACTGCAGATAATTTTGAATACAAACTGGCTGCCTAACCGCAGCTAGCGTTCTACCGGCCTTCTCCCGCGGGGTCGGATAGGGCGTCGATTAGCGGGATGGGCCGATTCTCCTGCCGGAGGGGATGAGGCTGAGATCTAAACCGGCTGGTCTTCGGAGAGCCTGCCTGTGGGCGCTTCGCGGACGAGATCAAAACATCGGCTAAGCATGTAGTTCGGCTTGGCGTAACGCCTTCGGACGGGGGTTCAATTCCCCCCGCCTCCACCATCCCGTAAAATGGCTCGCCCCGCGGCGGTGCGGCCATCACGGGATTGGCGTCGTAAGGCCATTTTACGGGATGCCCCGTGGCCCGGCATCACCGGGCTTTACGGGGCAATCAAAAAAAACAATGGCTCGCCCCGCGGCGGTGCGGCCATCACGGGATTGGCATCGTAAGGCCATTTTACGGGATGCCCCGTGGCCCGGCATCACCGGGCTTTACGGGG
>MGSS01000117.1 GCA_001798595.1 Deltaproteobacteria bacterium RIFCSPLOWO2_12_FULL_60_19 | reverse complement strand
TCTTGACCGCCCACTCGGAGGCGAGCGCCTGGGTGGCAAAGCTCATGTCCATGACGGAAGCGGGGTGGCCCTCGGCGGCCGCCAAGTTGACCAGTCTGCCCTCGCCGAGAAGGTAAATCTTTTTTCCGCCGCTGAGCGTGTAGGCGTCCACGCTGTGGCGGACGTTCTTTTCTTCCTTAACCGCCATCTTTTTCAGCGCCTTGATGTCGATCTCGATGTCGAAATGGCCCGAGTTGCAGATGACCGCTCCGTCTTTCATGAGCTTGAGGTGCTCCTGGCCGATAACGTGCATATCGCCGGTCAAGGTGATAAAGAGATCGCCGACCTTGGCGGCTTCTCTCATCGCCATCACCTCGAACCCGTCCATCGCCGCTTCCAGCGCCCGAATCGGGTCCACTTCGGTCACGATGACCTTCGAACCCATGCCGCGCGCGCGCGAAGCGACTCCCTTGCCGCACCAGCCATAGCCCGCCACCACGACTCGCTTGCCGGCCAGCAGCATGTCCGTCGCACGAATGACGCCGTCGATGGTCGATTGCCCGGTGCCGTAGCGGTTGTCGAAGAGATGTTTCGTGCTGGCGTCGTTCACCGCGATGACGGGAATCTTGAGCTGTCGATCCGCCGCCATGGCGCGCAGCCGGATCACGCCCGTCGTCGTCTCTTCCATGCTCGCGATCACTTTCCGCGTAAGATGGGCGTAATCCTTATGCAGCATGGAGACCAGATCGGCGCCGTCGTCCATAGTGATGACCGGCGCGTGGTCGAGCGCCGCCCGGAGATGGCGATAGTAGGTTTTGTGATCCTCTCCTTTGATGGCGAAAGTCGGGATCCGATCGTGCCTGGTCAGGCTGGCCGCCACGTCGTCTTGGGTCGACAAAGGATTCGACGCGCAGAGAACGACCTGCGCTCCGCCGGCCTTGAGGGTCTGGACCAGATTGGCGGTTTCCGCCGTGACATGGAGACAGGCCGAAAAGCGCAGGCCTTGAAACGGCCGCTCCTTTTGGAACCGCTCGCGCACCCGCCGCAGCACGGGCATGTCCTGGCTCGCCCAGAGAATCCGCTTTCTTCCCTGCTCGGCCAACGCAAGGCTCTTCACATCATAATTCTTTCCTGCCATGGCTAAAGCCTCCTCCCCACCCGAACTTTGCTATGGTCTCCCTGCGGCTTTTTTCAGCGCCTCGACCCGGTCGGTTTTCTCCCAGGTGAAACGGCCGTTCTCGGGCGTGCGGCCGAAATGGCCGTAGGCTGCGGTGGCGCGATAGATGGGACGCTTGAGATCGAGGGTCTGGATAATTCCTTTGGGTGTGAGATTGAAAACTTCTCTGACGATGCGCGCCAGCTCGTGTTCCGGGATCGCTCCGGTATCGAAGGTATCGACGGTGATCGACACCGGCTCGGCCACCCCGATCACGTAGGCCAATTGGACCTCGCATTTACGCGCGAGCTTGGCGGCGACGATGTTTTTGGCGATGTAGCGGCCCATGTAAGCGGCGCTGCGATCGACCTTCGAAGGGTCCTTTCCCGAAAATGCGCCGCCGCCGTGGCGTCCCATGCCGCCGTAGGTGTCCACGATGATCTTGCGGCCCGTGAGACCGCAATCGCCCTGCGGGCCTCCCACGACGAATCGGCCGGTGGGGTTGACGTGATAGACCGTATTTTTGTCGAGATACTGCGCGGGAATAACGGCGCGGATCACGCCGTCGATCACAGTCGCCCGGAGTTTTTCGTAGGCAACCTCGGGCGAGTGCTGGGTGGAGATAACGACGCTTGGCACCCGCACGGGCCTGCCGTCGCGGTATTCCACGGTCACCTGAGATTTACTGTCGGGCCTGATGAACGGAGCTTCGCCGCCTTTGCGGATCTTGGCCAGATACTTGACCAGGCTATGCGCCATCTGGATCGGAAAGGGCATCAGCTCGGGCGTCTCGTCGCAGGCGTAGCCGAACATCATCCCCTGGTCGCCGGCGCCTTGCTCTTTGTGCAGTCCCTCTCCCTCGCTCACTCCCTGAGAGATGTCGGGCGATTGCTGTTCCACGGCGGTGATGATCGCGCAGGTATTCCCGTCGAAGCCCATCGCCGAGTCGGTGTAGCCGATGTCGCGGACGACTTCACGAACGATTTCGCTGTAGCTCACCTTGGCCTTGCTCGTGATCTCTCCCGCGACGACGACCATGCCGGTCTTGGTGAGGGATTCACAAGCGACGCGGCTGTCCGGGTCGCCGCTCAGATGGGCATCCAGGATGGCATCCGAAATCTGATCGCACATCTTATCCGGATGGCCCTCCGAAACGGATTCAGAAGTGAAGAGAAAGTCCTTCGCCGCCATTTCGCTTACCTCCTGCGACTCACCTAACGAACAAATGGAATTTCACCCGTATATCGGATAGGTCCGCGGGAATCAAGATTAATCGTTCTCGAAGAACTTCTTGTCGACGAGCTTTTCGACCGCGCGCAGCGCCTCTTCCGCGTCGTTTCCTTTGGCCTCGACGTGGATCTTGCTTCCCTGCGTGGCCGCGAGCGTCAGGACGCCCATAATGCTCCTGGCGTCCACTTCCTGGCCGTCTTTGGAGATCTTCACCTCGGCCGCAAAGCGGTTGACGGTCTGGACCAAAAGGGCCGCCGCGCGGGCGTGGAGCCCCAGCTTGTTCTTGATTTCGAGTTTCTTCGCTGCGCTGGCCATTTGACTACTTTAGCTCCAATGAAAAATGAAAATTGCAAAATGTAAAAGTCAAATTTTCGGCTCTCTTAAGGTCACTTTGCATTTTTCAATTTGCACTTTGCATTTTGCCTTGGACCCCTGTCCGCCTACTTGTCCATGTCCCGGTGCTTGACGTGGATGCGATAGCGCTCGCCGTCGAGCCGGCGCCTCAACTCCTCGACCAACACCACGGAGCGATGTCTCCCGCCGGTGCAGCCGAGCGCCAGGGTCAGGCTGCTTTTGCCCTCGCGCTCGTACTGCGGCAGAGTGAACTCCAGCAGCCCGTAGAGCCGGTCGAGAAAGGCGTGCGTCTCCTCCCGTTTAAGGACGAACTCCTGCACCTCGGCCTCCACTCCCTTTTTCCCTCGCAGCTCTTCAAAAAAAAACGGATTGGGGAGAAAGCGCACGTCGAGAATCATGTCGGCATTGTTCGGGATGCCGTACTTGTAGCCGAATGAAGTGAGAAATAGGTTCATTCGCCGCGGGCTGACGCTTTGGGTATATTGCTCCTCCACCTCTTTTTTGAGCTGGTGCACGTTCAAATCGCTCGTGTCGATCACCTTGTCGGCCAGCGCGCGCATCCCGTGGAGCGCGGTTCGCTCGCGGGCGATCCCTTCTTCGACGGATCCGTCGCCGGCCAACGGATGGGGGCGGCGGGTTTCGCTAAAACGGCGCAACAGCACATCGTCGTCGGCATCCAGGTAGAGAACTTCGACATGGTGTCCCGCGGCCCTGAGCTGATCCAACATCTCGGGCCAGAATTGCAGGAATTGGCCCGCTCGAAGATCGATCCCCAGGGCAATCCGCTCGATGCCCTCGCCGTAGCCCTGGGACAGCTCGATAAATTTCGGGATCAGCGCCACCGGGAGATTGTCGATACAGAAGAAGCCCCGGTCCTCCAGGGCGTGAATCGCCACGCTCTTTCCCGAGCCGGAGAGGCCGGTGATGACTACTATATCCAAACGCTCAGCCATAGCCAGACCGCTGAAAAAGGCCTATCTACGGCGTTGCGCTCGATCTGCCTCGCTCGACGTACGAAAAAAGTACGCCTGCGCTCGTCAGATCGTCGCGCGCCTTGTATCTGGGACCTTTTTGACCGGTCTGACTAAAAGTCTTTAATAGCCTAAAAAATTCACTGTCAGCCGTCAGCAGTGACCGATCTTGGCCCTCAGCCTAACAGCCCTGTTTAGAATTTTTGATCTTCCTGCTTGATGACGTTGAAGATATCTTCGGCGCTTTTTTCCTCCAGCAGCCGGGCGCGGAACGCGTTGTCTTTCAGCAAGCGCGAGATCCGGGCCAGGGCCTTGAGGTGATCGGCTGCGGAGTCTTCCGGCGCCACCAGCAGGAAAAACAGGTGAGTGGCGCCTCCGTCCAGAGACTTGAAATCCACGCCGCGACGGCTCCGGGCGAAAACGCCGTAGACTTTCTCGACCTCGGCCATTTTGCCGTGGGGGATCGCCACCCCTTCGCCGATCGCCGTGCTGCTGATCCTTTCCCGCTCGAGCAACACGTCGAGCAATTTCTGCGCATCGATCGAAGGGTGGCTCGCGGCCAACGCCTCCGCCAACTCGGTTAGCACGGCACGCTTATCTCCGCCCTTGAGCTCGGGGATGATCCTGCCGGTGTCCAAAAAATCCGTAATCTTCAAGGCTTCACCTTTCTGCGCCTGAGTCTCGTTTTAGTCTTATGCTTTCGGACCTGCTGATCCACTTTATCGACCAGGAGATCGATCGCCGAGTAAAGATCGTCGGTCTCTTCCCGCCCGTGGATGGTCATTCCGCGAGCCTGCAGCGTGACCTCGGCGACCTGCCGCTGCCTGCCATCCACCGAGAGAACCACGTGGGCTTCCAGGGGACGTTTAAAGTATTTGCCGATCTTATGGATCTTCTCTTCCGCGTAATGTTTTAAGGCGTCGGTCGGCCCGGTGTGACGGAACGTCACGGAAGTTTTTACCTCTGTCATCGAACACCTCCGTATTGTCAGAATCGGCTCGCGAAGGGCTGGCGGCGCCTCGAAGAGGGGAGGATGCCCATCGCCTCGCGGTACTTTGCCACGGTGCGCCGCGCGATACCGATCGCCTCCTGGCTCAGCATGGCCGCGATATGCTGGTCGCTGAACGGCTTTCTGGGATCCTCCGATGAGATGATGGTGCGGATTTTGTCCCTCACGCTCTCGGAGGCGACGTCCTCGCCGCCGCCCGACTTGAGACCGCTTTGGAAAAAGTACTTAAGCTCGAACAGGCCGTGGGGTGTGTGGACATATTTGTTGGCCGTGGCCCGGCTCACGGTAGACTCGTGCATCCCGATATCCCCGGCCACGTCTTTGAGCACCATCGGCTTCAACTGGCTCACGCCGCTGTCCAGGAATTCTTTTTGAACTTTAAAAATGCTTTGCGTCACGCGGTAGAGGGTCCGTTGCCTCTGATGGATGCTCTTGATGAGCCAGGTGGCGGCGCGCACTTTCTCTTGAAGATACTGCCGGGCCTGCTCTTCCTCCTTGCCCTCCTGGCCGGCCAGCCGCCGGTAAAAAGAGCTTACCCGCAGGCGCGGTAGCCCTTCGTCGTTGAGAAAAACGACCCATTCGCCGCTGATCTTTTCTACCGACACGTCCGGGATGATCGTGCGGATCTCTTCTTCTTCGTAGCCGCGCGCCGGCCGCGGCTCCAGCGACGCGATCAGGTGTGAGGCGGCTAAGATCTCTTCCACGGAGACGCCGAGGTCGCGCGCCAGTTTTTCGTATTTTCTGTTTTCCAGCTGCTCGAGATGGTCGGACACAATGCGCGCCGCTACGCTGCCGTCGAGGCCGAGGTTGGCGAGCTGGACCGACAGGCATTCTTTGAGATCCCGTGCGGCCACGCCCGGCGGGTCGAAGAACTGGATTTTCTTTAACACGCTCTCCGCTTCCTCCGCCGAGCAACCGGTCGCCCCGCAGACCTCATCCACGGAAACCGCCAGGTAGCCGCGCTCATCCAAATTGCCGATGATATACAGGCCGATGGTCTCTTCCTGGGGCGTGCGCTTAGAGAGGCGGAGCTGCCAAACCAAGTGGTCTTCCAGCGAGGTCTTCTTCGTAAGAGTGCTTTCCCACGAGGGCGGCCCGTCGTCTTCGTCTCGTCCCGCCTCCGCGGTGAGGGAGCCGTGCAGGGAATTGGAGTGCGTGTCGAGATATTCCTGCCAGTCGAGAGTCCCGATTTTATCCGCCGTCGAGAGTGCCCGCGCCGGCTCGGGTTTTTCGGGGAGCTCGGGCAGCTCTTCCTCGGGCTTCGCCGTCTGGTTCTCTTCCGCGGCCTCGGCCGGGCTCTCTTCCAGCACGGGATTTTCCTGCAGCTCCTGCGAGATCATCTCCTCCAGCTCCACGCGCGAGAGCTGGAGCAGCTTGATCGCCTGCTGCAGCTGGGGGGTCATCACCAGCTGCTGGGCGAGTCTTTGAACTTGGCGGATCTCGAGCGCCATGGTTAGAGCCTGAAGCCTTCGCCGAGGTAGACCTTGCGCGCCTTCTCGCTGGAGGCGATTTTGTCCGGGTTCCCCTCTTCGAGCACCGTTCCGTCGTTGACGATGTAACCGCGATCGCAGATGCCCAGGGTCTCGCGCACGTTGTGGTCGGTAATCAGCACGCCGATGCCGGTGGCGGTGAGTTGGCGGATGATCTTTTGAATCTCGCCGACCGCGATGGGGTCGATGCCGGTAAAGGGCTCGTCCAGCAGCAAAAAAAACGGCGCGAGCACCAGCGCCCGAGCGATCTCCACCCGGCGCCGCTCGCCGCCGGAGAGCGTGAGCGCTTTTTGCTTCGCCAGGTCGTAGACCCCGAGCATGCGCATCAACGACGCGGCGCGCTCTTCCCGCTCCTCGGGCGTGAGGTCGAGAGTTTCGAGAATGGCCAGCAGATTTTCCTCGACCGTGAGGCGGCGAAAGACGGAAGATTCCTGCGGCAAATAGCTCAAGCCCGCGCGCGCCCGCTGGTAGATCGGCATCCCGGAGAGGTCTACTCCGTTCAGCGCCACTTTGCCGCGCTCCGGTTGGACCAACCCGACAATCATGTAGAAAGTCGTGGTCTTGCCCGCGCCGTTGGGGCCGAGCAGACCGACCACCTCGCCGCCGTTGACCTCGATGTTGATCCCATCGACCACGCGGCGGCCGTTGTAGGACTTGGTGACGCCTTCCGCTTGCAGCAGGCTCATGGTTCCTTTGCGCTTCCCTCTTCGCCCTTTGGCTGTTTGCCCATCTCTTCGGTGAAGATCGTCGCTTTGACTCGCTGGTTGGCGCCGCCTTCGGCGATCGCGCGGTCTTCCTTCATGTAGAAAATGATGCGCTCGCCCGAAACTTCGCTGTTCCCTTGACGAACCACCGGGTTGCCGGTCATCGTGACGGTCTGCGCCGCGCCGTCGAAGACCGCCTTGGTCCCCGTCGCGATCTTGTCTCCCTGCACGATCTGAACGGTCCGACCTTCCACTACGGCCTGTTTCATCTGCTTGGCGCTGGGGTCGAACAGGGCGGTAAGTTTGTCGCCCCTCATCGTCATGTCCTTCTGAACGGCCACCACCTGACCCTTGTAGACGATCGTGTTTTTCTGCCGGTCGGCCTCCATCCAGTCGGCCGTGACGATGATCGGATTTTGTTGGTTGAGAGGGCTCGAGGCGCTTTCGGACTTCTTTTTTGTTTCTCTTGCGGTCTCGGTGCCCGAGGCTTCCGCTCCGGCGGCGGGATTCTGCTTGCCAGCGCGGCTCGGAGCGCTTGCGGGCTTCTTCTTCGCCTCTTTGGCCGCCTCTCCCGCAAGAGCGGAGTCGTAGAGCCCGGAACAGAGCAGAGCAACAGTCAAAAGCAGCGTGCCAAGGCGGTACGGGCGGCGATCAATTTTCCGTCTTTTCATCGGACTGTCCCTTCGTTTTTCCCATCTTGCCGGGCTCGACCGTTGTCCTTACGCTCCTGTTCACGCGCAGCTTCTCGCTGTCGAGGTTGAGCTCCATATTCACCCCTTCCAGCTCCATGCCCGCCCCTCTCACCATGACCCTGCCGGGCAGGACCACCTGATTTTTTTCCTTCAGGTAGATCGCCTCGTTGGCGTTGAGCACATATCCTTGAAAGCTGACCTGCACGTCTCCCTTGAGCTGGGCCTTTTCCATCCCTTTGTCCTCGCCCTTAAGCCAGAAGTACCCTTCCGTCCCGACAGCCTGAATGGTGCTGTTGTCTTTCTGGTAAAAGAAAATGCGGGGTTTTTGGATGAACAGCTCTCCTTCGGTCTTCAGGTAGCGGGCCTCGTCGCCGAAGACCTCCCAAACTTTGCGATTCCCTTCGATCTGCGCGCGATGGAAATCTTTGATCTTAAGGGCGGCCTCGGGGAGAAGATCGACGGTTTTGAGGGCGACGTCTCTGATCATTCTGGTTTTGTTTTGTAAGATGTGGTCGGCCGTTTTGTAGGCCACTCCGCCGAGCGAAGCGGAGATCGCGATGAGCAGAATAGTCCGTAACTTCTGACGCTTCATAGCCGGTTTAACCCTGGGCAAAATAGCACCTTTGCTGAATCCTGTAAAGCAGGTGGGCACGGAATTTGCTAGACCCGCGGAGGTAGTCCGGCGCTAGACGACGCCGGCCTTGAGCAGGTCGTGGAGGTGAACGAGACCGATAGGCTTTTTTCCGCTGTTTCCCAAAACGAACAGGCAGGTGATCGAATGCTGCTCCATGACAGCGACGGCTCGGGCTGCGAGGGCGTCGGCGAATATGGTCTTTGGATCGCGGGTCATGAAATCCTTGGCCTGAAAGCGGAATATGTCGCCCTTGCTCTCCAGGCCGCGCCTGAGATCGCCGTCGGTAACGATGCCGACCAGCTCACCCGCGCGATCGACCACACCGGTCACTCCAAGGCGTTTCGAGGTGATCTGAAACAGCGCCTCTTTCATCGGCGTCTCTTCGTCGACGAGCGGCAGGTCGTCACCCCGGTGCATGATCTCCTCCACCTGTAGCAAGAGCTTGCGGCCGAGCGCGCCGCCGGGATGGCGGAGCGCGAAATCTTCTTCCTTAAAGCCTCTCTGTTCGAGCAGCACGACCGCCAGCGCATCGCCCAGGACAAGCGCCGCCGTCGTGCTGGCGGTGGGGGAGAGCCCCATCGGACAGGCCTCCTGCTTGACGCCGGCATCGAGGCTGACATCGGCGGCGCGCGAGAGGGCGGAATTGGGGTTGCCGGTGAGAGCGATGAGCTTGAGGTCCAAACGCCGGACGATGGGGAGAAGCTGTAAAAGCTCCTCCGTCTCGCCGCTGTTCGACACGGCCAAAATCACGTCGCCCTTCATGATCATTCCCATGTCGCCATGGATGCCGTCGCCGGCGTGGAGAAAGAAGGAAGGCGTGCCGGTGCTCGCCAGCGTGGCGGCGATCTTGCGGCAGATAAGTCCCGATTTGCCGAGGCCGGTGACGACGACTTTTCCCTTGCAGCCATAGAGCAGCTCCACGGCCCGGACAAACGTATCGTCGAGGCGGTCGATGAGCGACAGAATTCCGTTCACCTCGATTTGCAGGACATCGCCCGCCCGTTTTAAAGTTTTCTTAGCATCCATAGTTTAACTACTCTTTAACAATCCGTCGATCTCTTTGATTTGTTTGAGCACTCCCTCGAGGTCTTTAAGCGGCAGGGAATTCGGCCCATCGCTCAAGGCCCGGTCGGGATCTTCGTGGACTTCCATGAAGAGCGCGTCGATCCCGACAGCGACGGCGGCCCTGGCCAACGCCGGAATGTAGCGCCGCTCGCCGCCCGAAGCATGGCCCAATCCGCCCGGGAGTTGGAGGCTGTGCGTTCCGTCGAAGACTACAGGATAGCCGAAGTCGCGGAGCACGACCAGCGAGCGCATGTCGGAGACCAGGTTGTTGTAGCCGAACGATACGCCCCGCTCCGTCACCAGGATCTGCTGGTTTCCGCTGGCGACGATCTTCTCGACGATGTTGCGGACGTCCCAGGGGGCGAGAAACTGTCCTTTTTTGATATTTACGACGTTGCCGGACTTCGCCACCGCGACGACGAAATCGGTCTGGCGACAGAGGAAAGCCGGGATCTGCAGGACGTCGGCTACCTGTTTTACCGAATCGACCTGTTCCTTTTCATGCACGTCGGTCAGAACCGGTACGCCGATCTCCCGCTTCACTTCGGCGAGAATGCGCAAGCCCTCTTCGACGCCCGGGCCGCGGAACGAGGAGAGCGAGGTGCGATTGGCCTTGTCGTAGGAAGACTTGTAGATCAAAGGCATGCCTACGCGGTCGGCAGCCTGCTTAATCGACGCCGCGTGCCGGAGCGCGGAATCCCGGCTCTCGATCACACACGGCCCGGCGATGACGACAAGCGGCTTTCCGCCGCCGACCTCAAAGCCGCCGATTTTTACTTTCTTTGTCATAGCGCTACATTAGTAGACCACCCACGCGCGAAGAATGCAAATTTCCACCGGATGGGGCGGGTTACAGAGTGTTTAAAAATCTGTGCAGGCCGGTCAAAAAGGTGCCAGATACAAGGCGCGCGAGAAACCGACGAGCGCAGGCGTACTCTTTGCAGTACGTCGAGCGAGGAGGTCGAAGCGCAACCATCACTACCGCCCGCCTGGGGGTCTCTCGAAGGGCCGGCGCGTGGGACGCGAAATGTCAATCGTACCTCCAGTTGCTCTCAGCTCGTCGGAGCAGCGTAATACCGACGTATCGCGTCGGCCCGGAGAGAGATCTTCAGGCGGGCTGACGGCAGATGGCCCTTTTTCACCGGCCTGCTAGGTCCGCGCGACTTTGATGCGTGGCACTTCCCTCTGCGCGAGCCGGTTCTGCAGGGCCGCCTTGATAAATCCTTTGAAGAGAGGGTGGGGGTCGAGCGGGCGGGATTTGAACTCGGGGTGGAATTGGCAGCCCAGGAACCACGGGTGATCCTTCAGCTCGCTGATCTCGACCAGGCTGCCATCGGGCGATAGGCCGCTCAGCTCCATCCCCTGGCGGGTAAAGGCGTCGCGGTAGTTGTTGTTGAATTCGTAGCGGTGGCGATGGCGCTCGGAAATTTTCTTCTTGCCGTAGAGCTTGGCCGCGAGCGAGTCCTCGTGCAGCGCGCAGGGATAAGCCCCCAGCCGCATGGTCGCGCCTTTCTTGTCGATTCCTTTTTGTGCCTCCATGAGATGGATCACCGGATGCGGGCTGTTCTCATCGAATTCGCTCGAGTTCGCGCCCGTAAGACCGCAAACGTTGCGGGCAAACTCCACCACCGCCATTTGCATCCCGAGGCAGATGCCGAAATAGGGGATGCGGTTCTCTCTAGCGTACCTGGCCGCCGCTATTTTTCCTTCGCTCCCGCGATCGCCGAAGCCGCCGGGAACGAGGATGCCGTCGGCCTGATCCAGAATTCCCTTGACGCCTTTTTCCTCGATCTCCTCCGCTTCGATGCAGTCGAGCTCCACCCTCGCTTCGTTCGCGATGCCGCCATGGACCAGCGCTTCCATCAGGCTCTTGTAGGACTCTTTGAGGCTCATGTACTTGCCGACGACGGCGATGCGCACCAATTCCTTTGGGTTTTTTAAGGTCTGAACGACCTTTTCCCACTTTTTGAGGTTCGGCGCGCCGGTCCACATGTGGAGTTTCTCCACGATCCAGTCATCCAGCCCTTCGGCATGGAAGATCAGCGGCACTTCGTAGATCCATTCGACGTCCTTGGCGGTGATGACCGCATTTTCATCCACGTTGCAGAAATGGGCGATCTTGGCCTTGACCTTCTTGTCCAGCAGGCGGTCGGTGCGGCAGAGTAGAATGTCGGGCTGGATTCCGAGTCCCGTAAGCTCTTTCACGCTGTGCTGCGTGGGTTTGGTCTTAAGCTCCCCGCCCGCGGCGATGTAGGGGACGAGCGTGAGATGGATATAGAGGACGTTTTCCTTGCCCCAATCCCAGCAAAACTCGCGCACGGCTTCCAAAAACGGCAACCCTTCGATGTCGCCGACGGTCCCGCCGACTTCGCAGATCGCCAAGTCGTAACCCTCGGCGGCGGCGCGGATGCGCCGCTTGATCTCGTCGGTGATGTGGGGAATGACCTGAACCGTGCCGCCCAGATAGTCGCCGCGCCGCTCGTTGGCGATCACCGTCTCGTAGACCTGGCCGGTGGTGAAATTATTTTTTTTGCCCATCGGCGTCGAGACGTAGCGCTCATAGTGGCCGAGGTCGAGATCGGTCTCGGCGCCGTCGTCGCTGACGTAGACCTCGCCGTGTTGATAGGGGCTCATGGTGCCGGGATCGACGTTGATGTAGGGATCCATCTTGAGCAGGGTTACTTTAAGCCCGCGGCTCTCCATCAGCGCGCCGATCGAGGCCGAGGCCAGCCCTTTGCCCAACGAGGACACCACGCCGCCGGTGACGAAAATAAATTTGGTTTTCACGCTTGCCATATTGCTATCGGTCTCCTGGTTTCATTGCTGTCGTGTTTTTAAGTATGCCTCGGCCCGTTCGAGATCCTCCGGCGTATCCACCTCGACCGACGGCTCATCGACGTCGGCCACGCGGATGCGATAACCGTTGGACAACGCTCTCAGCTGCTCCAGGCCCTCCGTGCGCTCTAAAAGGGTTGGGCGCATGCGCGAAAACTTGAGCAGGAACTCGCGCCGATAGACATACACGCCGACGTGGCGATAGCCCCAGATCCCGTTAGCCGCCCGGCGGGTGTGCGGGATCGGGGCGCGCGAGAAGTAGAGCGCAAAACCGCGCGCATCGGTGACGACCTTGACCACGTTGGGATTCAGCCACTCTTCTTCCTGAAAGATCGGCGTTCGCGCGGTTCCCATGGGAATCGAGCGGTCGCGCGTCAGAGGCCTGAGGCTGTTAAGGATGGTTTGCGGCCGGACGAAGGGTAGATCGCCCTGAACATTAATCACCCATTCGGCCTTCAGCTTGCGCGCTACTTCCGCAACGCGGTCGGTGCCGCTCGCGTGTTTCTTGGACGTAAGCACGACCTCGCCGCCGAAATCTTTGACCGTTTTGACGATGCGCGCATCGTCGGTTGCGACAATGACCCGGCTCAGGCCGGGCGTTTTACGGGTATTTTCATAGACGTGCTGGATCATCGGTTTGCCGCCAATGAGGGCCAGGGGCTTTCCGGGGAAGCGGGTGGACGCGTAACGGATCGGGATAATCGCGACGACGGCCATGATCAAACCCCGGACCTCGGGCTGAAGAGAAACGCGCCGAGCCCCGGAATTCTGCCGCCAGAAATAAAAAGCCGCGATGGCCTTCGCGGAAAGCGCATCACGGAATTTAACTATACCCTTCGACCTGAGGACTGTCAATGAGATTCTTCGGTATGTTGTAGCCAAGTAAGAGAGAAGGTGGCCGTGAGGATTGAGGAGTGGAAGCGATCGGAAGTTCTTTAGGATGTTTCAGAGGTAGGCCGCGGTTTAATTGGGCGGGATTTTATCTGCCTCACGATTTTTGCTCATCCCAAAGTAACCGTGGCCCGTCGAGCAATACTGCGACATGATTGAGGACGTCACGTCCCACTACGCCCCATGCTTGATTACTGACAAGAAATCGACCCCTGAAAGCCCGCCTTAGAAATATCAAGTCGAGATTCACCGCTTGGGCAGTGCTCTTTCTCCCGTCAAAACTCGCGACCTCATAGCCGACATCTGGTTCAATGGTGGCGCCACGCATAGTCACTGACTGTTGGGGAATCAACGTCACATCGGCGCCGGAGTCGATCAACATGGGCACATCGGATACCGTCTTGCCGCCTCCTGAATTACGAAGAGTCACCGTAGCCAGCGGCGCAGGGGGATTGAAGTATCGGTTGTCATACGCCGGCATCTGGCAACTCCTCGATCACTTCCTTTCTGAAATCTGCGGCCTGTTCCGGATGCGCGAGTCGGGGGCTGCCGATGTATGCGACGGTTTGGACCTCAACATCGGGGATGATGACGTAGACCTTCGCTTTTTCCGGCAACCGAACAGCGGCAGGCAAGCGAATTTGGCCGTTCTCGACGATGCCTTCCAATGTGGTGACTCTCATAGCTCACCTCGTTTCTTCAGCTTGGGTGCCTGATTGTAGCATGGGATGCCCGTGCCGTCGAACGCCGAACCGATGAGACTAACCTTAAGCAGTTTGTTGTGTGGAGAGACCGACGCGCCCATATGCCAGAAGGACGCCACATAGCAGAAGGTCGTGGTAGGGAGGCAATTCGCGCAAAACGATGGCGGGCCGATTTTTCACCTGTCCATCAGCCTGCGGTATAGGCGTCAGAATTACGTCTCCTTCGTTCACGACCGGAACTCGGGATTGGGGGTTTTCATCCGGTCCGAGGAATAATCAGGCTCGTTCGGTCCGTAGACCAAAGCCAACCGTTGCGTGGACATTCGAACCCACGCGTCACGTTCGTCTCCCATCAATTCGGGAGTCTCTATGGCG
>MGSS01000116.1 GCA_001798595.1 Deltaproteobacteria bacterium RIFCSPLOWO2_12_FULL_60_19 | reverse complement strand
CGAGGCCGCCAAGCAGATGGCCGCGAGCTGGAAACAGCTCTGCGAGAAATATCCGCCGAAAAAGGCGGAAGCAGCGGCGTAGGAAAACAAAAGGCTGGGCAGACCTTAACCGGCTAATCCAAACACTGAGCCTCGTTCTCATGCCCGGCTCACGTGTGCCTACAGGCGGGCCAGACTGCACCGATCGTCCTCTTTCTTCGATCCTGCCCAGGTTGAAACCCGATGTCAAAAGCCGGTATCTTCTACCGGCCCCCGCCTGATAAAGCGTCAGTCGGGCATAAATCAATGCCTTGCCGGATTCAGGGCATCTAGGAAGAGATGCAGATCGATCCTCTAGAAGCGGCAGCCGCTGCCGCCGCAATCGTAATTCCGGTGCTTTTATGCCTTGGTCTGTTGAAACGTAGACGTGCGGCGCACGCGGTAAAGAAAGGAGTTGAAGCAGCGAACCCATCTCCGCAGGCGCAAAAGCCCACACAGAGTGAGTTACTTTATAAAGCCGTCCTCGGCTCTGTACCGATCGGTGTCATAATTACCGATCTTGGCGGAAACGTCAGATACTTCAGTCCTCACGCTGAGGCCCTTACCTTGTTTAGGGAGCAAACTATCAGAGGCTCGAATGTAGGCCAAATTTTTCCAGCTGTTGCCGGAGAATTAAACAGGCGGATTGAAGAGAAAAAAGGGTTTGTGGACGAGCTACGTTTTATTGATGCGCAGGGACGGCGCAAGCACCTAAAACTCACCTTGATTCCGCCCAATAAGCTATCGATTCAGCCAACAGTTTTCGTTTTGCTTCTTGAAGAGATCGGACAGAGGGAAGAGCGCGAAGACATCGGGAAACTGGAAAGACAACGGACCACGGCAAAAGAGCATGCGGCAACAGAAGACGCGCGAGCGACGTTAGGCAAAACATTTCAGTTCGGAGGAGCCATTGGACCATGTGAAGAGATGCAAAGAATCTATCGTCTCATCCAAAAAGCAGCCGGCACTACCTCAAATGTTCTAATCACTGGAGAGGCTGGAACCGGAAAGGAGATGGTCGCCCGCGCCATCCACATGAATGGGCCTCGACAGAATAAGCCGTTCATATCCGTAAACTGCGGTGAAATCTCCGCAAGCCTAATAGAAGATGACCTGTTCGGACACGTGCGTGGCGCCTTCACGGGGGCGGTCTCAGATCATCCCGGGTGCCTTAGGTTGGCTGATGGAGGGTCTGTTTTTATACGCGAAGTTGAAAAACTCCCTCACCACCTCCAGGCGAAGCTACTCAAGGTTCTGCAGGAGAAGTCCATGACTCCGGTTGGTGGGACCAAACCCATTCCGCTGGACGTACGAGTGATCTCAGCTTCAAGTAAGGACATAAAAAGAGCGATAGATGAAGGAACGTTCCGCAAGGACTTCTTCTACCGTCTAAGCGTAATTCAGGTTGACTTGCCGCCGTTACGCAACAGAAAGGAGGACATCCCGTTTTTGATCCAGCACTTCATCGAAAAATTTGCCGCAGCCTCTGGGAAGCAGGTCTACGCTGTATCGCCTGAGGCGTTAAGATATCTCATGCACTATGATTATCCCGGCAACATTCGAGAATTGGAAAATATCATTGAACATGCAGTGACTGTGACGGATCGGGATGTGTTGACCGAACGAGATTTGCCACTTCGCCTCCGAGAGAACCTATCATCTGATTTCAAGCCGATCCTTAGCCCAGAAGATGTAAAGCTTCTTGAGTTGACGTTCCCGCCCGCGGGAGCCCGCTTTTTCGACCAAGGATTATCGCTCGATGACACACTCATATCGTATGAAAAAACCATGTTGCTGGCTGCTCTAAAAAAAGCGGGCGGAGTTCAAAAGAAAGCTGCGGACCTATTAGGAATTAATTACAGATCTTTCAGGCACAGGTTAGAGAAATACGGTATGCTATAGTCCAAGTTTGGAAACGGTGGCTAGGAGAAGCTAACGCAGAGATCCTGATGAAAACCCGGAGGCGGAAAAATATTAAATCAGCCGGTGGTCGAAATAAGAGAGTACGGCGTCCACTGAAGACGAAAGCTAAAAACAAAATCGTACAGACGACTATCGATACCGCACTCTTCCAACAAGAGGCCGTGAGGGCCTGGGTCGAGAATGCAGGCGTCGGAGGGGTTGAGGACCTGTATGCGCGGTAGGTATATCCTCGATCTTTCTTGAAGAAAACCGCCGCCAGCCGCCGAATTCGGAAGAGTGTCGCGACTGCCGAGTTGATCGCATGCCATTCCCGTACTATTGTTTCACGTTGTAAACGGACATGAAGTCAAAGCAAAAGAAAAAATTGAGCCTTAGGGAAGCAACAAGGCAATTGTCCGCCCTCATAGGAAGGCAGCTAGAACACATTCCTCCCAGGGAGCGACGAAAAAAAACAGAATCCGTTTACAAGCAGCTTGTTGCAAGAATTCGCGGAGGGAAGGTCTCTGCTGAGGAGATCGTTTAATAGTCGGTTGCGCCTTCAACGAGTTCCGGATCAGCTATCGCAATAATCTTGAGTAAGAAGAGACCCGTTTACTGAAAGCCTTGCACCTTATACGTCAGGCTGTGCGAATGGCGCGGATTCCCGTCCGCGTCGTAAGCGAGGCCGTCCAAGCTACCCGCAAGCGACCCGGTTTCTGAAGCGTCTTCAGTATTTCCTCAGCGCCACTACCGTTGCGCCCCATCCACCCGCTTCCGCCGACGCGTCTTTGAAAGACGCGACCAACGGGTGTTTCTCTAAGATCGCGCGGACGATCTCCCGCTGCACCCCTTTGCCGCGGCCGTGGATGATTCGGACTTCGAAAATACCCGCGTGAATACACTGCTCAAGATATTCCTCCACGACACTGGAAATTTCCTTGGGAGAAAAGGCGTGAAGATCGATCGAGTCTTCGATCGGGACGACGACCGGATCGCTGAACGGCGAATCGGAGTTGTCGGTATCGGAAAGGTCTTCCGGTTGTTTGCGGCGCGAGCTCATGACCTGAGTCTCAACTACTTTGCGCTCTTGGCGTCTTGGCGCGATCAAGAACAAGCATCGGATAAGAACATGACTCGCGCAAAGCCGCAAAGGACGCCAAGGGTAACAGACCAGAGACCGATGTGCCATCCGCACTAGGGCGTGTCCTCGCGAAAGGCTTCCGCGCGCGTTTTGGAAAACGCCGGGATCAGCACGCTGCACATCGCCAGAACGGAAAGCGCAAGCAGGGTCGCGCTGATCGGGCGCGTGATGAAGACCATTGGGTCGCCGCGCGAGATCAACATGGCGCGGCGCAAGTACTCTTCCATCAGCGGGCCGAGAATAAAGGCGAGCAGCATCGGCGCCGGCTCGCAGCCGAGTTTGGAAAACAGATAGCCCAGCGCGCCGAATAGAGCCATGAAATAGATATCGAATTCGGTATTTTTGAGACTGAAGACGCCGATGGCGCAGAAGACGAGAATCCCTGGATATAAAAACTGGTACGGAATCATGATCATCCGCACCCACATGCCGATCAGCGGGTAGTTGAGAACTACCAGCATAAGATTTCCGATCCACATCGACACGATCATGCCCCAAAAAAGCGCCGGCTGTTCGTTGATGACGGACGGCCCGGGCTGAATGCCGTGGATGATCATCGCGCCGACCATCAGGGCGCTGACCGGGTTCGATGGAATCCCCAGGGTGAGCAATGGAATAAAAGAGGTTTGCGCGCCGGCGTTGTTGGCCGCTTCCGGCGCGGCGACGCCTTCGATGGCGCCTTTGCCGAACTCCGCGCGATTTTTCGAGACCTTCTTTTCGATGGAGTAAGCGGCGAAGGAGCCCAGGATCGAGCCGCTGCCTGGGAGAACGCCCAACGCCGAGCCGATGGCGGTGCCACGCAGAATCGGCGCGATCATGCGTTTGAAGTCCTCCCTGGTCGGCCAGAGGCCGGTGATTTTATTCACCATCACCGCCCGCCCTTCTTCATTTTCCAGGTTGCGGACGATTTCCCCCAAACCGAACATCCCCATCGCGACGGTCACAAAGCCGATGCCGTCGGCGAGCTCAGAAACCCCAAACGTAAAGCGTTGCATCCCGGAATTCACATCCGTGCCGATCAGTCCCAGGAGCAGTCCGAGCACGACCATGCCGATGGCATGGAGCAGCGAACCCTGGGCCAGCACCACGGAGGCCACGAGGCCGAGGACCATCAAGGAGAAAAACTCCGCCGGTCCGAACTTGAGCGCCGCGGCGGCGAGCGGAGGGCCAAAGCCGGCGATCAGAAATGTCGCGACGGTCCCGGCAAAAAAGGAGCCGATGGCCGAGGCGGCCAGGGCCGCTCCCGCCCGTCCCTGTTTCGCCATTTGATGGCCGTCCAGAGTCGTAACGACGGAGGCGGCTTCGCCGGGGAGATTGACCAGGATCGAGGTGGTGGAACCGCCGTACTGCGAGCCATAGTAAATGCCCGCCAACATGATGAGCGCGGTGACCGGCGGCAATACGAACGTGACGGGCAGCAACATGGCGATCGTGGCAGTCGGCCCGAGGCCGGGCAAGACGCCGATCGCGGTGCCGAGGAAAACGCCGACGAAACAGTAGAACAAATTGGCGAGAGTGGCGGCCGTTTGCAGCCCCAACCAAAGATGACCGAGCAGTTCCATCGTTATACGCGCCGTTTACAATCTATTTCCTTCAACCGCCGAACCAGGGGCCGATCGTCGGCAGCGGAATGCCCAAGCCCTTGAGAAACACCAGCACGCAGAAGACGGTCAGGCCCGCCGCCATAATCAGCGTCGGGCGCCAACGAAAGCGCGCGCTCGCCAGAGCGCTGATGACGACGAGCAAGGGTAACGCGACCGCCAGTCCCGCGCCGCGCACGATCAAACCGAATAGGAGCACGGAAAACCCGACCAGCGCCAGCCCTTTGAAGGCGAACGCGCCGACCGGAGCGCCGGGAACGATAAAGGATCGGATCACCGCGATTACGCCGATGCCGACGAGCAGGCCGCCGAGAATGGTCGGAAAATAGGCCGGGCCCATCTTGAGGGCGGCGCCCATGCCATAGTCACGGGCAATGAGGACGCTGGCCAGTCCGAACGAAATATAGATAATGCCTGTCCAGAAGTCTTTCGGGTTGCGTGAGAGAGAAATCACGAGTTCAGCCGGCTGGAGTAATGGAGTATTGGAGTGATGGAGTTATGGATTTCGGCAAGGCCCAATACTCCGTCGTTTCCGTTTAGTCCGCGTAGACTCCCGCTTTCTTGATAATCGGCCCCCACTTGTCGATCTCCGCTTTGAGAAAAGCCTTGTGCGCCTCCGGGGTGGCGCGCTTTTCGACCACCGATTCCGCGCCTAAATCGGCAAAGCGCTGCTTCACCGTTGCGTCTTTGATGGCGACCTGCAGCGCCTTGGTGAGTTGATCGATAACCGGCTTCGGCGTGCCCTTGGGCGCATAAAGGCCGTGCCAGATCACTATCTCGAAGTTGGGCAAACCGGCCTCGTGCATTGTCGGCACATTCGGCAGCGACGCCACCCGCGTTTTTGTCGTGACGGCGTAGACTTTGACTGCCCCGCCCTTGATCTGGCTGGTCGTGTTGGTTGTCTGATCGCACATGATGTCTACTTGGCCGCCGAGCAGATCCTTCATCGCCGGGGCCGTGCCACCGTAAGGAACGGTCGTGACGTCGGTTTGGATCGCGGTCATGAAGAGCATGCCGCACAGATGGGAAGCGGCGCCGAGGCCGGCGTTGGCCAAATTGATTTTTTCCTTGTTTGTTTTCACGTAGGCGATCAGCTCTTTGAAATCTTTGGCGGGAAAATCCTTCCTCGCGATCAGCGTCATCGGCGTATCGTTGACCAGGCCGATGTGCTCGAAGTCATTGAGCGGATTGTAGGGCAGCTTGCGATAGAGCGCCGGCGCGGTGGACATGCCGATATGGTGTATGAGAATCGTATAGCCGTCGGGCGCCGCTTTGGCGACTCTGGCCGGCGCGATGGTGCCGCCGGCGCCGCCGACGTTTTCCACGATGATCTGCTGCTTGAGCGAATCGCCCATCCCCTTTGCCACCAGTCGCGCGACGGTGTCGGTCGGCCCGCCGGCGGCGAACGGCACCATCAAGGTGATTACTTTCGTCGGATATTGCTGCGCGTGGAGCTGCGGCGCGAGAAGGAGCGTCAGACAAACAGCGACTCCCAAACAGAACTTCAACATGGTTCACCTCCTGGGTAGCTTGGTTCCATGGACCGGATATCTTATTTCCTCATCTGTCGTCAGATACTGCCAGATTGCCGAATTTCAAGTCAAGCTGTTTGTCCTATAGCCCTTTACACCGCCTGCGCGTTGACTTGCAGAGCGGTGGCGTCGGCCCTTCGTTTCTGCTTCAAGTACACCGCCGCGAAAATCGCGATGGCCGCGACCGCCGTCGATACGTAGGGAACAAACGCCAGCGCTGCCGCCGCCGCGAGCAGCAGCCATTCGACCAGCGTCATCCGCACGAGGAAAAAGGCCGTGCCGACGATTGAGATCAGAACCGTGCCGAGCGTGGCGGAAAAAATCGCCCAGATATTTTGCGCCGGCGTTCCGGTAAGCAGGATGTGCGTATAGGCGAAGAGCAAGGGCATCACGTAGATGATCTTGGCGAAGCGAAAACAGGCCCAGCCGGTTTTCATGGGATCGGCCTGGGCGATCGCGGCGGCGGCAAACGGCCCCATGGCAACGGGCGGGGTGATGTTAGAGTCGAGGCTCAGCCAGAAGATGATCAGGTGGGCGGAGAGCACCGGCACGCCCAGCTTGACGAGCGCGGGGACCCCGATGACCGCGACGATCAGATAAGTTGCGGTAATCGGCAGCGGTAGCCCCAGCACAAAGGTCGCGACGGCGATCAGCCCGATGGTGAAGAGGAGGTTCTCGCCGGCCAAATCGACCAGCACGTAGGGAAAGCGAATGACGATGCCGGTGAGCGACAAGACTCCGATGAGGACCCCGACCGCGCCTACGAGAGCCGCGACAAACAGGCAATTTTTGCCCGTGCCCACCAAAGCTTCCCAGATCTCCTTCACTCCCATCCGCGTCTCTTTGCGAAACCAGCTCACGGCGATGGTAAAGCCGATGCCGTAAATTACCGCGACTTGGGGTGAGTAGCCCGATATCATCGCCGCGATCAAGGCTGCAATCGGCAAGAAAAGATACCAGCCGCGACTCCACACCTCGCGGAAGCGCGGCAGCTCCGCCGCGGGCAGACTCCGCAGGCCGAGCTTTCTCGATTCGAAATAGATCATGACGCCGACGGAGAGGAAAAAGAGAATCCCCGGGATCGTCGCCACTTTGATGATCTCAAGGTAGGGAAGGCCGGTCATCTCGGCCATGACGAAGGCGCCTGCGCCCATGACGGGAGGCATGATGGCCGCGCCCGTTGAGGCGGCCGCTTCCACGGCCCCGGCGATGTGCGGCGGAAAGCCGGCCCGCTTCATGAGCGGTATGGTGATCGGTCCCTTGGTTACCGTTTCGGCTATGGGGCTTCCGCTGATCGTTCCCATGAGCGCGCTCGAGACGACGGATGCCTGCGCCGGGCCGCCGGCGATCCGGCCGAGCGCGGCAAGGGAGACATCGACAAAGAATTTCGCCACGCCGGCCTTCTCCAGAAACGCGCCGAAGGCCACAAACGGAATGATAAAGGAGGCCAGCACCTCCGCCATGATGCCGAAGATGCCGTCCGAGGTGAGGTAGACGTACTCGACGACGCGGCGGATCGAGTAGCCGCGGTGGCCGATGATGTAGGGCAGGTAGTTGCCGAAAAGCGCGTAGAGAATCGGCACGATGGCGCAGAGCGCCATGTCCATCCCCAACACCCGGCGCGCCGCTTCGATCGCCACCGCGGTGACCACGACGCCCATCCAGACATCGACCAGCGTATAGTCTCCCGCCCGGTAGGCCATTGCCTCATGCTCGACCATCCAATAGACCACTCCCGCCGCAACGCCTGCCGCGAGCGCGAGATCGAGCACCGAGGGAGCATCCTCGCGGTCGCCGCGCCAGCCTTTGTACAGCAGCAGCGGCGCGACCAGGCTGTAGAGGATCGCAATGCCGCGAAAGTATTGCAGCGAGACAACTCCGATCGTGGACGCCCAGACGTAATAAAGCGTCACACCGCCCATCATGATCTGGGTGGCGACGTTCCAGCGGCCCGAGAGGGAGCGGGTCTGGGTTGGATTTTCAGCCACGGCGATTGCGGGCCCTATCGCGCCCGAAGGCTCTCGGGAATCTGTATCCCCGCGGCTTTCCAGTGAGCCTCAGCGCCGCTGTGCAGGGGAAATGTGACGCCCTGGAGCGCCTTCTGCGGCACCATGTCCCTGGATCCGGCATGGACTTGGAGCATGTGCGCGTGACCCTCCTTGCCATAGGCTGCTTCAGCCATTTTCTGCACCAGCTGAGCGGGAAGGTCTCGATGCACATACCAGATTACGGGGATTCCGACCGTTGAAGTGTTCTCCGTGATTCCCTTGTACGAACCGGCCGGGAACACATAGCGCGCAAAATAGGGGTATTGCTTAAAGAAGTCGGTCTTCAACGCCGGCGTGTAGACGTCGATCGCGCGGATCGGCTTCTTGGTCGCGGCCTCGGTGGTGACCCGGTCGGGTTCCGGGCCGGTCCAGAAAAATGCGTCTGCTTTGCCGTCGCTCATCGCATCGCCCGCGGCCGCGCCAAGGAGCGGAATGCGGTTGATCTTGTCCCAGATCCCCAAAGCTCGGAACACCCGCTCGGCGCTGGCGAAAGTCCCTGAGCCGGGAGTTCCCAGGGCGACGCGCTTGCCCACCAGGTCTTCGGCGCTCTTGATGCCGCTGTCGGCGTAAGTGATCAGGTGCGCAACTCCAAAGAAGATCACTCCGATCGCCCGATGGTTCGTTAAAGGCTTATCTTTAAACTGTTCGAGGCCGTAGTAGGCTTCGTGCGCGTCCGACGCAAAGGAGATCCCCATCTCGGCTTCCTTGCTGTTGACGCGGCGGGGGTTTTCCACCGAGCCGCCCGTTGCGGTCACGGAGACGTCAAGGTTGGGAACGTTCTTTGAGAGATAGGTTCCAATGCCCGTCGCGAAGATGCCGAATACGCCGGCAGGCGGACCGCCCGCCATGACGATCCGTTCCACTTTCTGCGCGCCCGCGGGACCAGCCGCCAAGCACAGGAAGGTGGCTGCGAGGAGAGATAGAATTGTTTTCATCGTAGGGCTCCTTTCGTGGGTTAGTTACTTGTTTAGACGATACTAGGGCTCCGGTCCTTCCAACAGTTGCTTTGCGGCCTGCAGGAACCTCGCGGCGGTGACGCCGTCCGCGATGCGATGGTCGGCCGAGAGCGTCATCGTCATCATGGAACGAACCGCGATCTGATCGCCGTCCGGCACCACGCGCCGGGCCACCTGGCCGACGGCCAGGATGGCGCACTGGGGCGGATTGATAATCGCGATGAAGTTATCGACGCCGAACATGCCAAGGTTCGAGACTGTAAACGTTCCCCCCTCATAGTCAAGAGGCAAGAGCCTCTTTTTTTGCGCCTTTTCCGCCAGCTCGCGGCTTGCCGCCGCCAATTGCTCCAGGCTCAGCCGGTCGGCGTTGCGAATCACCGGCACCACCAGCCCGTCCTCGATCGCCACGGCTACGCCGAGATTGATGTCCGGAATGATCTCGATCCCCTGCTCCGTGAAGGTCGAGTTGAGCGAGGGAAAGTCCTTCAGCGTCTGCGCGGCGGCCCGGAGGATAAAATCGTTGATCGAAGGAACGAGCGCGGCCTTTTTGTCCTTCGCCTCGCTTCGCTTTCTCCCCACCTCGGTCATGTCGACGTCGATGCTGACGTAGAAATGCGGCGCGCTCTGCTTGCTCTTCGTCATGCGCTGGCCGACGATGCGGCGCATGGCGGTGAGCGGGACTATCTTGTTGGCCTGCGGCGCTGCAGCGGCGGGGAGCTGCGCCTGCGTCGCGCGGATCACGTCCTCGGCGGTGACGCTGTCGCCGGGACCACTGCCGTGCAAAGCGGCGAGGTCGATGCCCTTCTCTTTTGCGATCTTGCGCGCCGCGGGAGACGCTTGGACGCGCCCGGCGCGACGGGGCGCGGCGACTTCCGCAACAGGCGCCGTCTTTTTCTCAGCGGCTTGGGTTGGCGAGGGTTTGACCGCGGCTGCCGGCGGAGTCTCGAAACTAGCCGCCTTTTCGCCGGTGGCCAGGATCACGGCGATCCTCTGCCCGACCGGCACTTCGTCTCCCGCCGCCGCGGTCACATTCGTGAGGACTCCGGAAGCGGGGGCTTCGACTTCGACGGTCGCCTTGTCGGTCTCGACCTCCATCAGCGGCTCGCCCTTCTTGACCGCGTCGCCGTCGGCTTTGAGCCAGCTGACCAGCTTCCCTTTTTCCTGCGCCATTCCAAGCACAGGCATAATTACGTCGGTTGCCATAGTTAACGGTAGTCACGCAAGGGCAAACGGCGGGAATCTTGTAGGGGCGACCGGCCGGTCGCCCCTACAGCCTTCCTTCAACGCCGCACCCGCTCCAATGATCCCGGATTGTTCAGGTTCGATTGTGTCTCGCGGGTTTCCGGCAATGGGCCGCCGGCGGTGAAGTAGCGCGTGCCGGCGACGAGGAGTTTTTCAGATGGAAAGCGCGTGATGACTTCGCATCCCGTCTTGTTCACGACCACTTCCTCTTCCAGCCGCGCCGCCGACCAGCCGTCGGAGGCCGGCCAGTAGGTCTCGAGGGCGAAGACCATCCCCTCTTCGATCACTTCCGGGTGGTCGAGCGAGACCAAACGGCTGAAGATCGGTTTCTCCCAGATCGACAGGCCGACGCCGTGGCCGTATTGCAGCGCGAAGGCCGCCTCTTCGTTGGCGAAGCCGAACTCCTGGGCCTTGGGCCAGAGCTTCACCACATCCGCCGTGGTAATGCCAGGTTTTACGATGCTGATCGCGGCGTCCATATAATCGCGGCAGCGCTTGTAGGCGTCGGCCATCGCCGGCGACGCGCTCCCTATGGCGAAGGTGCGGTAGTAGCAAGTCCGGTAGCCGTTATAGCTGTGGAGAATGTCAAAGAACGCCGGATCGCCGGGGCGCAGGACGCGGTCGGTGTAAACGTGCGGATGCGGGCTGCAGCGTTCGCCGGAGATGGCGTTGACGCCCTCCACGTGCTCGGAGCCGAGATCATAGAGCACTTTTGAGACAAGCCCGACGCACTCATTCTCGCGCACGCCGGGCCGCATGTAGCGGTAGAGCTCTTCATAGGCCGAATCGACCATCATGCAGGCGGTGTTGAGCATGGTGATCTCGTCCCGGGTTTTGATCTTGCGCGTTTCGAGCATCAACTGCTGGCAGTCGACGACTTTGATTCCCTGCGCCTGCAGCGCAAACAGCACCGGCAGCTCGATGACATCGACGCCGACCGGCTCGTTCTGCAGCTTGCGCTTCTCCAGCTCGACTTTGATTTTCTTGGCGACGCCTTCCGCCAGCCCGGAGGATGGGTTCGTCGCGCCGCGCAAGGTCGAGATGCCGGCGCGCGAGCGCTCGCCGATCCACGGGCAATAAATCTGATGATGTCGCGCCGCCGAGCCGAAATCCCAGATGATCGGCTCGTCGTCCTGCGGCAAAAGCGTAAAGCGGACGAGCTTGTCCATCGCCCAGGTGCCGATGTGGGTTGCGGTGATGTAGCGGATGTTGTTCATGTCGAAGCAGAGGAGCGCGCCCATCTCCGACTGCTTGAGGGCTTTTTTGATCTTGGCGAGGCGTTCTTGTCGCAGGCGCTCGATGTTGACGCGCTCTTCCCAGTCAACGCCCATTAAACCGAAAGTCTTCAACCCCATAACTCACCCCCTACCGGTTCAAGTTGTTCAAAATAGTTCAACACGTTCAATCGGTGAGATATTTTTGAACCACTTTGAACCTTTGAACAATTTGAACTCACGGTTTTCCACAGAGTTTTTTTGCCGCCTCTGCCACGGATTCCGGCGTGGGAACGGTCAGATCTTCGAGCGCCGGCGAGAACGGCACCGGCACATCCATCGCTCCCATGCGCTTCACCGGCGCGTCGAGATTATAAAAGGCGCCTTCGGCGATCACGGCGGCGATCTCCGCCGTCACGCCGTAGCGCTCGTAGCCCTCGTCGATGACGATCGCGCGGCTGGTTTTCTTAGCCGATTCGACAATCGTTTCTTTGTCGAGCGGCGCCGTGGTGCGAACGTCAACCACCTCGGCGCTAATCCCCTCTTTCTCCAACATCCCTGCGGCGGCGAGCGCTACCTGCACCATGCTGCTCGTGGCGACCATGGTAATATCCGTCCCGGCCCGCTTGATGTCCGCCACGCCGAAGGGAATCGTGTAGTCGTCGTCCGGCACGGGGCCTTTCAGTTGATACATCAATTTGTCTTCGAAGATGATGACCGGGTTATCGTCGCGGATGGCGCTTTTGAGCAGCCCTTTGGCGTCGTACGGCGTCGAAGGGACGGCGACCTTCAGGCCGGGAATGTGGCTGAACCAGGCGTGGAGGCTCTGGCTGTGCTGGGCGGCGGAGCGGCGCGTCGCGCCTAAAGTTGTCCTGATGACCAGCGGCACTTTGAGCTTGCCGCCCGACATGTAATGGATCTTGGCGGCCTGATTCACCACCTGATCCATGATCAGCGTTACGAAGTCGCCGAACATGATGTCCACCACCGGCCGCATGCCGGTCATCGCCGCGCCGACGCCGATGCCCGCAATCCCCGCTTCCGAGATCGGCGAGTCGATCACGCGCTCCGGTCCGAACTGCCTTACCAGGCCGCTCAGCACTTTGAACGGCGTTCCCGCCTCGGCGACATCCTCGCCGATGATGAAGACGCGCAGATCGCGGCGCATCTCCTCCGCCAGGGCTTCGTTAATCGCTTGCCCGAAAGTTATCTCGCGTACCGTAGCTTGTTGCGCTGGAGCTTTCATGGTCCCAATAGTAGGGGCGACCGGCCGGTCGCCCCTACACTTTCAGGTGTTTCGCGTCTTACGCGTACACATGCTTATCCACTTCGCTCGCGTCCGGGTACGGCGCGGCCAGCGCGAACTGGACGGCGGCTTCGATCTCACCGCGCAGCTCTCCTTCGATCGTTGCCAGCGCGTTGTCGTCCGCGATCTTGTTTGTCTCCAGCTGTTCGGTGAGGAGCTGGATCGGATCGCGCTGTGTCCTCCACTCCTCCTCTTCTTTCTTCGGGCGATAGTAGGCGCGGTCGACATCGCCAACGTGGTGGCCGTGGTAGCGGTAGGTGTTGCAGAGGAGAAACGACGGGCCGTCGCCGCGCCGCGCCTGTTCCACCATCCGCAGAGCCGTCTCGTGGACGAGAACCACATCCTGGCCGTCGATCGTCTCCGCCTCGATGCCGAACGCTTCAGGGCGAGCATCAACTTTTCCGGCGGTAGTCTCCGTGTAGTGCGTGTATTCGTTGTAGAGGTTATTCTCGCAGACGTAGATAACCGGCAGCTTCCAGAGAGACGCCATGTTCATCGTCTCGTACAACAGTCCCTGCCCGAGCGCCCCTTCGCCGAAGAAACAGACGGCGACCTGGCCGCTCTTGCGCATCTTGGCCGACATCGCGGCGCCGGTGGCGATGCCGGCGCTGCCCCCGACGATGGCGTTGGCGCCGAGGTTGCCGGTGTCCTGGTCGGCGATGTGCATCGAGCCGCCCTTGCCCCGGCAGTAGCCGTCCGCCTTGCCGAGCAGTTCGGCGAACATCCGGTCGACCGCCGCGCCTTTGGCGATGCAGTGGCCGTGGCCGCGATGCGTGCTGGTGATGTAGTCGTCGGGCTTAAGCGCCTCGCAGATTCCGACGGCCACCGCTTCCTGGCCGATGTACAGATGAGCCAGCCCCGGCATCTTCGCGCTCAAGTAGAGCTGATTCACCTGCTCTTCGAACAGGCGGATCTTCATCATCTGGCGGTAGAAGCGCAATAAGCGCTCACTATCAGCCTTAGTGGTGTCCGTCGCTCTGGCTCTGACTCTTGTTCCGCGTGACTGAGGCATGTCTTTTCAATTTTGAATGGTGAATTTTTAATCGCTGCGGGGTAGTTCCTTTCAGGTTTTTGGATTTCAATTCAACATTCAAAATTGAGAATTCAAAATTATTGTTTCCCCGCCATTTTCGCCA
>MGSS01000115.1 GCA_001798595.1 Deltaproteobacteria bacterium RIFCSPLOWO2_12_FULL_60_19 | reverse complement strand
ACAGTTTCTTGACCTGTTCGAGAACTTCCGCCGGCTGCTCCAACACCTCTTTGGCCGACTGCTGGAGCTCTTCGCCCTTCGATAGCTTCACGTCGATGCGGCCCTTCTTCGCCTCAGCAAGGAGCGCCGGGTCCTTGCTGGCCTGTTCATAGGCCTCGCGCAACGTTTTGACCCGCTCCGCAGGCGTGCCGGGAGGCGCCATCATCGACCGGGCCCATCCTCCGCCCAGCAGCATGGACTGCGCAACACGGCGGGTTGTTTGGGGCGTTTTATACTGATCCATCAGCTCGTAGACCGTCGGGGCGTCGGGCACGCGCGCTTCGCGCTTGAGGGCGCTTTGAGCGAGCACCCGGACGAAATCTTTTTTCTTCCAGCTCAGAAACGGCTCGCGGGAGAAGAAAGTCGAGATGGTCAGGCCCTGGCAGATCACCTCGCCGCGCTCCACGGCGAGGGCGATCTCGCTGCTGCCCGGATAGCCGAGGATGCTGTCGAGTTTGGCTCCGATCGTCAGCTCCAAAAGCCGCGACATGACGTAGTCCGATCCGCCGACGCCCGTGGTGCCGCACTTGGGCGGCTCTTTCGACTTCACAACGTCGTGGATCGACTTGTAGGGGGCATCGGTGCGCATGAAGATCATCATGTCGTCCTTTTCAAGCGAGCCGATCCAGGAGAATTTTCTGAGGTCGAACTTAACGTCCTTATCCTGAGCGAGCTGGCTCAGGTAGACGTTATTGTGCGGCATCAGGACCGTCAGGCCATCGGGCTTGGCCACGCCGAAAACGTAATTCGTCGCGACCACAGAGCCCGCGCCGGGCATGTTCTGGACGATGAGCTCGGGATTGCCGGGAATATATTTTCCCATGTAACGCGACAGCAGGCGCGCGGCCCGGTCATAGCCGCCGCCCGCGCTCAGGCCGACGATGATCCGAATGGTCTTGCCGCTGTAAAACGGCTCTTGGGCGGAGGCCGACGGCGATAGGCCGAGAACGACGAGGATGAACAACGCATAGCGCGCGAGCCGTTCAACCCAGAAACCCTTCAGCTTATGACGCATAAGACCCTCCTTTGTTGATGACCTATTTCAAGCCAAGCCACAGAAGCAGTTGACCGTCGGGAAAGGGAAGGCGCAACAGCCAATCGAAAAGCCCCCAGAAGAGGAGCCACGCGCCAGCCGTAAGCACGATAGAGATTGCCCATTTCTCGCCCGACTGAACCTTGAGATAGAGGAAGACAAACGCCGGGATGGTGATGTGGAACCCGAGAAGCCATATCCCGGCAAAAAAACCAACGATCCAGCCGAACATGGTAAGCGCCCGGCGCCGGGCCACGGCCGGATCGATGCCTTTGGTGAATTGAAAGTCCATCGGAGTATTAGACGTTTGGGCGGCGGGTTTCTCAGGGCGACCCTTTAAATCCAAGAAGATATAGATCAGCGAAAGCACCAGCATGGGTATCCCGATCGCCCACGGATAGAGGCGCGCCTGCAGCCGCCAGTCCTTCGCCTCATAGATAAAGACGACAAAGAAGACGACGACCAGAAGATTAAAGATAGTTTGGGGTTTCAGCTTCATAGCGAAGCGGCGCTCTCCTCGAGACGATGGCAGTTCGGCGGCGGTTCCGATACCCTGCGGCTCTAACCAATGCACTCGCTTACCACAAGAGCGGTGGGTGGGTCAATGACTGTTGCCTGGGGGGCTTTTTACGGGCTATAAGGGGGGCTGGTAAATCATAGGTGAGCCATGGATTTCCGCTTAAGTCCGGAAGAAGAGACGCTCCGCCGACAAGTTGAGCAGTTTGTCCGCGAGGAGCTTATCCCGCTGGAGCCTGTTTTCGAGGGCGCGCCCGACATCTTCGAGGGGAGCCGCTGGAAGAGCCGGGCGAAACTCAGCCGCGACCCGGAAGTACAGCGCTACATCGCCGTCATGGAGGGGCTGAAGCGAAAGGCGGAGGCCGGAGATCTTTGGCATCTGGACGTGCCGAAGGCGTACGGCGGGCGGGAAGTCAGCAACGTGGCGATGATCGCCGTCACGGAGGAGTTGGAAAAGGCATCGGTGCCCTTCGAGCTCGGCAACCATGTCTCCAATATTCTTTACGCCTGCAAGGGGGAGCAGGTCGAGCGGTTTCTGCTGCCGTGCATCAGGGGAGAGAAGACTGCCTGCTTCGGCCTCACGGAGCCTGGGGCCGGTTCCGATCCGTCGATGATGGCGGCCACGGCCGCTCCAGATGGAGACTATTTCGCGATCAACGGAACCAAGATGTTTCCGACGTTCGGCGACGTGGCCGGCTTTGTGCAGGTGTTCGCCAGGTTGCCCGGAACCAAGGGCCGCGAAGGGGTAACCTGTTTTCTCGTTGACACGGGCCATCCGGGCTATCGGGTCGTGCGCAGCATCGGGACGATCGCGGGAAGCGAGCCTTGCGAGCTGGTCTTCGATAATTGTCGAGTCCCGAAAAACCAAGTGTTGGGCGAAGTGGGCAAAGGTTGGGAGTTGAATCAGGCATGGCTCGGTGCGAGGCGATTTCAGGTCGGGATCCGCTGCCACGGCACAGCGCAGAGGGTACTCCGGCGCGTCGGAGCTTTGCTCCGGCTAGACCCACGGGAACACGAGAAGTTCTCAGCTTCGCTCGGCCACTTCCGGGGCGAGATGGAAGCGCTTCGCAGCATCACCTATCATGGCTCGTGGAAGGCCGACCAGGGTATGGATGCCCGCTTCGAGGCGGCCTGCGTCAAGCTCTTCGGCACTGAGCTGCTCCACCGCGTGGTTGACTTTGCGTTAGAAGTCGCCGGTCCGGGGGCATTGAGAAAGGAGCACGCAATCGCCCGCGCCTTCAGATATGCGCGGCCCCGGCGGATCGTGGAGGGCGCCTCTGAAATCCAGCGCCACATGATCCAGCGGGCGCTGTTTAGGGAAGGGATAGCGTGTATGGAGTTGTAGAAGGCAGAAGGCCCTTCGACTAGGCTCAGGGCAGGCCCTTCGACCGTTCGACGGGGCTCACGGCTCAGGGCAGGCCCTTCGACCGTTCGACGGGGCTCACGGCTCAGGGCAGGCAGAAGGATCGTCGTTAATCGTGGATCTGAGATTGAGCGAAGAAGAAAGACTCATTCGAGATACGGCGGCTCAGTTCGTAGCAAAGGAGCTGATGTCTCAGGAAGGAGCGTTTCTCAAACAGCGAGAGGCGTTTCTTCCTCTCGGCGATCCAACGCGAAGAGCGCTTGACGGCGATATCAACCAGTCTCTCGTCGAGAAGGCAAAGCGCGTCGGGCTTTGGGCTCTAGACTTGCCGGAGGCTGCCGGCGGATCGCGTGTCGGTCAGGTCGCGCGAGTTCTCATCTACCGGGAGTTCGCGAGGACGGCGCTGCCGTTCGAACCTCCTGCGATTCCAGCCGTGGTCGCGCGCAGCCCTTACGCGCGCAAGCTGGCGAACGGCAAGCTATCGCTTGCGCTCGCGTTCGACGAAGTTCATAAGACGGGCGATTTAAGCGCGATCCGCGCCGTTTACCGGCGCGGCGCCGGTGGTTATGAGCTTTACGGCGACGGCATCGACGTCATCCATCCCGACGCCGACCTCTATCTGCTGCCGGCGGTGGCGCATGAGGGCGGCGACGTCGGCCTTTTTCTTTTGGAGAGAAACGTGGTGGGAGTCAAGGTGGAACGTGAGAGTGATCTAACAACGGACCAGACCGTGGCGCGGCTCACGCTTGACGGGTGTCGGATCGGAAGCGATCATCTTGTCGGCGCTAAGGGCGATGTCGAAGGAATCATCGCCTCGGAGCAGCTTCGCATCGCCGCGCGATCGCTCGGCATAGCGATACGCTGTCTGGATGCGTCGCTCGAACATGCGCGCAACCGCGTCACCTTCGGCCGTCCGCTATCTTCCAGGCAGGCGATCCAGTGGATGCTGACCGATGTCGCAGTGAGCCTCCGCACCTGCACCTGGCTCACGCTGGAAGCGGCGTGGAAAGCGGACCAGGGCATGCCTTATTTTCATGGCGCCGCGTTAGCCAAGAAGCGGGCCGCGCGGATGGCCTTCGAAGCGGCCGATACGGCGATTCAGATTCACGGCGGCTATGGGGTCTCCAAAGAATTTCCCTTCGAGAGCTTTTACCGCGAAGCGCGGCTGCTGCGTCTGCTCTACGGGCGCGAAGCGGAGATCGATAGGAAGATGGGCGAGGAAGCGTGAGCGGTGAGGGGTGAGGGGTAAGGCGTAAGAAAGAGGAGGGAACGTTGCGGCGGAAGAGAGTTTGTTTTGTCGGCTACGGTTCGACCGAGTATTCGCGGAAATCCGAGGAGCCGCAACTCGGTCATTATGCGACGGCGATCCGCGCGGCGCTGAATCAGACCGGCCTCAAGAAGAAAGACATTCATGGACTGTCGATCACGACCCAGGCGAGTCCGGATACCGCGCCGCATGTGGCGGAGCAGCTGGGTTTTGAGTTGGATTGGGTATTGAACGCCGATTACGGCGGCGCCGGCGGGGTCGGCGCGGTGCGGCGCGCCGCGGATGCCATCGAGTGCGGCCATCTCGACGTCGCGCTGTTGGTCGGCGGCAATTCTTTCGACCGGAGCGTGGCGCACCAGCGGCCGCTGGAATATCAGCGCGGCAATTTTGTCGATGTTTACGGCTACGGCGGTCCCAATTCCTTGATGGCGCTGATTCAGCGGCTGCACATGGAAAACTTCGGCACCACGCTGGAGCAGATCGGTAAGATCGCTGTGGCGCAACGCTTCAGCGCTATGAACAACCCGCAAGCGCTGTTTCGCGAGCCGATGACGATGCAAGACTATCTCAACTCGCGGATGATCTCCGATCCGATCCGGCTCTTCGATTGCGTCATGCCGTGCTCGGGCGCGGAATGTCTGGTTCTCGCTTCGGAAGAGAAAGCGAGGCAGATCACCGACAAACTCGTTTATTTAGTTACGGACGCGGAGAAGGTGCATTATCAAGTCGCCGACATGCTGCCGGAGAAGACTACCTTCGGGATGAAGCTGGTGGGCGAGAAAATCTTTTCCGAAGTGAAACGCGAAAGTATTGACCTCTTCGAGATTTACGACGACTATCCGATCGCGGTGATGATCCAGATCGAAGATTTCGGCTACTGCAAGAAAGGCGACGGCGGCAAATTCGTCGACACGCACGATCTGACTTACAACGGCGACTTCCCCGTGAACACCGGCGGCGGCGAATTGTCGGTCGGTCAGGCGGGTCTCGCCGGCGGTTTTCTCCACGTCGTCGAGGCGCTCAGGCAATTACGCGGCGAGGCCGACGGTCATCAAGCGAAAAAAGCGGAGCGCGCGCTGGTCACGGGCATCGGCTGGCTCAACTACGGGCGCAATCTCGGCACCACCGTCGCGCTCGTCATGGAAAGGAGAAAGTAATGGCTGAAGCGAGAGCGCCGCAAAAAAGTCTGCCGAAGATCAATCCCGTCGACCGGCCGTTCTGGGAAGGGGCGGCGAAAAATAAGTTTCTGCTCCAGAAATGCAAAAGCTGCGGCAAGGTTCAATTCTTTCCGCGCGTCGCTTGCGTCGACTGTTTCGGCGAATTGGACTGGATCGAAGCGAAGGGCACCGGCAAGATTCATACCTTCACGCTGGTCCGCGTGCCGCGCAATCCGGCGTTTAAAGATGAGGTGCCGATCTATTACATCAACGTGATCTTGGATGAAGGGGTCATTATCGAGAGCCGCTTGCTCGGCGAAAACAAAGAGAAGGTCAAGCTCGGTGACCGCGTCAAAGTGCGATACGAACAAACGCATAATCCGGAGATTAAGCTGCCGTGCTTTGAGCTGGCAGACTGAGAAGGGGCGAGTGTCAAGTGTCGAGTGACAAGTGGATCGAGAGAGAGACAAAAACATGAAGAAAAAAATCACGGTCCTTACGCTTAGCGCTATGCTCCTTGCGCTTAGCGTTCCGGCCCAGGCGCAGCAAGCCAAAGCGTTGAGGGAGCTGAACGTCGCTTATCCTCTCGGAGGTTCGACCAGTTATTTCTGGGTGGCGCATCGCTCGGGCGCTTTCGAGAAGTATGGCTTGAAGCTTAAGCCGATCTATATTCGCGGCGGCGTGGCGGCCGTGCAATCGCTTCTTGCCAAGGAAGTTCTCATCGAGATGCAGGGAGGGTCTTCGCCCATCAGCGCGTGGGCTCAGGGCGCCAAAGAGCTTACTTTTATAGGAGCGGTCGGGAACCGCCTCGACTATGTTTTAGTGACAGTGCCTTCGGTTCGTCGAGCTGAGGATTTGAAAGGCAAAAGAGTCGGTGTCAGCCAGCTCGGGGCCAGTTCTGATTTTATCGGCCGCTATGCGTTAAAGAAGTTGGGGTTGAACCCGGAGAAAGACGTAACGATCGTTGGGGCCGGCGGGGCGGGA
>MGSS01000114.1 GCA_001798595.1 Deltaproteobacteria bacterium RIFCSPLOWO2_12_FULL_60_19 | reverse complement strand
TTGCGCCTGAAGATCGGCAAACTCACATCCGGCAATCTTAAGCAGCCGCAAATAGGGGCTTTCGGGATACGCGTAGATACGGCTCCGAGCCAGTTCAAGAAATCTCTCCTCCCGGCTCGCCAGCATTCTCTTGATCTCCTCTTCCGCCCTCGGTACGATAATTTGTTCACGAAAGAAAGCCGGCAAGGCACGGCCAAGCCGATACGCGCCTGTCAATCCCTCTTTGACCGTCGAGAAAAACTTGAGCAGGTCAGCCTCCGGCGCGCGCTTGTTTTGCATCCCGGCGAGCTGCTCCCTAGTCGAGAACCTTTACCCCTTGCGGCCAGAGAACCAGGACTATGGTATCGCCGATGGCGCGCGGAGTGTGGACCGATTGAGGATCCAGCCAGACCAGGTCGCCCTCCTCGTAAACCCCCGTCTCGTCCCCGATGCGCCCCTCGAGCACCAGATAAAATTCCCCGCCGATGTGCTCATGTTTGAGAAACGCCCGCGGATCGGCGTCGGCCGCCACGCGGTAGAGCACCAGCTCGCGCGCTCCCTCGCGCGCGAGCCGCGCCATGGCAAGGCCGTTACCGAAATCCTTCCACTGAAGCTTCGCCAGGGCCTCGCGGTCGATCTCGATCTTGAGCAGGTCCTTGAGTGAGCGGCGGAGCAAAGCCATAGCAGTTCCAGTAAATATCACGGCTGCCCGCGCGAAAACAGGGGAACAAGCCAGCCCAACCGTTGCACCGCTCGTCGCTATCGGCTACCCTCGAAGCGCTGGGAGGCCGGAATGTTTCTGCGCTACACCGGGGGTCTGTTTTTTGCGCTCGTGCTGGGCGCCGCGCCTGCGCGGGGCGCGGAATCCGAACCCCCGCGATCGCGAATCACCTTCACCGCAAGCCAGTTTGAAAAACTCCGCCAAGCCATCCAAAGCGACGCCGGCGCAGCCGGAGCTTTCGATTCGGTAAAAAAGCTGGCCGACAAATCGCTCGGAGAGACGCCCAACCCGATCCGGCGAATCGTCTCCGAAGGACGGCTACACACAGATCCTGAAAAAAAGAAAAGCCTCGCGGCGCGCCGGGATCTTTTTAAGATCGAAGCGTTGGGCCTCGCCTATGCGCTGGCGGGAAAGGCCTCTTACGGCGAGAAGACGCGCGACTACATCCTTGCCTGGGCGGGCGTGTACGAGCCCGACGGCAATCCGATCAACGAGACTGAATTCCCCCGTCTTATGAAAGCCTACGACCTGACGCGCACGCTATTCCCGGGCGCCCGCCGATCGGAAGTGGAGGCCTGGCTGCGGCGCATGAGCGAGCGGCAGAAGGCCGGGATCCGGCCGACCAGCACCACTTCCAAGAACAACCATCACAGCCACAGGTTGAAGATCGCCGGCCACGTCGCCTTCCTGCTGCCCGACCCGGATCTCATCCGCTGGGTCGTGGATGACGCCAGGCGCCACTTGGAAGTCAATCTCAATCCCGACGGCTCCACGTTCGATTTTCACCAGCGCGACGCGCTCCACTATCACGTGTACGACCTGCTTCCGCTGGTGGAATTGGCCATCGCCGCCGACAAGAACAAGATCGACTTGTATGGGTACACGACGCGGCAGCAAGCGACTCTGGAGAAATCCATCGCTTTTCTCATCCTGTACATTACCGGGAAAAAAGAGCACAGGGAGTTTGTGCGTTCCATGGCGAAGTTCGACGCGGAGCGGAGCGGAGCCGAGGATCCGAGCATCCGCGTGGGAGAGAAATGGGATCCGCGCAAGGCGAAACTTCTTTTTGACCTTGCGGGTTACTTTACCCCGTCATTCCACCAGGTAAAGTTTCCCGACGGAGACGGTCTGCCATCTTTCGACCGGCTCGTCGCAACCTATCGTTGACCGGAAAGCTTATGCCAACTGAGGAGCCCAGAAATGCGCCACTCCTAACGCAGACGGCAACCGCCGACGGCAGCGTGAGCGACCGGCAGTTCTGGATGCTGGGCACAGCCATCGTCGCCATCGCTTTTCTGTTGCGCCTCTACACCATCGGCCGGGACGAGTTGTGGTTCGACGAGGCGATCTCGGCTTTCGCCGTAACCTTTGCGGACTGGCCGCGCGAGATCCTCCGAAGCAACACTCCGCCGCTCTACTACCTTCTCCTGTGGGCGTGGACGGCCGTCGCCGGTTACAGCGAAACCGCGCTCCGTTTTTTCTCCGTATTATCCGGCACTCTGTTCGTCGGCGCGCTCCTGCTGTTCGGCCGGCGGATCGTCGGCCCGCGCGCCGCCCTGTGGAGCGGTCTGGTCGCCGCGCTCGCGCCGGTTCAGATCTACTATTCCCAGGAAGCGCGGGTCTACGCGCTGCTGTCGCTGCTGTTGATTTTAGGATACGCCGCGCTCTGGCGCGCGCTCGAAACCGAGCGGCCTCTCTGGTGGGCGATCCATTCGCTCTGGGCGCTCCTCGCCCTCTACTCCCATTACTTTGCGGTTCTCGCCCTGGCGCCCGGCGCGCTGATGGTCTGGCTGTGGCCCGAGCGGGAGCGAGGGAAGCAGCGATGGCTCTACTATTGCGCCGGCATGTCGATCGCCGTGCTGCTGTTTTTTCCGTGGTTTCTTTGGAGATTTTATTTCACACCCCGATCCTTGAGAAATATCGAGTGGATCAAACAAATGTGGGAGAACACGCCGCCCCTGCTCGCCATCCCCAAAAGCCTCGCGGTCTTTACGCTCGGCAGCGAATACGGATTTACTTCGGTGGTCAACGTCAAGCGGTTCGGCCTGTTGCTCATGCCGGCAGGGCTACGCTACGTGGGACTTTTTGCCGCCGCGCTCCTGGCCGTCTTGGCGGCGGCGCCATGGCGGGACCACGCGCTGGGCCTGCCCTGGATGACGACGCGCAAGGCCTGGCTATGGACGCTGCTGCTGTTTCCGACCGTGGCGATCTGGCTCCTCTCTTTTTATCACCCGTTCTACGCCGTCGGACGCTACGAGGTCATGACCTTCGCCGGATATGCTCTTCTCCTGGGCCTCGCCTTCGCCAAGCTCCAAAGCGTGCCGGGAAAAGGCCCGGTATTAGCGCACCTGGTCGCGTTGATGTTTTTTCTCCCCGTGTGCGCCAAGCTCGCGCTTTACTACCAGGCGCCCGCCGTCGCGCGGAGCCGGCCGATCGCGGCGGCGATAGATCAGCTGGTGCAAAACGGCGACGTGCTCGTGCTGGCGCGCCCCCGGGCGAACCGAGCTATCTACTACCTGGCTTTGTTGGGGTACCGCTGGCAAGACGAAGTTTGCGAGAACCCGGTCGCCGGTCGTCGCTTCTTGTGCCCGATCTATTCTCAGGGAGGAAACGCCGGGAGACGACGGGAGGACGAGGAGGCTCGACAAGCGGCGCGAAGCTTCATGGAAAAGTTCAGCCCCGCGGAAGGAAAGCTTTGGGTGCTCTTTGACAGACCCTTCGTCGCAAAGGGACAGCTCCGCGTCGGCCCTGCGGAAACGTGGCTGCTTGAGGAGATCCAGCGGCGAAAGCTGAATCCTGCCGCCGTGCGCCAGGCGCCGGGACTATTCCGCTTTGAATGAAGTTTTTTATTTGAGAGAAGTCGCCGGCGATGGCCGAACCAGGCTAAGCGGTCGCTTTCTTGGCTCTGGGTTTGGCTGCCGCCGGTTTTTTCGCCTCGGCTTTCGGGCGAGCGGTTTTGCGGCCTTTCTTCGCGCCGCCGGAAGTGTCCGCCTTGCCGGCTCCGTCGACGGGAAGGAGCTCGATCATCGAAAGCGGCGCATGGTCCCCATGCCGCCACCCTATTTTGACGACGCGCGTGTAACCGCCGGGACGCTCCTTGAAGCGCGCCGCCAGCGTGTCGAACACTTTGTGCACCACGGCATCGTCTTGAAGGATCGCCAGCGCCTGACGCCGAGCGTGGAGCGTCCCCTGCTTGCCCAGGCCGATCATCCAGTCGGCCCAACGTCTGAGCTCCTTGGCTTTGGGGTCCGTCGTTTCAATGCGCTCGTGGCGCAGCAGAGAGGTGACCATGTTGCGCAGCAGCGCCCAGCGGTGGCTGGGGCTGCGGTTGAATTTTTTTCCTGCTTTGAGGTGACGCATAGATTTATCGATCGTCAATGGAGCATTAGAGCATTAGGCCGCAATGGAGCTTTTTTGGTCGAACTCATCGCTCTATCTGCTCCATTGCTCCATTGCTCCAAAGCAAACGCATTTTTGCGTTTGCTTTAAGCGGTCTCCTTGTCTTTTACTTTCCGACGGCTCTCAATGTCCTCGCGCGCCGGGTAGCGGTCGAGCTTCATGCCTAACTCCAGCCCCATGCCGCGCAGGATTTCTTTGATCTCGTTGAGCGACTTCTGGCCGAAGTTTTTGGTCTTGAGCATTTCCTGCTCGGAGCGCTGAACCAGCTCGCCGATATACTTGATATCGGCGTTCTGCAGGCAGTTCTGCGACCTGACCGAAAACTCCAGCTCGTCCACGCTGCGAAACAGGTTCTCGTTGAGCGAGAGCGCCGGCGATTCGTCCCGGTTCCTCGGCTGCGGCTCGTCGTTAAAGTTGATAAACATCTGCACCTGGTCCTGCAATATCTTGGCCGCATAGGCGACGGCGTCGTCCGGCTTCACCCCGCCGTCCGTCCAAACTTCGAACACCAGCCGTTCGTAGTCGGTTCTCTGCCCGACGCGCGCGTTGGTGACGTTGAAGTTCACCTTGCGGATAGGAGAAAAAACCGAGTCGATAAAGATCGTGTCGACCGGCACTCCCTCTTCTCTGTTCCGCTCCGCCGGCACGTAACCACGCCCCAGTTTGACCACCAGCTCCATGTCGAGCTTGGCCTCGCGCGAGAGAGTCGCGATGTGTTGCTCCGGATTGAGGATCTCGACGCTCGGGCCGGCCACGAGGTCTTTCGCCTGCACCGTTTTGGGCCCTTTGGTCTCGATCCTGAGAGTCTGCTGCTCGGTGTCGTTGAGCTTGAGCCTGACTTCCTTGAGGTTCAGAACGATATCGGTCACGTCTTCGGTGACTCCGGGAATCGTCGAAAACTCGTGCAGAATTCCCTTGATCCGGACCGAGACGATCGCCGACCCCATGAGCGAGGATAGGAGGATCCTTCTCAGCGAATTACCCACCGTCGCGCCGAAGCCTCGCTCGAAAGGCTCGGCATAGAATTTACCGTAAGTCGAGGTAAGGTCTTTGTCGTCCACTTCGAGCTGCTTCGGCTTGATCAAATCATTCCAATGCCTGTGCATAGCCATCTCCTCAGTCCCAAGTTTACTTTGAATACAGCTCGACGATCAGCTTCTCGTTGATCGGCGCTGTAATGTCGCCCCTCGCGGGGAGATATTTGATTTTGCCGCTGACGCTTTCCCGGTCCAGCTCCACCCACTCCGGCACCCCGCGCCGCTGCGCCCCTTCCAGGGCGGCGACCACGCGATCCAGCTTGCGGCTCTGATCTTTCACCGTGACGACATCGCCGGGACGGACGAAGTATGAAGGAATCGTCACGCGCTTGCCGTTGACCACGATGTGGCCGTGGCGCACCAGCATCCGCGCGTCGGCCCTGGAGCTGGCAAAACCGAGCCGGTACGTTACGTTGTCGAGTCGCCGTTCCAACAACACAAGCAGCGCCTCTCCCGTGATCCCTTTCACCCGTTCGGCCAGTTCGAAGGTGCGGCGGAATTGCTTTTCCAACAGGCCGTACATCCGCTTGACCTTCTGCTTTTCGCGCAGCTGGACGCTGTATTCGGAAAATTTCGGCCGCCCCTGCCCGTGTTGTCCGGGAGGATAGTTGCGGCGCTCGATGGCGCACTTATCCGTGTAGCAGCGCTCGCCCTTGAGAAACAGCTTCAAGTTCTCGCGCCGACAAAGCCGGCATACCGATCCAGAATACCTAGCCAAGGTCTTCGCCTCCGTTTTTCATTACACTCTCCTCCGTTTCGGCGGACGGCATCCGTTATGGGGAATCGGGGTAACGTCCTTGATCAGACTCACATGGACCCCGGCGGACTGGAGCGAGCGCAGAGCCGACTCTCTTCCCGCCCCCGGGCCGCGAACAAAGACCTGGACGCTCCGCAGCCCGTGGTCCATCGCTTTTTTGGCGGCGTTCTCGGCCGCCTGTTGCGCCGCAAACGGAGTCCCCTTGCGCGAGCCTTTGAAGCCCACGGTTCCGGCGCTCGACCAGGAAATCACATTGCCCTGATAGTCGGTGATCGTCACAATCGTGTTGTTAAAGGTCGAATGAATGTGGACCACGCCCTCGGAGACGTTCTTGCGGCTCTTTTTCTTTCGCGCCGCCTTTTCGCCGGCCTTCTCGCCGGCTTTTTCCTCCGGGCGCGCCGACGCCTTCTTCTCTTTCTCCTCAGCTACTTCGTCGCCTTTCGCCATCAGCTTACTCCTTCAAAGCCCGCAGGCATCTTGGATCTCGCATCCCGCATCTTGCATCATGCGCCTCGCTATCCCTTCGACGGTGCCGTCTTCTTCCCCGCCACTGTTTTGCGCGGCCCCTTGCGGGTGCGCGCGTTGGTGTGGGTCCGTTGTCCCCGCACGGGCAAGCCCTTGCGGTGCCGCAGCCCCCGATACGACCCGATATCGATGTGGCGCTTGATATTGGCGGAGACGTCGCGGCGCAGATCCCCTTCGACCCTATATCCCTGGTCGATGAGCTGCCGAATCTTCACCACCTCGTCATCGCCCAGGTTGTCGCTCCTCATATCGAACGGCACGCCCGCCGTCTGGAGAATCTTTCTCGAAGCGCTCCGGCCGATGCCGTAGATGTAGGTTAGCGCGACCTCCATCCGCTTGTTCCTGGGCAGATCCACTCCGGCTATTCTCGCCATACCTTCACCCCTTTATCCCCTGAACCCCGCCAATTTTCGATTTTTGATTCCAATCTAAAATCAGATCGGCTCCGCCACAAAGCTTTGGCGGATCCGCCTCTGGCGGAAATCGAAAATCTAAAATTGTTCAGCCTTGCCTCTGTTTGTGCCTGATGTTCTCGCAAACCACCCGCACGACTCCCTTGCGCCGGATCACTTTGCATTTGTTGCAGATCTTTTTAACCGATGCTCGAACCTTCATTTCTGGTCTCTCTCCCCGGCCCTATTTTTCACGGTACGTGATCCTCCCGCGGCCCAGGTCGTAAGGCGACAGCTCGATCCGCACTTTGTCCCCCGGGAGGATCTTGATGTAGTGCATGCGCATCTTGCCTGAGATGTGCGCCAGGACCTTGTGGCCGTTGTCGAGCGCCACGCGAAACATGGCGTTGGGCAATGTCTCCAACACCATTCCGGTCACCTCGATCGAATCTCCCTTAGGCATGTCCCGTCACTCGTTTGTTCGCCGGCCGTTACTCAAACCGAAAACGGTTCGACTCTGCCCACCGTCCTGAGCCCTTCGACAAACCAGCCGTTCGTCCTGAGCTTGTCGAAGGATGCGACTGGTTTGCTCAGGACAGGCCAGTCGAAGGATCGGCAGTCCTTCCGTTAAAGCTTGCTCAAAACGTACGGACCGTTTTTGGTAATCGCCACGGAATGCTCGAAGTGAGCCGACAAGCTCCCGTCCGCGGTGACGGCGGTCCAGCCGTCCTCTTTCATCTTCACGTCCCAGCCGCCGGCGTTGACCATCGGCTCGATGGCCAGGACCATCCCTTCTCTTATGCGAAGGCCTCGATCCGGCTCGCCGTAGTTGGGCACCGGCGGGTCTTCGTGCAGCCGCTTGCCGATGCCGTGCCCGACGAACGCGCGGACCACGGAAAATCCGGCCTCTTCGACCGTCTTTTGAACCACCGACGAAAGATCTCCGAGCCGTTTTCCCTCGACCAGCTGCTCGATCCCGCGATAGAGCGACTGCTCGGTCACCCGCATGAGACGCGCCGCCTCTTCGCTCACTTGGCCGACACCGACGGTGAACGCCGAATCGCCGTAGAAACCTTCATAGATCACGCCGAAATCGAGCCCGACCACATCCCCATCTTTCAGCGCTCGCTCGCCCGGAATGCCGTGGACGATCTCGTCGTTGACCGAGACGCAGAGCGATCCGGGATAAACCCGCCCGGCCATCTGGTAACCCTTGAACGCGGGCAGCGCCTTCTTCTTATAGGTCAGCTCCTCCGCCAGGGAGTCCAACTCCAGCGTCGTGACCCCCGGGGCCACTTTTTTTTTAAGCTCCTCCAGAATCTCCGCCACGATCACATTCGCTCTTCTCAGCACTTCGATTTCGCGCGCCGATTTGAGAGTGATCATGCCGCGTTCGCCCCCAGCGCCTGGAAAGCCCGACTGCGCACCTGTTCGATGTTCCCGGAGCCGTCGATCTCTCTCAGCAGGCCGCGCTTGCGATAGTATTCGGCCAGCGGCGTGGTCTGCGTCTCGTAAACGCTGAGCCGCGCCGCGATCTTCTCCTCGCGATCGTCCTCTCGCTGGTAAAGCTCTCCGCCGCACCCATCGCACCGCCCGGCCCGAGCCGGCGGACTAAACGCGACATGGTGAACGGCCCCGCATCCCTTGCAGGTCCGCCGGCCTGCCAGCCGTTGAATGATCGTCTCATTCGGGACCCGGAGGCAAAGCACGAAATCCAACTCCGAGCCGAGCTCTTTGAGTATCCGCTCCAGTCCGTCCGCCTGGGCAACCGTCCTGGGAAACCCGTCCAGGATGAAACTGCTCCGGCAATCGGCCTGGCTGAGCCGCTCGCCGATCAGCTTCAGCATCATCTCATCGGGCACCAGCTGTCCCTGGTGGAGATAATCCGCCGCCTCTTTCCCGAGCGGCGTCTGCTCTTCAACCGCCTGGCGCAGGATATCTCCGGTCGACAGGCGGCAAGCGCCGATCCCTTCTTCCAAGAGCCTCGCTTGAGTCCCCTTCCCCGCGCCCGGAGGCCCTAAAAACACCACCCGAAAAACCCGCTCGTTGCCCAACCCTAACCTCTTCGCCCTCTGAGACGGCCGCCGCGCATAAAACCCTCGTAGTTTCGGCTGATCATGTGAGTCTCAACTTGCGCCACGGTGTCCAAAGCCACGCCCACGACAATCAGCAGCGCCGTGCCCCCGAAAAAAAACGGAACGTTAAACTGGCCGATGAGCAGCGTCGGCAACAGCGCCACCGCCGAGAGGTAAAGCGCGCCGCCGAGAGTCACCCTGGAGAGCACCCGGTCGATGAACTCGGCCGTTTTTTGTCCGGGCCTGATCCCGGGAATATAGCCGCCGAACTTTTTCATGTTCTCCGACACGTCGGCGGGGTTGAACACCACGGCCGTGTAAAAGTAACAGAAGAAAATGATGAATCCGACGTAGAGCGCGTCGTGCAGCCACCGGCCCGGCGCGAGATAACTCGCGAGGGATTGCGCCCAGGGATGTTGCACGAATTGCGCCAGCGTAGCGGGAAAGATCAAAATCGACGAGGCGAATATCGGAGGGATCACGCCCGAAGTGTTGATCTTCAGCGGCAGGTGCGAGCTTTGCCCGCCGTACATCTTGCGCCCGACGACTCTTTTCGCGTACTGGACCGGGATCCGCCTCTGCCCCCGCTCCATGAAGATGACCGCGCCGACTGAGGCGATCACGATCAGCAGCACGAACAGAACGACGAAAATTCTCAGCTCCCCTTCCTGGACAAACTGAAACGTTGAGGTGATGGCCGACGGGAGACGCGCCACAATCCCGGCGAAAATAATCAGCGAAATGCCGTTGCCGATGCCGCGCTCCGTGATCTGCTCTCCCAGCCACATGATGAACGCCGTGCCGGAAGTGAGCGTGATGACGGTCATGATGCGAAAACGCCAGCCGGGATCGAGCACGATCGCCTCCCCGCCCCCGCCGCGGGTTCCTTCCATTCCCATGGCGATCATCAGCCCTTGAACGATCGACAGAACGATGGTGCCGTAGCGCGTGTACTGCGTGATCTTCCTGCGCCCCGCTTCGCCCTCCTTGGACAACCGCTCAAGGTACGGAAAGACCACCGTGAGCAGCTGCAAAATGATAGACGCGCTGATGTAGGGCATGATGCCCAGAGAAAAAACCGAGAACTGCTCCAACGCGCCGCCGGAGAACAGGTTAAACAGGCCGAAGATCGTGTCTTTGACGCGGTCGAAAAACGACGCCAGCGCTACCCGATCGATGCCGGGCGTCGGAATGTGGACTCCCACGCGATAGACCACGAGCATGGACAGGGTGAAAAATACCCTGCGCCTGAGCTCGGGAATCTTGCTCGCATTTTGAAAGCCTTCAATCATGGGCTGTGATCAACTCCGCCTTGCCCCCTAAGGATTCCAGTCTCTCTTTGGCCTTCGAGGAAAAAGCATGGGCTTTGACCGTCAGGGACTTGCTCAACGAGCCTTCCGCCAAAATTTTTACGGCGCGGCCCTTCCCGGCAATGAAACCGCGCGCCAGTAAGATATCCGGCGTCACTTCGCTTCCCGAGTCGAAAACCTCCAGCTGCCCGAGATTCACCACCGCCGGCTTGTTCTGCGACGGGTTGTGAAATCCCCGCTTGGGAACGCGGCGTCGCAGCGGCATCTGCCCGCCTTCAAAGCCGGGCCGGGTGCCGCCCCCGGAGCGCGCCCCCTGGCCCTTGTGGCCGCGGCACGACGTCTTGCCGTGGCCCGAGCCGGGCCCGCGTCCCACTCGCTTGCGCTTTTTGGTCGATCCCGGCGCGGGATGTAAATTGCTCAGGTCCATAGCTCTTATCGGATCTCCTCCAGCGGCTTTCCTCTTCGCGCGGCGACTTCCTCGGGAAACTTGAGATCTCTCAACGCTTCGAACGCCGCCTTCACGCTGTTGTGCGGATTGGTGGAGCCGATGCATTTCGTGAGAACGTTCTGGATTCCGGCCGCCTCTACAACCGCGCGCACGCCTCCGCCCGCAATCACGCCGGTGCCGTCGGAGGCGGGCTTCAACATCACATGTCCGGCGCCGTAGCGCCCGGTCACTTCAAAAGGGATCGTTCCGGCAATGATTGGAACTCTGATCAAACTCTTCTTGGCCTGTTCCAGTCCCTTGCGGATCGCTTCGGGAACCTCTTTCGCTTTGCCCATGCCATAGCCCACCAGCGACCGGCCATCGCCCACTACGACCAGGGCGTTGAAGCTAAAGCGACGGCCGCCCTTGACCACCTTAGCCACGCGGCTGATGTGCACGACCTTTTCTTTCAGCTCCAGTCCCTGTGGATCGATTCTTTCCATATTCTCCAGCGCTGAGCGATGAGGAGTGAGCGCTAAGTCAAGTACCCATCCCTCGGTGCTCGTTACTCAGTCCTAAAATTTAATGCCGCCTTCGCGCAACGCATCCGCTAAAGCCTTGACGCGCCCATGAAACATAAATCCATTGCGGTCGAAAACGACGCGAGAAATATTTTTCTCCCTGCATGCCTGAGCGAGCGCCTGCCCCACCTGCTTCGCCGCGTCCACCGACTTGGCGCTCTTGAGCTTGCCGCTCTTGATATTCGGGGAAAGAGTCGAAACCGAAGCCAGGGTCACGCCCTTATCGTCCGATATGATCTGGGCGTAGATATGCTTGAGGCTCCGATAGACGCAGACCCTGGGCAGCGTGTTCGACCCGCGGACTTTCTTGCGCACGCGCTGCTGCCGCGCTTTGCGCGCGCTTTGTCTCTGATTGTCCAACATCTCTCGACCTTCGCGACTATTTAGCCGGAGCTCGCAGCGCCGACCGCTTTTCCAGCTTTCCGTTTAATAACTTCCTCGCGGTATTTGACCCCTTTCCCTTTGTAGGGTTCCGGCGGCCTAAAGCCCCTGATCGCGGCTGCCGTCTCTCCCAGCACCCGCCGGTCGGCGCTGGTGAGCGTAATAATGATCTGACGCTCCACCGAGGCCGTCACTCCCGCCGGCAAGGGAAACACTATAGGATGCGAATAGCCCAACGTCATATGCAGCTCGGTCCCTTTGACTTCCGCTCGGTAACCGACGCCGTTGATATCCAGCACACGCGTAAAGCCGCGGCTGACACCCTCGACCATATTGGCGACCAGTTTGCGCGTCAGCCCGTGCAGCGCCTTGCTCTTCCTGTCCTCGGCCTCGCGTGTGACGTTGATGATGTTCGCTGCCACCGCGACCTGGATTCCACGCGGGAGTTCCGTGCGAAGCTTTCCCTTTGGTCCCTCCGCGCGGACTCCATGGTCTTCCAGGGCGACTTTGACTCCCGCAGGAATCGATATAGGCAACCGTCCGATGCGCGACACGTTTCTCTCCTATTCCGCTACCAGACCGAGCAGATGATTTCTCCGCCGACCTTTTTCTTTTTGGCATCGCGATCCGCCAAAATGCCTTTGCAGGTCGAGAGAATGTGGACTCCCAGCCCCGCGCGCAGCGGCGGTATCTGCTCGATGCCCACATAGACCCGCCGGCCCGGGCGGCTGATGCGGCGCAGCCCGGCCATGATCGGTTTGCGGGCTTTGTCGAATCTCAGTTGCACGCGCAGCGCCTCGCCCCCTCGGTCCTTGGCTTTCACCCTTTTGAAATCTTGCAGGTAGCCTTCCGCAACCAACACCTTCAGGATCGCCTCTTTAACGCGCGAAGCGGGCATCTCCAGGCTTTCATGCCCGGCGCGGGCCGCATTGCGGATGCGGGTCAGCATATCGGCGATCGGATCGGTCATTGCCATCTTCTCTCTCCCAACCAGCTACCAGCTTGCTTTGATCAGTCCGGGAATCTGGCCCTTGCGCGCATTGTCGCGCAGGCAGATTCGACACATCCGAAAACGACGATAAAAAGCGCGCGCCCGCCCGCAGAGCGGGCAGCGGTTGTACTGCCTTACCTTAAACTTGCCGGGCCGTTCGGCCTTCACCCTGAGACACGTCTTAGCCAATGGCTCCCTCCCTAACCCGCAAACGGCATGCCCAAGAGCTTGAGCAGCGCCTTCCCTTCCTGGTCGGATTTCGCCGTGGTAACGATCGACACCGTGAGGCCGTGGGGCTTGTCCACCTTGTCGACCTGGATCTCGGGAAAGATAATCTGCTCGCGCAGCCCCAGAGAATAGTTGCCGCGGCCGTCGAAGGCCCGGTCGGGAATTCCCTTGAAATCCCTCACTCGCGGCAACGCCGCGTGGATCAACCGGTCCAGAAATTCGTACATGCGCTCGCGCCTGAGCGTCACCATGCAGCCGATGGGCACGCCTTCGCGCAACTTGAAATTCGCAATGGCTTTTTTCGCGCGGGTGATCACCGGCCTTTGGCCCGTGATCGAGGCGATCTCGGCGACGGCGGCGTCAAGAACCTTGACGTTTTCCCGCGCCTCGTTCAGGCACATGTTCAAGGTAATCTTTTCCAGACGCGGCACCTGAAGCGGATTGCCGTAGCCGAACTCCTTCATCATCAGAGGGACGATCTCCTCCTGATATTTCTTCCTGAGCCGCGTTATCTTGGTTTCTGCTTTAACCGCCATCGTCAACACTCGAAGCCCGAGACTGAAAACTCGGGACTAATCTATAGGATCCCCGCAGCGCCGGCAGACACGCGCCTTGTCGCCATCGGCCATGACTTTTCTCCCGACCCTGACCGGCGCGTTGCACTTGTCGCACATCAGCATGATGTTGGAGAGGCGCATCGGCGCCTCTTTCTCCACGATGCCGCCGGGCTGCTGCGGGCCGCGCGCCTTGGCATGGCGCTTCACCAGGTTGACGCGCTCGATGATGGCCGCGTCTCGATCGGGCATCACCCGCAGGACCTTGCCCGTCTTGCCCCGCTCCCTGCCGGTGACCACCATCACACTGTCGTTTTTCCGAATATGCATCTTCCCATTTTCGATTTTAGATTTTTGATTTTCGATTCAATCTAAAATCGGCAATCCAAAATCTAAAATTTCAAAGCACCTCAGGCGCCAGCGAGATGATCTTCATGAATTTCTTCCCGCGCAGCTCGCGCGCCACCGGTCCGAAAATCCGCGTCCCGATCGGCTCCCGCTGGTTATCGATCAACACCGCCGAGTTCACGTCGAAACGGATATAACTCCCGTCGGGCCGCCCCAGCTCCTTGGCCGTCCGCACCACCACCGCCTTGGCCACTTCCCCCTTCTTGACCTTCGCGTTGGGGATCGCCTCCTTGACCGAGACCACGATCACGTCGCCCACGGAGGCATATCTCCGCTTGCTGCCGCCGAGAACTTTGATGCACTGGACCTTGCGCGCCCCCGAGTTGTCCGCGACATCCAAAACCGTCCGCATCTGAATCATACGCCGACCTCAACCCCCAATGTTTAAGCCGAAACAGGCGCGCCCGGCGAGCCCGGCTCGACGCCTTCCGTCGCCACCGCCCGCTCGAGAATCTTGCTGACCCGCCAGCGTTTCTCGCGGCTTAGCGGACGCGACTCGACGATCGATACCCGATCCCCCACCTGGCAAGCATTGTTTTCGTCGTGGGCCTTCAGCTTCGTGCGCCGCTTGAGATATTTTTTATATTTCGGGTGCAGCACGATCCGTTCCACCGCGATCACGACGGTCTTCTGCATCCGGTTGCTCAGCACCACGCCTTGGCGCTCTTTGCGCATGCCTCGTGGATTCATCTTAGCCTTCCGCCCCCTTAAGCTCCCGCTCCCGCATGATGGTCTCGACCCGGGCCAACTCCCGCCTGTTTTGCCTCAGTTTCATCGGGGCCTCCAACCTACCTGTGGCCCGCCTGAGCCTGAGATGAAAAATCTCCTCTTTGAGTTCGGCGCGCTTCTGCGCCAGCTCGTCCTTCCCCAGCTCGCGCAGCTCCTTAACCGGCATGGCTCAGCCCCTTTCGCTCGACGAACATGGTGGCAATCGAGAGCTTGTGCGCTGCTAAACGGAACGCCTCCCGCGCCAGCTCGCGCTCCACGCCTTCCATCTCGTAAAGAACCCTGCCGGGCTTGACGACCGCCACCCAGCCCGCAGTCGCGCCTTTGCCTTTTCCCATCCGGGTCTCAGCCGGCTTCTTGGTAATCGGCTTATCCGGAAATATCCGAATCCAGACCTTTCCGCCGCGCTTGAGATAGCGGGTGAGCGCGATCCGCGCCGCCTCAATCTCCCGCGCGCCGAGCCACCCCCGATCGAGCGCCTTAAGCCCGTAATCCCCGAAGGCCAACGTGGATCCCCGCTGAGCAAATCCTGCCCGGCGGCCCTTCTGTTGCTTGCGGTATTTGACTTTCTTTGGCTCTAACATCTGCTTTCAACCCTTGAACCTTTGAACTCTTGAACCTTGAAACCCCGAATCGCTAGGCGCCCATCGCCGCCTTTTGCTGCTCCTCTTGCTCCGTTAAAACCTCGCCCCTCATGATCCACACTTTGACACCGATCACTCCGTAGGTCGTCTTGGCTTCGGCAAATCCGTAACTGATATCCGCCCGCAGAGTGTGTAGCGGCACGCGGCCTTCCCGGTACCACTCGGTGCGCGCAATCTCGGTCCCGCCCAGTCGCCCCGCGCATTGAATCTTTACCCCTTCGGCTCCCATCCTAAGCGCGCGCGATACGCTCTCCTTCATCGCCCGGCGAAAGGCCACGCGACGCTCCAGCTGGAGCGCGACGTTTTCACCGACGAGCTGCCCGTCCAGGTCGGGACGGCGCACCTCGATGATGTTGAGATAGGCTTCGCGATCCGAGAGACGCGAGATCTCCTGCTTGAGTTTTTCTATCTCCGCGCCCTTTTTGCCGATGACGATCCCGGGGCGCGCGGTGTAGATGTTGATCTTCGCCTTGTTGGCCGCCCTTTCGATTTCGATCTTCGAGATGCCGGCGTGATAGAGCCTGGTTTTGAGAAATTTCTTGATCTTCAGATCCTCATGGAGCAGCCGCGCGTAATCGTGCTGCGCGTACCACTTGGAATCCCAGGAGTCTATGACTCCGATGCGGAAAAGTTTCGGATGAGTCTTCTGCCCCATGAGCGCCTATCCCCTCTCGTCGACCACCACGGTGATATGACTGAGCCGTTTACGAATGCGCGCCCCCCGCCCCATCGCCCGAGGCATGAAGCCCTTGCGCATGCCGCCCTCGTCGACCGCGATGCGCTTGACATAAAGCCGATCGACATCCACGCTTTGGGTGTTTTCCGCGTTGGCCACAGCCGACCTCAAAGTCTTCGTCACAATCGCCGCCGACCGCTTTGGCACAAACTTCAGAATGTTCAGAGCCTCCTCAACACCCTTCCCCCGGATTTGATCCACGACCAGCTGCACCTTGCGCGGGGCCAGGCTGACAAAGCGAGTTTGAGCGCGCGTTTCCATGTTTCGTTATCTCCGAACTCCCCGCTCTCGATCCATTACGCCTTCGGCTTGGCCGCAGCCGCCGGAGCGGCCGGCGCGGCCGGCGCCGGCGCTGCCGCCGGGGCCCCGGGAGCCGCCCGCGGCGCGCCCACAACTCCTGTTTTGGCCTCGGCCTTGCGGTCTCCCGAATGCACGTGGAACGTCCGCGTCGGCGCGAACTCGCCAAGCTTATGGCCCACCATACTTTCGGTCACAAAAACGGGAATGAATTTTCTCCCGTTATGGACCGCGATCGTATAGCTCACCATGTCCGGCGTAATCGTCGAGCGCCGCGACCAGGTCTTGAGGACCCGCTTATCCTTGCTCTGGTTCATCGCCTCAATCTTCCGCCTGAGGTGATCGTCGACAAACGGACCTTTTTTAATCGAGCGTGCCATCGGGATCAGCCCTCTCTACGCTGAACGATATACTTATCCGAGTGCCGGCGCTTCCTGGTTTTGTAACCCTTCGTCGGCTTCCCCCAGGGCGTCTGCGGGTGATTTCCCTTGGAACGCCCTTCGCCGCCCCCGTGAGGATGATCCACCGGATTTTTGGCGATTCCGCGAGTCCACGGCTTCTTGCCCAGCCAACGCATCCTCCCGGCCTTGCCCCACGAGACATTTTCCTGGTCCAGGTTCCCGACCTGCCCCACGCTGGCGCGGCATTCGGCCAGCACGTTGCGCAGCTCGCCGGATGGGAGCTTCAGCAGGGCATAACGTCCCTCTTTGGCCATCAACTGCGCCCCGGCGCCCGCGCTGCGCGCCAGCTGCGCCCCCTTGCCGAGCTTGATCTCGACGTTGTGGATGACGGTGCCCACCGGAATGAACTTGAGCGGCAGCGAATTTCCCGGCTTGATATCGACCCCCTCGCCGCCGGAGAGTACCGAATCTCCCACCTTGAGTTGATCGGGCGCCACGATATAGCGGCGCTCTCCGTCCGCGTAGCAGAGCAGCGCGATGCGCGCGGAACGGTTGGGATCGTATTCGATAGCTTCAACCCGCGCCGGAGTCCCCATCTTGTCGCGCTTGAAGTCGATTATGCGATAGAGGCGCTTGTGGCCGCCCCCGCGATGGTGGCTCGTGATGCGTCCGGTGTTGTTGCGCCCGCCGCTGCGCTTTACGGGAAGAAGCAGGCGCTTTTCCGCCCCGGTCCGCGTAATCTCCTCAAAGTCGAGACCGGTCCTAAACCTCATCCCCGCCGAGGTTGGATTGTAAGTCTTGATCGCCATCGTTCCCCAATTTTTGATTTTAGATTTTAGATTGAATCGAAAATCGGCAATCCAAAATCTAAAATTCTTTAGGCGCCGCCAAATAGTTCGATCTTGTCCCCTTCTTTTAACGTCACGTAAGCCTTTTTCCATTGGGGGAGGCGGCCCACATTTCTCCCGACGCGCCGCAGCTTGCCGAGATAGCGGTTCATCCTCACCTTCTCGACCTTCACCTTGAACAGCGTCTCGATGGCGCGCTTGACTTCGATTTTGTTGGCGTCGGGCCGCACGCGGAACAGAACCTGATTGGCCTTCTCCAACAGCAAGGTGCTCTTCTCGGTCACCAACGGAGCCAAAATTATCCGTTGAGGCTCTTTCATGCGGGCAGCCTCTCCTCAATCAGCCGCAGCGCCCCTTCAGTCAAGATAAGGTGGTCGAAGCGGAGCAGATCGTAGACATTCAGTCCCTCGACCCGGATTACTTTCGCCTTGGGCAGGTTCCTGGCCGATAGCTCGACGGGCGGATTCGCCTGCGGCAGGACGATGAGCGCGCTCTTCACATTCATTCCTTCCAGCAGCTGGCGCATGATCTTGGTTTTCGGTTGTTCCATTTCCAGCTTATCGACGACGACGATCTTTCCCTCTTTATGCTTGAGGCTGAGCGCCGACAAGAGCGCCTCGCGACGCGCCTTTTTAGGCATCCGATAGGAGTAATCTCTCGGCTGGGGGCCGAAGATCGTTCCACCACCGACCCAGATAGGCGACCGAATGCTCCCGGCGCGCGCCCGGCCTGTCCCCTTCTGTTTCCAGGGCTTCTTTCCTCCGCCGCGCACGAACCCCTTGCTCTTCGTCGCCGCCGTGCCGGCCCGCCGGTTGGCGCGCTGCATGGTGACGACGTCGTGGAGCAGATGGGGGCGCAACGCGACCTGAAAAATCTCCGCCTTAAGCTCGGGATGAATGATCTGAGCGCTCATGACGACTCTCAACCCTTGACCGTCCGCCGCACGAGCACCACTCCGCGCGGCGCGCCCGGCACCGACCCTTTGATGAAGAGCAGATTGCTCTCCGCGCGAACTTCGATCACCTCAAGATTCTGCACGGAAGCCCGTTCGTTTCCCAATTGTCCCGCCATCTTCTTGCCCTTGAACACGCGGCCGGGGAACGACCGGTTGCCGATCGATCCGCCATGACGAAAATACTCGTGCGTCCCGCGGGAACCGGGAAAACCGGCGAAGCTCCACCGCTTGATGACCCCGGCGAATCCCCGGCCCTTGCTGACGCCGGCTACGTCCACCCGATCTCCGGTTTTAAACAGGTCGGCAACCTTGATCTCCTGCCCGACGGCGTACTGGGCGACATCCTCCGACCTGAGCTCGCGCAGGACTTCGAAGGCGCCCTTGCCGGCCTTGGCTAGATGACCCTGCTCGGACTTGCGCACGCGCTGGTTTTTTTTGCTGCCGAATCCAACCTGCAGCGCGGTATAGCCGTCGCGTTCCGCTTCCTTTTTCTGCACGACCACGCACGGACCCGTCTGGATCACGGTGACCGGCACCACGCTCCCGTCGGCCGTGAAGAGTTGTGTCATGCCGAGCTTCTTGCCTATCAGTCCGTTCATAAAATCAACTTGAACCGCCCGCCTCACTGCAGCTTGATCTCCACGTCGACGCCCGCGGCCAGGTCGAGCTTCCCCAAAGCATCGATCGTCTGCTGCGTCGGCTCCAGGATATCGAGCAACCGTTTATGGGTGCGGATCTCGAACTGCTCGCGCGACTTCTTGTCGACATGGGGCGATCGGTTCACCGTAAACCGCTCGATGCGCGTCGGGAGCGGGATCGGGCCCGCGACCCTTCCGCCGGTCCGCTTGACCGTCTCCACGATCTCGCCCACCGACTGATCGAGAACGCGATGGTCATAGGCTCGCAGACGAATTCGAATTTTCTCGTTCATAGCTTACTCCAACGAGATCGCCTCAAAGCCCCACTGCTTTCGCGCTGATCTCTTCCGAAATAGTCGCCGGCACCGGCTCGTAATGCGAAAACTGCATGGTATAGGTCGCTCGCCCCTGGGTCATCGAGCGCACATCCGTCGCATAACCGAACATCTGCGCGAGCGGGACGCGCGCCTCGATCACCTGAACCGCCGGACGCGAACCCATGCCGAGGATTTTTCCGCGGCGCGAGCTGAGGTCGCCGATGACGTCGCCCATGAAGGCTTCCGGCACCACCACTTCGACCGACATAATAGGCTCCAGCAGCACCGGCGACGCCTTCCTCGTGGCCTCTTTAAAGGCCATCGATCCCGCGATCTTGAACGCGATCTCGGAGGAGTCGACGTCGTGGTAGCTCCCATCGAGCAGCGTAACCTTCACGTCGACCACGGGATAACCCGCCAACCCGCCGCTCTCGGTCGCCTCGCGCACGCCCTTTTCCACCGCCGGAATATATTCCCGCGGAATGCGCCCGCCCTTGACGGCGTCTTCGAACTCAAAACCGCCTCCCGGCGCTTGCGGCTCGACTCTGATCTCGACGTGGCCATATTGCCCGCGACCGCCGGTTTGCCGAATAAACTTCCCCTCTTGCTCGACCGTCTTGCGGATCGTTTCTTTGTAGGCGACCTGCGGCTTGCCGACGTTGGCCCCGACGTTGAACTCTCTCACCAGCCGATCGACGATGATCTCCAGGTGAAGCTCGCCCATGCCGGAGATGATCGTCTGTCCGGTCTCTTCATCCGTCCGCACCCTGAACGAAGGGTCTTCGCCGGCCAGCTTCTGGAGCGAGATGCCGAGCCTTTCCTGGTCGGCCTTGCTTTTCGGCTCGATCGCGATCGAGATCACCGGATCGGGGAAGTCTATCGATTCCAGAACGATCGGACGGTCTTCATCGCAAAGCGTATCTCCCGTGGTCGTGCTTCTCAACCCCACCGCCGCGGCGATATCGCCGGCGTAGACCTCTTTGATCTCCTCGCGCTTGTTGGCGTGCATTTTGAGCAGCCGGCCGATTCTCTCTCTTTTAGTCTTGGTCGAATTGTAGACGCTGGAGCCCGAGAACAGCACCCCCGAGTAAACCCGGAAGAAAGTCAGCGTCCCGACGAACGGATCGGTCATGATCTTGAAGGCCAGCGCCGAAAACGGCGCCTCGTCGCTCGCCGGACGCTCTTCCGCTTGTTGAGAATCCGGATTCTTGCCCTGGACCGATGGAATGTCATGCGGCGACGGCAGGTAGTCGATCACGGCGTCGAGCAAGGGTTGAACCCCCTTGTTTCTAAAAGCGGAGCCGCACAACACCGGCACCAGCTTGAGGGCCAGCCCTCCCGCGCGGATCGCCCGGCGGATTTCACTTTCGGCGATCTCTTTGCCATCCAAATACTTTTCCATGAGTGATTCGTCGCAGTCCGCCGCCGCCTCAAGCAATTTTTCGCGGTACTCTTCGGCCTGCGCCACCAGCTCCGCGGGGATCGGCTCGATGCGATATTTGGCCCCGAGGCTCTCCTCTTCCCACACGACGGCCTTCATCTGCACGAGGTCGATCACGCCCTTAAACTGGTCCTCGGCGCCGATCGGCAGTTGCACTGCGACCGGCCGGGCGCCCAGGCGATCCTGGATCATCTGCACCGCCCGGAAAAAATCCGCCCCGACGCGGTCCATTTTGTTGACGAAGGCGATCCGGGGAACCTGATACTTGTCCGCCTGGCGCCAAACGGTTTCCGTCTGCGGCTCGACGCCGCCGACCGAGCAAAACACGGCCACCGCGCCGTCTAAGACGCGCAGCGAGCGCTCGACTTCGATGGTAAAATCGACGTGGCCCGGCGTATCGATGAGATTGATCCGATGGTCGCGCCACAGGGCGGTCGTCGCCGCCGAGGTGATGGTGATGCCGCGCTCCTGCTCCTGCACCATCCAGTCCATCGTGGCGGTGCCCTCATCGACCTCGCCGATTTTATAGTTGGTTCCGGTATAATAGAGAATTCGCTCGGTCGTCGTGGTCTTGCCCGCATCGATGTGGGCCATGATCCCGATGTTACGCGTCTTCTCTAAAGGGACTGTTCTTGCCATGATCTTCAGCTATCAGAGAAAAAAAGGAGGCGGTCAAACCGCCTCCCTGCTCGGTGTCGTATTCCTAAGCGAAGCTACCAACGATAGTGGGCGAAAGCGCGATTGGCCTCCGCCATCCGATGCGTATCTTCCTTTTTCTTAATCGCCCCTCCGCGGTTATTGGCCGCATCCATAAACTCGGCGGCCAATTTGTCCTGCATCGACTTTCCCTCTCGGGCCCTTGCCGAATCCACCAGCCAGCGCATGCTCAAGGACATCCGACGTTGAGGCCTCACTTCGACCGGCACTTGATAGGTCGCGCCGCCGACCCGGCGAGAGCGCACCTCCACCGTGGGCTTGGCGTTTTCCACGGCGCGCTTGAATATGGCGAGAGAATCTTCCTTGGTCTTGGCCGCCACCAAATTGAGAGAGCCGTAAAGCATTCTTTCCGCCACGCTCTTCTTTCCCTCGTTCATGATCGTGTTGATGAACTTGGCGACCTGCTTGTCCCCATATTTGGGATCCGACAAGCCCTCTCTTTTTTTGACTTCCCCTTTACGCGGCATGGCTCCTACTTCGGCCTCTTCGCGCCGTACTTCGAGCGGCTCTGGCGGCGCTCCTGGACGCCGATCGAATCCAACGTCCCGCGCACGATGTGATACCTCACGCCCGGCAGATCTTTCACCCGACCCCCGCGAATCAACACCACGGAGTGCTCTTGCAGGTTATGCCCCACGCCCGGGATATAAGAAGTCACCTCGATCCCGTTGGTCAGACGCACGCGCGCCACTTTGCGCAGCGCCGAGTTGGGCTTCTTCGGCGTCGTGGTGTAAACGCGGATGCAAACGCCGCGCTTTTGCGGGCATCCCTGCAGCGCTGGCGCCGTATTCTTGCGGCGCTGCTGCTCTCTCGCGCCGCGCACTAACTGGCTAATTGTAGGCATAGGTTATGACTATCAATCTTGCGGCTCTCCGTTGCTCGAGTGGAGCCGTCTCGAGTAAAAAGATTTAATTAACAGACAAACCACCGATTGTCAAAGCGCTTTAGGCTCCCGCCGCCTCGGAAATCTCCAACTCCTCCGCTTCCGGCTGGTCCATCTCGATTTCGAGCTTGGTATACTTCGCCAAGCCGGTGCCGGCGGGGATTAACCGGCCCATGATGACGTTCTCTTTGAGCCCGCAGAGGAGGTCCACCTTGCCCTGAATGGCGGCTTCCGTAAGCACCTTCGTCGTCTCCTGAAACGACGCCGCCGAGATAAAACTCTCCGTAGACAGGGAAGCTTTGGTGATCCCGAGCAGCAGCGGTTCGGCGACCGCAGGCTTGCCCCCTTGGCTGATGATTTTCTGATTTTCCTCCTCAAACCGCCACTTCTCCACTTGATCGCCGATGAGAAATTCGCTATCGCCGACTTCCTTGATCCTTACGCGCCTGAGCATCTGCCGGACGATGACCTCGATGTGCTTGTCGTTGATGCGAACCCCTTGCAGCCGGTAGATTTCCTGCACTTCGTCCACCAGGTATTTCGCGAGCGCCTTCTCGCCCAGGATGTTCAAGATGTCGTGCGGGTTCGACGACCCGTCCATCAACAGCTCTCCCGCCCTGACGCGATCGGCCTCGTGCACGCTGATGTGCTTCCCCTTCGGAATCAGGTATTCCCTCGGCTCGCCGACCTCCGGAGTGATAACGACTTTCCGCTTGCCCTTGGTGTCTTTCCCGAACGAGACCACGCCGTCGATCTCGCTGATCACCGCAAACTCCTTGGGCTTGCGGGCCTCGAATAACTCGGCGACTCGAGGCAGTCCCCCGGTGATGTCTTTGGTTTTGGTCGTCTCGCGCGGGATCTTGGCCAAGGCGTCACCGGCAAAAACCGACTGTCCCTCCTGCACATTGATATGGGCCCCGACCGGCAGGAGATAGCGCGCCTCACCCGTCGCCGAAAGCCGCGCGGTCTGCCCTTTCACGTCCTTGATCGAGATGCGCGGCCGCTTGTCCACATCCTTCGAATCGATGATGACCTTAGTCGAGAGGCCGGTCCGCTCGTCGACCCGTTCCTCCATGGTGATGGCTTCGACGATATCGCCGAACTTAACCGCGCCGGTGACTTCGGTGAGTATCGGAATGGTGTAGGGATCCCACTCCGCGAGCAACTCTCCGGCCTTGATCTTGGCGCCGTCTTTTTTCTTGAACTTCGCGCCGTAAACCACCGGATATCGCTCCCTCTCTCTCGCCCTGCCTTTCTCTCCCTCCGGATAATCTACGATGGCGACCTCGCCGTTTCGGTTCATGACGACCAGATCGCCGTCTTTGTTGGCCACGGTGTTGAGGTTGATGAATTTAAGGTACCCATCATTGCGCGCCTCCAGGGTCGTCTGTTCGGCTCGCCGGCTCGCAGTGCCGCCGATATGGAAGGTGCGCATGGTCAGCTGCGTCCCCGGCTCGCCGATGGACTGGGCCGCGATCACGCCGATGGCCTCGCCGTGATTGACCATGTGGCCGCGCGCCAGGTCGCGGCCATAGCACATGACGCATACGCCGCGCCTCGATTGGCAAGTCAGCACGGAGCGGATCTTGATCCTCTCTAACCCGGCATCCTCGATGCGCTGGACCAGATCCTCGTTGATCTCCTGGTTCGCCTTAACGATCATGTGGCCCGTAAACGGGTCTTTGACGTCTTCGAGCGCGACCCTCCCGAGAACGCGGTCGCCGAGCGGCTCGATGATCTCGCCGCCCTCCATGAGAGGGGTGATCTCGATTCCGTCGAGCGTTCCGCAGTTGTCTTCGCTGATAACCGAATCCTGCGCGACGTCCACCAGCCGGCGCGTGAGATAGCCCGAGTTCGCGGTCTTGAGCGCGGTGTCCGCCAAGCCTTTGCGCGCGCCGTGCGTGGAGATGAAGTACTGCAGCACCGTCAGCCCCTCGCGAAAGTTGGCCGTGATCGGAGTCTCGATAATTTCTCCCGACGGCTTCGCCATGAGCCCGCGCATTCCGGCCAACTGGCGGATCTGCTGCGCGCTGCCCCGGGCGCCCGAGTCGGCCATCATGAAAATGGGATTGAAACTCGGGATCGTCGTCTTGCCGCCCTTATCGTCGGTAACCGTTTCGGTGCCCAGATCGCGCAGCATCTCGTCGGCGATCCGGTCCGTCACCTCGGCCCAGATATCGACGACCTTGTTGTACCGTTCGCCGTCGGTAATGAGACCGTTCTTATATTGCTCCTCGATCTCGCGCACGTCGTCGTGCGCCCGCTTCAGCAAGGCTTCCTTGCCGGGCGGAATCATCATGTCCTTGATGGCAATCGAGATCCCGGCCTTCGTCGCATACTGGAATCCGGTGTCCTTCAGCCGGTCCGCAAAGATGACCGTCTCTTTGTTCCCCGCCAGCCGGTAGCTGAGATCGATGAGGTTCGCCAGCTCCTTCTTCTTCATCACGCGATTCAATTCCTGGAAGGGAATCTCCGGCGGCGCAACCTCGTAGAGCAGGATGCGGCCTACAGTGGTCTCGATCCTTTCCTTGCCGATGCGCACGGTGACCCGGGCCTGGAGATCCACGTCGCCCTGGTCGTAGGCGATCCGCGCCTCCTCGCGATTCGCAAAAACGCGGCCGGTTCCCCTGGCGTTGAGCCGCTCGCGCGTCATGTAATAGAGACCCAAAACGATGTCCTGCGTGGGAACGATGATCGGCTTGCCGTTGGCGGGCGACAGGATGTTGTTGGTCGACATCATCAGGGACCGAGCCTCGACCTGAGCCTCGACGGAGAGCGGGACATGCACCGCCATTTGGTCGCCATCGAAGTCGGCATTGTACGCCGCGCAGACCAGGGGATGAAGCTGGATCGCTTTGCCCTCGATCAGAATCGGCTCAAACGCCTGCATCCCCAGACGATGCAGCGTCGGCGCGCGGTTGAGCAAAATGGGATGCTCGCGGATAACTTCATCGAGAATGTCCCACACCTCGGGCCGCTCTTTCTCCACCAGCTTTTTTGCGCTCTTGATCGTGGTCACGTGCCCGCGCTCTTCGAGCTTGTTGTAAATAAATGGCTTGAAGAGCTCGAGCGCCATTTTCTTCGGCAGGCCGCACTGGTGAAGCCTGAGCTCCGGGCCGACCACGATGACCGAACGGCCGGAATAGTCCACCCGCTTCCCGAGCAGATTCTGGCGAAAGCGGCCGGTCTTGCCTTTTAGCATATCGCTCAGGGATTTAAGCGGCCGGCGGTTTTGCCCGGTGATGGCCCGGCCGCGACGCCCGTTGTCGAACAGGGCGTCCACCGCCTCCTGAAGCATGCGCTTTTCGTTGCGCACGATCATGTCGGGAGCGCTCAACTCCATGAGCCGCTTGAGCCGGTTGTTGCGGTTGATCACCCGGCGATAGAGATCGTTGAGGTCGGAGGTCGCAAAGCGGCCGCCGTCGAGCGGGACCAGGGGGCGGAGATCCGGGGGAATCACCGGGATGACCTCGAGAACCATCCATTCGGGACGATTGCCGGAGCATTTGAATGCATTGACAACCTTGAGCCGCTTGGCGATTTTTTTGCGCCGCACTTCCGAGTTGGCCTCGCGCATCTCCGCCCGCAGATCTTCGCCGAGCTTATTGATATCGACCGCCTTGAGCAGCTGGCGCACCGCCTCCGCGCCCATCTTAGCCGTAAAATTCGCGCCGTGTTCTTCCACGGCTTTGCGATAGCGGGCCTCGGTCAGGAGCTCCTGATATTCCAGCGGCGTCGAGCCGGGCTCGACCACGACATAGGCTTCGAAGTAGAGAATCTTCTCGATATCTTTGAGCGACATATCGAGCAGCGCGCCGATGCGGCTGGGCAGACTTTTTAAGAACCAGATGTGAACGACCGGAGTGGCCAATTCGATGTGGCCCATGCGCTCGCGCCGCACCTTGGACTGGATCACCTCGACGCCGCATTTTTCGCAGACGACTCCGCGGTGGCGCATCCGTTTGTACTTGCCGCAGTTGCACTCGTAGTCCTTGGTCGGGCCGAAGATTTTCGCGCAGAAAAGGCCGTCGCGCTCCGGCTTGAAAGTCCGGTAGTTGATGGTCTCAGGCTTCTTGACCTCGCCGTGGGACCACGAGTGGATCTTATCCGGGGAAGCAACGCGTATTTTGATCGCGTTGAAACTTAACGGGTTCTTGGGCTTCTCAAAGAGATTGAATAGATCTTCCATAACGTCCACCTCGTCGGCAGTTAGCCTTTATCCTCAACCAAGTCCACATCCAGGCATAGACTTTGCAACTCTTTGACCATGACGTTAAAGGACTCCGGCAGCCCCGGCTCCAGGAGATTGTCCCCCTTGACGATCGCTTCGTACATTCGGGTCCGCCCCACCACATCGTCGGACTTTACGGTCAGCATCTCTTGCAGCGTGTACGCGGCGCCGTAAGCCTCCAGCGCCCAAACCTCCATCTCGCCCAACCGCTGGCCGCCGAACTGCGCCTTGCCGCCCAGCGGCTGCTGGGTGACCAGCGAATATGGCCCGGTGGAGCGGGCGTGAATCTTATCGTCCACCAGGTGATGCAGCTTCATGATATACATCACGCCGACGGTAACTTTTTGATCGAACGCCTCTCCGGTCCGGCCGTCACGGAGGGTCACCTGCCCGGTCGCCGGCAGTCCGGCTTTTCTGAGCAGGTTGAAAATCTCTTCTTCCGAGGCGCCGTCAAAGACCGGCGACGCCAGGTGGATACCATCTCGATATTTGCTTGCCAACCGCACGACATCCACGTCCTTGATCCCATCGACCAGCCCGGTGACATCGCGCGAGGCCAAAGTTTCTTTGAGCAGGTGTCTCAGTTGGTCCATCTCCCGCCGGCCATCTTCGAGCAGCGCCCCGATCTGCTTGCCTAAGGTGCGGGCCGCCCAGCCCAGGTGAGCCTCCAATATCTGCCCTACGTTCATCCGGGAGGGAACACCCAGGGGATTCAGCACGATATCGACCGGGGTGCCGTCTTCGAGATACGGCATGTCCTCTTCCGGCAGGATGCGCGAGATGACGCCCTTGTTGCCGTGGCGGCCGGCCATCTTGTCTCCGACCTGAAGCTTGCGCTTGATCGCGACAAAGGTCTTAACCATCTTGATCACGCCCGGCGGCAACTCGTCCCCGCTTCTGAGCTTATTGATCTTATCCTGGAAGACCACCTTCAGCAGCTCGACCTGCTCGGTCGTGCTCTCGACCACGCGCTTGAGCTCGGCTTCCACGGATTCATTGTCGACCCGGATCTCTCCCCAGTAGGTCATGGGAATCTCTTCGAGATCCTCGTCAGTGATCTCCTTCCCTTTGGGGACAAGAACCTTGCGGCTGTCGTCGCGCACCTGCGCCGCCGTGCGCCGGCCCACCAGGAGCTTCTTGAGCCGCCTCAGCGCGCCGTCTTGCAGGATCCGAATCTCCTCATGCTGATCCTTCTTGAGCTTGCTGATATCCTCGTCCTCGATGACCCGGCTCCGCTCGTCCTTGCCCGTGCCCTTGCGCGAGAAGATTCTGACGTTGATCACCGTCCCTTCTACGCCGGGAGGAACTCGGAGCGAGGTGTCGCGCACCTCTCCGGCCTTCTCGCCGAAGATCGCGCGGAGCAGCTTCTCTTCGGGTGAAAGCTGGGTCTCGCCTTTGGGGGTGATCTTTCCCACCAGGATGTCTCCCGGCTTCACCTCGGCCCCGATGCGAATGATTCCGCTCTCATCGAGATCGGCCAACGCCTCATCGCCGACGTTGGGAATGTCGCGCGTGATCTCTTCGGGACCGAGCTTGGTGTCGCGCGAAACGCATTCGAACTCTTCGATGTGGGTCGAGGTATAGATATCTTCCTTAACGACGCGCTCGCTGATGAGGATCGAATCCTCGAAGTTGTACCCACCCCAGGGCATCAGCGCGACCATGACGTTACGGCCCAGAGCAAGCTCGCCCATCTCGGTGGAGGGCCCGTCGGCGATCACATCCCCGGCCTTGACATGATCTCCAACGACGACGATGGGCCGCTGGTTCATACAGGTATTCTGGTTGGAGCGCTGATATTTCACCAGCGTGTAGATATCGACGCCCGTGTCTCGATGAGATCCCGAGACGCGATCCGCCTTCACGACGATCCGCGTGGAGTCCACGCCCTCCACCACGCCGTCGCGCCGCGCCACGATGGTAACGCCGGAATCCCGGGCCACCACTTTTTCCATTCCGGTTCCCACCAGCGGCGCCTCGGTGCGGAGCAGCGGGACGGCCTGGCGCTGCATGTTGGAACCCATCAACGCGCGGTTGGCGTCGTCGTTTTCCAGGAAGGGAATGAGCGAGGCGGCGACGCTCACCAACTGGTTGGGCGAGACGTCCATGAAACCGACATCTTCCGGCCGCGCCATGACGAACTCGCCGCCCTTGCGCGATGAGACCAGATCGGCGGTAAAAAATCCGCGCCCATCGATCGCCGCGTTGGCCTGCGCGATCACGTGATCCTCTTCCTCGAGGGCGGAGAGATAACGAATCCGGTCCGTCACCCGCCCCTCTTCGACTTCGCGATACGGGGTTTCGATGAAGCCGTATTCGTTCACCCGCGCATAAGTCGTCAGCGATGCGATGAGGCCGATGTTGGGCCCCTCAGGAGTCTCGATCGGACAGACCCGGCCATAATGGGTCGGATGCACGTCGCGGACCTCGAATCCGGCCCGCTCGCGGGTCAGACCGCCGGGGCCCAAGGCGGAGAGCCGCCGTTTGTGCGTGATTTCCGACAGCGGGTTGGTCTGGTCCATGAACTGCGACAGCTGACTGGAGCCGAAGAATTCTTTGAGCGCCGCCGAGACGGGCTTGTAGTTGATCAGCTCCTGCGGCATGAGCGTTTCGATGTCCTGCAGGCTCATCTTCTCTTTGATCGCCCGCTCCATTCTGACGAGCCCGACGCGAAAATGGTTTTCCACCAGCTCTCCGACGGCCCGCACGCGGCGGTTGCCCAGATGATCGATGTCGTCCACGGCGCCGTTGCCGTTTCTGAGCTCCATCAGAAAACGAACCACCTCCAGGATATCCTCTTTCCTGAGCGTCCCGTGCTCCAGGGGAACGTTCAGTTTGAGCCGGTGGTTAAGCTTCAAGCGTCCGACCTTGGACAGGTCGTAGCGGTCCGGGTTGAAAAACAGGTTGTTGAAGAAATTGGTGGCGGACTCGACCGTCGGCGGCTCGCCGGGCCGCAGGCGCCGGTAGATCTCCAGCACCGCTTCCTGGGGAGTATGGATTCGGTCCTGCAAGAGCGTGCCGCGAAGGAAGGGGCCGACGTGAGAATCCTCGATGAAGAGGACCTCGATCTCGCTGATCCCTTTGTCACGGAGCAGATCGAGCCGGTCCTGAGTGATCTCCTGGTTGCACTCCACCAGAGGCTTGCGGGTCGCCGGGTCGATGATATCGTGCGCGACCACGCGGCCGAGCACATCCTCCAGCGCGATGGGAACGTGCTTCACCCGGGACTGCTCCATCTGGCGGATCAGCGGGCGCGTCAGCTTTCTCCCCTCGCGGACGATCAGCTCGTTGCTTTTGGGATCCCGCACATCCGAGCCGACCTTAACACCCACCAGGTGTTCGGGCTTGAAGGCCAGCTGCGCCTTGCGGCTGTCGAGCACGATCGTGTCGGTCTTGTAGAAATAGTTAAGCAGGTCCTCCATCGTCATCCCCAGGGCGCGGAGCAGCACGGTAGTGTGGAATTTGCGTCGCCGGTCGATGCGGACGTAGAGAATATCCCTTGGGTCGAACTCGAAGTCGAGCCAGGAGCCGCGATAGGGAATCACGCGCGCCGAATAGAGCAGCTTGCCGCTGGCGTGCGTCTTTCCCTTGTCGTGCTCGAAAAAGACTCCGGGGGAGCGATGGAGCTGGCTGACGATGACGCGCTCGGTGCCGTTGACCATGAACGTGCCGTTCTGCGTCATGAGCGGGATCTCGCCGAAATAGACCTCCTGCTCCTTGACGTTTTTAATGCTGCGGCTTCCGGTCTGGTGATCCACGTCCCACAGCACCAACTGCACCGTCACCTTCAACGGAGCGGCCCAGGTCATGCCCCTTTGGTGACATTCGTCGACGTCGTATTTCGGCTCGCCGAGGACGTAGCTGACATACTCGAGCGAGGCCGTTTCGTTGAAGTCCTTAATCGGGAAAACGGATTTAAAAACCCCCTGCAGCCCGATATTCTGACGCTGGTCGGCAGCGAGATTTTGCTGCAAAAAGAGGTCGTAGGAGTTCTTTTGGATCTCCATCAAGTAGGGCAGATCGATGATCTTTTTGATCCGTCCGAAGCTGCGGCGGAATCTCAGATTTTGAGCCACCTGAAAAGCCATGATACTCCTTCTTTCGATTTCGTATGACCGCTATCAGTGAAACGCCGAGTTCAAAGTCCAAGCCGGCAAGACCGTTACTTGATGTCGATCTTGCCGCCCACTTCTTCGATCTTTTTCTTGATCGTTTCCGCCTCGGCCTTCGAGACGCTTTCCTTGACGGGCTTCGGAGCACCGTCGACGAGATCCTTGGCCTCTTTAAGCCCCAAGCCGGTAAGCTCCCTGACGACTTTGATCACCTGGATCTTCTTATCGCCGACGTCGGTAAGAATGACGTTGAACTCCGTCTTTTCCTCTGCGGCAGCGGCGGGACCCGCGGCGGCAGCCACGGCCACGGGCGCCGCCGCGCTCACGCCGAGCTCCTGCTCCAGCTCTTTCACCAGCGCCGCGATCTCCATGACGGAACTCTGCTTGATGAAATCCTTAACCTGCTCTCTTGTCACTTCCATGACTTCCTCCTATTGAAATATTTCTAGCCTTGGGGATCTTTCTGCTTACGAACGGATTCTAACAACCTGACCATTCGGCTGGCCGGCTCCTTCGCCAACCGCAACAGGCTCACCACCGGCGCCTGCATCAGTGCAAGCAGCTTTGCTTGCAGCTCAGGCCGGCTCGGCATCTGAGCCAAGGCCTTGACCTTGCCCTGATCGAGGAACTCTCCCTCCAAGAGCCCGCCCTTGATCGCCAGCTTTTCATTCTCTTCGACGAACTTGACCAGCGTCTTGGAAACCGCCACGGGATCTTCGTAACCCAGGACCCAGCCGTTCGGCCCTTCCAACAGGCGGTCCAAACCGCCGTAGGCGGTATCTTTCAACGCGCGGCGCGCCAGGGTGTTCTTGATCACGCGGTACTCTCCCGAAGCATCCCGTATCGCCCGGCGCAGCCGCGTCATCTGGGTCAGCGTGAGACCCCGGTACTCGGTGACAATCGCGACTTTCGCCGCCTTGAGCTTCTCGCGAACTTCCGCAACCCTGGCGGCCTTCTCCGGTTGACTTGGTCTTACCGCCGTCGCCTCAGCCATGTTCAATTCTCCTCGCTTCGCGCTTCCCTGGGACAATCAAGCCCAAGCCCTATGCCGCCAGCGCCCTTACCAGATTGACATCGAGCTTGATCCCCGGCCCCATCGTCGTCGAGAGCGTAACGCCCTGGACGTAGTTGCCCTTCGCCGAGGCCGGCTTAGCCCGTAAAATAGCGGCCAGCACGGCGCGCGCATTGTCGATGAGCTTGTCTGCGCCGAAGGAAACTTTGCCGACGGGCACGTGGACGATGCCCGCCTTGTCGACTCTGAACTCAAGCTTTCCGGCCTTGATCTCCTTGATCGCCTTGCCGATGTCCATCGCGACGGTGCCGGTCTTCGGGTTGGGCATCAATCCGCGCGGGCCTAGAATTTTACCGATTTTTCCCACCGCCCCCATCATGTCCGGCGTTGCAACCGCATTGTCGAACTCAAGCCACCCCTCGGTGATTTTTTTTATCAGCTCATCCGCGCCGACGAAATCGGCGCCGGCCTCCGTGGCTTCTTTCTCTTTTTCCCCCTTGGCAAACGCCACCACTCTCACCGTTTTCCCCATTCCATGCGGCAGCACCACCGTGCCGCGGACATTCTGATCGGCCTGCCGCGGGTCCACGCCCAATCGAGCCGCTATCTCGACGGTCTCATCGAACTTCGCGCGCGCGGTCTGATGGAGGAGACGGAGGCCGTCTTCGAGCGGGTAACGCTGAGCCCTGTCCACTCTCGCCAGGGCCGTGTTGTAGCTTTTGGTTTTTCGTTTCATGGCATTACTCCCAACCCAACCGTCGCCGGAATCAGCCTTCGATCTCCAAACCCAGGCTGCGGGCCGTCCCCTCGACCGTCTTCACCGCCGCTTCCAGATCTTTTGCGGTCAAGTCGCGTAGTTTAACCTGCGCAATCTCTCTGATCTGAGCGCGGGTGACCTTGCCGACCTTGACCTTGCCCGGCTCCCCCGAGCCTTTTTCAACTCCCGCAGCCTTCTTGAGCAGCACGGAGGCCGGCGGCGTCTTGGTCACAAAAGCGAACGAACGGTCGGCATAAACCGTCACTATGACCGGGATAATCATCCCCTGCTGCGACTGCGTCGCGGCGTTGAACGCTTTGCAAAACTCCATGATATTGACTCCGCGCTGGCCAAGGGCGGGTCCCACCGGGGGGCTCGGATTGGCCTGGCCGGCCGGAATCTGCAGCTTGATTTCTCCAATGATTTTCTTGGCCATATCAGTTCCGTTCTACTTGGACAAAATCGAGTTCCACGGGAGTGGCGCGCCCAAAGATGCTGATCAGCACCCGCAGCTTGCCTTTTTCCGGCCTGACCTCTTCGACGACCCCATTGAAGTCGGAAAACGGACCGTCGATAACCTTCACGCTCTCGCCCTCCGAGAAGAGCACCCTCGGCTTGGGCTTCACCGCCCCCTCCTCCATCTGCTGCGTGATCGCCTTGACCTCCGCGTCGGTGACGGGCATAGGGTTCGTGCTCCCGCCGACAAAGCCCGTGACCTTGGGCGTTTCTTTTACGACATGCCAGGTCTCGTCGTCGAGGTCCATCTGAACCAGGATGTAGCCGGGAAAAAACTTTCTCGAAGAGGTTTTCTTCTTGCCCTTGACGAGCTCGACGACTTTCTCGACCGGCACCAAGATCTCGCCAAAGTACTCCGCTTTTCCAAGGCTCTTAATGCGCTCCTCAAGAGCGGCTTTGACCTTGTGCTCAAAGCCGGAAAACGTATGCACCACGTACCATTGCTTAGCCATGCCGGATGATCACCTGCAGCGTTAACTGACGATAGCCTGGATGGCCCGGGTCAGACCGAAATCCACAAACGCCAGGAAAAGGCCGATGAGCAAAACCACCACGACGACGACCAGCGTCGCGACGTAGGTTTCCTTGCGCGTAGGCCAGTAGACCTTTTTCAGTTCCTGCCAGGCCTCGTTGAAGAATTCCGCCGAGCGCCGAAACGAATCCTTGGCCTTCTGTATCCATTCGCCCATGAGAATGCCGAACGCGATGAGATGGCGGGTCAGGCAGGACTCGAACCTGCAACGACCGGATTTGGAGTCCGGCGCTCTAGCCAGTTGGAGCTACTGACCCCCGGCTCTCGTTATAATTTCACCTCGCGATGCTGGGTATGAGTTCGGCAAAAAGGACAGAACTTTTTCAAAGCCAACTTGCCGGTGGTCGTTTTCTTGTTCTTCGACGTTGTGTAATTTTTTCGTTTGCACTGATCGCAGGCAAAACCGATCAATTCCCGCATGGCTGCCCCTCACCCTGGCTATTGAATAATTTTTGTAACGACTCCCGCGCCCACCGTCTTGCCGCCCTCTCGGATGGCGAACTTCAACCCCTCATCCATCGCGATCGGGGTAATGAGCGAAATATCCATGGTGACGCTGTCGCCCGGCATCACCATCTCCGTGCCTTCCGGCAGCTTCACCACGCCGGTCACGTCGGTCGTACGGAAGTAGAATTGCGGCCGGTAGCCGTTGAAGAAGGGCGTGTGCCTTCCGCCCTCTTCTTTGGTGAGGACGTAGGCTTCCGCCTTGAACTGGGTATGCGGGGTGATGCTGCCCGGCTTGGCCAGCACCTGACCTCGCTCCACCTCTTCGCGCTTGGTGCCGCGGAGCAAGACGCCGATGTTGTCTCCGGCGCGCCCCTCGTCGAGCAGCTTGCGAAACATCTCGACGCCGGTAGCGACGGTCTTCTGGGTGGCCTTGAAGCCGACGATCTCGATCTCTTCGCCGACCTTGACGATGCCTCGCTCCACACGGCCGGTGACGACGGTGCCGCGGCCGCTGATGGTAAAAACGTCTTCGACGGGCATGATAAACGGCTTGTCGACATCGCGCACCGGCTCTTTGATGTAGCTATCGATGGCCTCCATCAACTTCAAGATGGCCCCCTCCCCCATATCCGAGGCGTCCCCCTCCAGGGCTTTCAACGCGCTGCCGGTGATGATCGGAGTGGTATCGCCGGGAAATTGATATTTGGAAAGCAGCTCGCGAACCTCCAACTCGACCAGCTCGAGGATCTCTTTGTCGTCGACCATGTCGGCCTTGTTGAGGAAGACGACAATAGCCGGCACCCCGACCTGACGCGCCAGCAGGATATGCTCGCGGGTTTGAGGCATCGGGCCGTCGGCCGCGGAGACGACCAGGATGGCGCCGTCCATCTGCGCCGCGCCGGTGATCATGTTCTTGATGTAATCGGCGTGACCCGGACAGTCCACGTGCGCGTAGTGCCGCTTGGCGGTTTCATACTCGACGTGGGCGATGTTGATGGTGACCCCCCGCTCTCTCTCTTCCGGGGCTTTGTCGATCTGATCGTAGGCCATAAACTTCGCCATCCCCTTTTTCTCCAAGACCTTGGTGATGGCGGCGGTCAGCGTGGTCTTGCCATGGTCCACGTGGCCGATCGTCCCGACATTCAAATGGGGCTTCTTGCGCTCGAATTTTTGTTTGCTCATCTCTCCCTCCTGCTGGTTTACCTTAACCTAATTAATGCCGGGCAAAAGCCCAGGAGCGGGATCGAACCGCCGACCTCGTCCTTACCAAGGACGTGCTCTGCCGACTGAGCTACCTGGGCACGCCAGTCGGGGACGACACAAATTGGAGCGGGAAACGGGACTCGAACCCGCGACCCCGAGCTTGGAAGGCTCGCGCTCTACCAACTGAGCTATTCCCGCAAACTGGTGGAGAGGGAAGGATTCGAACCTTCGAAGGCATTGCCGGCAGATTTACAGTCTGCTCCCTTTGGCCACTCGGGAACCTCTCCGCTTCTCCCTTTCCCTTCAATCCACAACCGGCATCCCTACTCGTTTGCCTGTCCTGAGCAACGTCGAAGGGCCGGTCCTCGGTGATTACAAATCCCATCCCGCTCGATCCCCTGTCTCTGGAGCTGGCGATAGGACTTGAACCTACAACCTGCTGATTACAAATCAGCTGCTCTGCCGTTGAGCTACGCCAGCTTCAACAAACTTGAGAAACCACGCCGCCCGGCTATGCAAAAACTTACCTGCTGGCCGTCAAATTTAAGACCGGGAAAATCCGTCTGATTTTGCTATGACCTCAGCCTAAGACAGACAATACTTTGTAACAAGGTTAGTCGCTGTAAACTAATATATAAAGCACCTTCAAATCCGCTTGTCAACAGCCCTTTAGGCCAGGCGCTATGGTGGCTAGCCCCCTTTAGCGGCCGTTCTTTGCCGAACCAGCTCATAGAGACAGATCGCTCCAGCCACCGCCACGTTCAAAGAGGCTATCTTCCCCGCCATCGGGATCGATACCAGAAAATCGCACTCGCGCTGGATCAAAGAGCGCATCCCGCCCCCCTCGGAGCCCAATACCACGGCGACTTTTGCGGGATAAGAGCGGTCGTACAGGCGCTCCCTGGCGGCCGGGGCCAGTCCGACGATCCACCAGCCGCTGGCCTTGAGTGTTTCCAGGACGCGCCGAAGGTTGGCGACCCGGTAGATCTTGAGATGGTGCACTGCTCCGGCCGAAGTCTTGACCACCACAGGCGTCACCGCCACCGATCGATCTTTAGGAATCACCACATGACGGACCCCTGCCGCTTCAGCCGAGCGCAGCAGGGCGCCCACATTACGCGGGTCGGTCAAGCCGTCCAAAATGAGAACCGTACTCGGCGAAGGCTCCGACGAAAGCTCTTTCACAAACTCGTCGAAAGTACGATACGCATAGGGCGCGATGCGCGCGGCCACTCCCTGATGCGCTCGGCTTTCCGTCAAACGGTCCAACAGGCTCGAAGCGACTTCGCGCACGCGCAATCCGCTCCGCCGGGCCTCGTCGAGAATGGAGCCGATCGCCGGGCCTCCCGGCTTACGGGCCACCAGAATCTCCACAATATCGCTCGGCCGGCTCCTGGCCTTTTCCAGCACCGGGTTGACGCCGAAAATAACCAGCGACTCTTCTTCTTTATCCATCGCCGCCGTTCTTTTCCGCGCGGATCATTTTACAAAGATAGCGCCACCAGCTAACATGATCGAGTAGTGAAGCGCACATTAGGTTTTTACATCGCCCGGGAGATTCTGCCGCCGTTCCTCTTCGGACTGATGGCGTTTACGATTATTCTCCTGATCGCCCGCCTGCTCAAGCTCGTAGATATGGTCGTAACTCGCGGCGTGTCGTTCGCGCAAATCGGCAAGCTTTTCGCGCTCATTCTTCCGACGTTTCTGGAAAGCACCGTGCCCATGGCGCTCCTCCTTGGGATATTTCTCGGGCTGGGCAGGCTGGCGAGCGATCACGAGATCCTCGCCCTCAAAGCCTCCGGCGTCAGCCCCGTTCAGATCGTCTGGCCGGTAGCGGTCATCGCCCTCGTAGTCTCCGTGGTCGCGCTCATCATTACCACCCAGGTAAGGCCCGCGGCGAATACCGCCATGAGAAAGGCGTTGTATAACATCGCCAAGACGCGCGTCACAAGCGAACTTAAGGAAAAAGTTTTCAACGACGATTTTCCCAAGGTTCTGATCTACATCGAAGAGCTGGTTCCGCCTGGGGAAACCGCAAAAGGCGTGCTGATCGTGGACCGCCGCCGGGTGGACAGGGAGCAAGACATTTTCAGCAAGGTGGCCTTCATTTTTTCCGACGAGGAGTCGCAGACCATCAATTTCCGGCTGTTCGAAGGCACCGTTTATGAAAAAGAGGCGAAGCGACCGGGCTTCAGCCGCACGCGATTCAACACCTACGACTTCAAGCTCGACCCCACGGAAGTTTTGGGCCCCGCGCGTCCCCAGGATCCCTCGCCCAAGGAGATGTCGCTGCGCCGCCTGAGAAAAACCATCCAGCTCAAGCAGGAGCAGGGCGAGAGATTCACGGTGGAACTCATGGAGCTGCACTTAAGATTCTCCTTTGCCTTCGCCCCGCTGGCTTTGGCCCTCCTGGCGGTTTCACTGGTCCTCGTGCCGACCCGCTCCCGCGCCAGCCGCTCGTGGGGCTTTGCGCTCTGCCTTACCTGGCTGTTGGTCTACTATGGACTGCTCTCCGCCGGCAAGGCGCTCGGTTCGCGGGAGCTCCTGCCGGCGGCCCTGGCCGCCTGGCTCCCCAACATCGTCCTGGCTCTGATCGCCGCCCATTTTTTCAGAAAGGCGCTGAAGGAATCGCCGTTTTTAATCCAAAGCAAGCTGGAGGACCTGTCCTTCCACCTGAGGCGCCGGTTCGCGGGTCTCAGGCAACCGCGAGCCCTCTAGGCTCCCTATGGAAAAAATCAAATCCATCATCCCGTGGCCCGTCGGCGGCATCCTGGACTGGTACATCATACGCGGCTTTCTGAAAATCGTCCTCATCAGCCTCATATGCACGACCGCTCTTTATCTGATTGTCGATTTCTTTGAGAAGATTGAATCTCTGCTCAAGGCCGGCGCCTCGCTTTGGACCTCGATACGCTATTTTGCCTACAAACTGCCGCTCCTGCTCTCGCGGGTGTTCGGCTTCGCGGTCCTTTTCTCTGCGCTGTTCTCGATCGGGATGTTGTCGCGCAGCCAGGAGATCACCGCGATGCGCGCCGGCGGCATCAGCATCTTCCGCATCTCGCAGCCGCTCTTCGCCTGCGCGCTGGTCATCTCAGCGCTAAACTTTTTTTGGAACGAAACCGTGGCGCCTATTTTTGCGCGTGAGGCGCAGTACATCTACAAAACCGAGGTGAAAAAACGGGAGCCGAAAAGCGCCATCGGAACCAAGGACATGTGGCTCCGCACCGAGGAAGCGTTCATCAACGTGAGCTATTTCGATCGGAAAAAGACCGTCTTAGAGGGCGTGTCGATATTTCTCCTGAACCGGGATTTTACGCTGCGCGGCCTGATCGAGGCGCCGGCGGCGACCTGGAACGGCTCCCACTGGGAAGTAAAAAACGGCTCTGAATGGCTCTTTCTCCCCGACGGCACCATGATGCAGCGCAAAGCCGACACTGTACTTGCCATCGCCGAAACCCCCGAAGATTTAAAGCTCCTCGCGCGCGACCCGGAGGAGTTCGGTTTCTTCGACCTTCGCCGGCAGGTCGCCGACTTGAGCGACAAGGGGATAGACACCACGGAACAGCGGGTCGATCTCCAAGCGAAGATGGCGGTCCCTTTCATTCCTCTTCTCATGGTCCTTCTGGCGATTCCCTTTGCCGTCCGCCACGGCCGCAGCGGAGGGTTGGCGATCAGCTTCGGCCTGACGATGCTGATCGGCTTCGGTTACTGGTTCCTGCGGGCCTTCAGTCTCTCGCTCGGCCACAGCGGCGCGTTGCCCGGCTGGATCGCCGCCTGGATCCCAAACATCACCATGGCCATGGTGGCGCTCTATTTCTACGCCAATTCCGAAGAGTCCTAAGATCGCTCGCGCTACGAGGAGAGACCGCGCGCAGATTTTAACGCTTGGAGTACTGCGGCCGTTTGCGGGCCTTGTGGTGGCCGTATTTTTTGCGCTCGACGGCGCGCGGATCGCGCGTCACAAACCCCGCCTTTTTAAGCGGGCTGCGAAAGTCCGGGTTGGCTTCCATCAGGGCGCGGGTAATGCCATGCCGGATCGCTCCGGCCTGCCCCGACATGCCGCCGCCTTGCACGTTGACCTCGGCGTCGTAATTTCCAACCGTCTGAGTCACGCGAAAAGGCTGAAGCACGATCATTCGCGCGGTCTCCCGCCCGAAGTACTCGTCCAGGGCGCGGTCATTGATCGACACGTTTCCCGTTCCTTCTTTCAGAAAAACACGGGCTACTGAAGTTTTTCGTCTTCCAGTTGCAGAAAAAACCTTTTGCGCCATGATTCAGCTCCTAAGCTCCGAGTGCCAGCGGCTCAGGCTTTTGGGCCGCGTGGGGATGATCGCCTCCCGCGTAGACTTTTAACTTGGTATAGAGCCTTCTGCTCAAACGGTTTTTGGGCAACATGCCCTTGACCGCCAAACGCACGAGGTTTTCGGGCTTTTCGGCCAGCAACTTCTGCGCCACGGTGGTGCGCAGCCCTCCGGGGTATTCCGAGTGGCGATAGTACAGCTTCTTCTCCAGCTTTTTCCCCGTCAGCTTGATGCCGCGCGCATTGATCACGACGACGAAGTCGCCGCCGTCGACGTTCGGGGTGAAGACCGCTTTATGCTTTCCCCGCAAGATATCCGCGACTCGCGTCGCCAATCGCCCCAAGACCTGCCCGTTGGCGTCGATCAGATGCCACCGGCGCTGGCTCAGCGCTTCGCTCTTCTTCAGTTGAAATGTCCCCATAACCATCTTCCCTCATCGCAGATATTCCGCGCGGCCCTGCGGCAGCCAAACACTCCTCTGTATTTTATGGCGGGGCCGACGAGACTCGAACTCGCGACCTCCGGCGTGACAGGCCGGCGTTCTATCCAGCTGAACTACGACCCCGATAAAGTCAATGCAAAATGAAAAATGCAAAAGGCAAAATGACGTCCCGACAAACTCGCGTTCTTTTGATTCTATTTTCCATTTTTCCTTTTGCATTGTCCCTGGTGGGCGGTACAGGATTTGAACCTGTGACCCCCGGCTTGTAAGGCCGATGCTCTCCCGCTGAGCTAACCGCCCCTCCCCGGACGGGACAGCCCCACGCCGCAAACTTCGCAATCTCCATGACCGCTGGTCCATCTCAAGGCCGCTCAAGGCCGTCGCCGATTGCGAGCCGGAATGAGGGATCTAGCTGAGGGACTCTTTTAAGGTCTTGCTGGCCTTAAATTTTACGGCGCGCGAGGAAGCGATCTCAATCGCCGCTCCGGTTTTCGGGTTTCTACCCGTCCTGGCCTTGCGCTCAGAGACCGAAAAAGTCCCAAAGCCGGAGAGGTTCACCTTGTCCCCGTTCTTCAGGGCGGCGACGATATCGTCAAAGAGCCTATTCACAATCTCCTCGGCCCGCTGTCTCAGGAGATCCGCCTTACGCGCCAGCGACTCGATTAAGTCTGCCTTTGTCATGATGCAATGCAGAAACCCGCAAACCCGGCCGTCGGATGATCGGGAATTTATAACAGGTGAGGGGCCAGGCGTCAATCCTAAGAGACGCCCGGCCTTGCCTGCCCCTATTGCGGCAGAATGTTCTGGGGAACTTCGACGTCCTTTTCTTCGCTGAAAGGAGGCGCCTCGTCTCTCGGCGCAACCGTCGGCTCGGTGCCGCGCTTGAAAAGGCGGTCGGGATCCGTCAAAACGAGCGCCTTTTTCAGCACCTCATCCATGTGGGAGACCAGGACCAGGTTCACCGACTTGAGGATCGTCGAAGGTATCTCTTCGATGTCTTTCTCATTTTCTTCGGGTATCAGCACCGTCTTGATGCCTCCCCGATGAGCCGCCAGTATCTTTTCTTTTAATCCGCCGATCGGCAGCACTCTGCCCCTCAGCGTAATCTCCCCTGTCATGGCGAGGTCGTGCACTACCGGCACTCGGATCAGGGCGGACACCAGCGAAGTCGCCATGGTGATCCCGGCGGACGGCCCATCCTTGGGGATAGAACCTTCCGGAACATGTAGATGGACATCGATCTTCTGGTAAAAATCTTTGTCGAGACCCAACTCCACCGCCCGCGAGCGGACATAGCTCATGGCGGCCTGGGCCGACTCTTTCATCACGTCCCCTAGTTGGCCCGTGATAATGAGCTGCCCTTTGCCCGGCATAATGGTAACTTCGGTGGCGAGCAGCTCGCCGCCAAGCTCGGTCCAGGCAAGACCCGTGGTCACGCCGATATGTTCCCCCCCTTCGGCCTTGCCGTAGCGGAACTTCACAGCTCCCAGATACTTGTGCAAGCTCTTGCCGCCGACTTGAATGCTCGCGTTCTTATCGGTCTTGACGACCTCCACGGCCACCTTGCGGCAAAGCGAGGCGATTTCACGGTCAAGACTTCTCACCCCGGCTTCCTTCGTATAGTGGCGAATCAGGCCGAGAAGCGCATTATCGGTCAAAATGATATTCTGCTCGCTCAGACCGTTGGCCTCTCTCTGCTTGCCCACAAGATATTTTTTCGCGATGTTGAGCTTTTCCAGCTCCGTATATCCCGCGATGCGGATGATCTCCATGCGGTCCTGCAGCGGCCGCGGGATGCGGTCGAGCGTGTTCGCCGTCGTGATAAACATGACCCTCGACAGATCGTAATCGAGATCCAGATAGTGGTCGTTAAAGGCCAGGTTCTGCTCCGGGTCCAGCACTTCGAGCAAGGCGGACGACGGGTCGCCGCGAAAGTCGGTCGACATCTTATCGACCTCGTCCATCAGGAAGACCGGGTTGCTCGAGCCGGCCTTTTTCATCGACTGAATGATTTTTCCCGGCAGCGCTCCGATGTAGGTGCGCCGGTGGCCGCGAACCTCCGCCTCGTCGCGCACGCCGCCTAAGGAAACGCGGACAAATTTTCGCCCTGTGGCCCGGGCGATGGAGCGGCCGAGCGAGGTCTTGCCCACTCCCGGAGGACCGACCAGGCAAAGAATCGGCCCTTTCATCTTGCCGACCAAACTCTGCACGGCAAGGTATTCGAGAATCCGCTGTTTGACTTTCCCCAGCCCGTAGTGGTCCTCTTCGAGCACCTTCTCGGCCTCTTTGATGTCCAGCTTGTCGTCGGTGAATTCATTCCAGGGGAGGCTCAGAATCCAGTCGATGTAATTTCTGACCACCGTCGCCTCGGCCGACATCGGCGACATCATCTTGAGCTTTTTGAGCTCTTTCTCGACCTTATCGCGAGCCTCGGCGGAGAGTTTTTTCTGCTTGATCTTTTCTTCGATCTCCTGAATCTCGTTTTTGAACTCGTCCTTCTCTCCCAGCTCCTTCTGGATCGCCCGCATCTGCTCGTTCAGGTAGTATTCTTTTTGCGAGCGCTCCATCTGCTTCTTGACCCGCGAACGGATGCGCCGCTCGACTTCAAGGATTTCGATCTCGGCGCGCATGTGGCCCAGGATCTTCTCCAGCCGCTCGGTCGCGTTGAGCGTTTCGAGCAGGTTCTGGCGGTCCTCGATTTTAATCCCCAGATGCGTAACGATCGTGTCGCCGAGACGCCCCGGGTCCTCGATCGAGGAGACGGACATCACCATTTCGGGAGGAATCTTCTTCCTCAATTTGACATAGTTCTCAAACGTGCTGTGGACCTCGCGAATGAGCGCCTCGACCTCGGGGTTTTTCTCCACCAGCTCGGTTACGTCCTCCACTTCGACCATGAAGAATTCAGGGTGAGTGAGAAAGCGCGCCACCTGCGCCCGCTTCTTTCCCTCGATCAGCACCTTCACCGTCCCATCCGGGAGCTTTAACATCTGGACGACATTCCCGAGGACGCCGATGCGGTAAATGTCGGTCTCCGTCGGATCGTTGGTCTTGGCGTCCTTTTGCGAGGAGAGAAAGATCGGCCCCTGCTTTTGCGTGGCCTCTTCGAGCGCCTTGATGGAGCGCTGCCGCCCGACGAACAGAGGCACCACCATGTGAGGGAACACCACGATGTCCCTCAGCGGCAACAGGGGCACGGCCACGGCGCTCGCGTCTTTTTCCTTGTCGTCTTTCTTGTCGCTGCGAAACAACATAGTCCCCCCCCTACGCGCTCTCTGCGGCCTTGCTGTAAACAATGATCGGCGGCTCATGCCGGGTGACCACTTCCTCCGAGATGACGACCTCTTTGATGTTCGGCTGCGAAGGAAGTTCGTACATCACGTCGAGCATGATGTTTTCCATAATCGCCCGCAGTCCGCGCGCTCCCGATTTCCGCTTCATCGCCTCCCGGGATATCCCCCGAAGCGCCTCTTCGGTAAACTTGAGATGAACGCTTTCCATCTCGAAAAGCTTGCAGTACTGCTTGGTCAAAGCGTTTTTCGGCTCCTTCAGGATTCTGACCAACGCGCTGTCGTCGAGCTCGTCCAGCGTCGCCAGCACGGGCAACCGGCCGATGAACTCCGGGATCAGGCCGAATTTGAGCAGATCCTCGGGCTGCACTTCATGCAACAGCTCGGTCGCCCTCCGTCCGTCGCGGTCATCGAGCTCGCCGCCGAAGCCCATGCGCTTTCGTCCGGTCCGTTTGCGGATGATGTCTTCCAGGCCGACAAAGGCGCCGCCGCAGATAAAGAGGATGTTCGTGGTGTCCACCTGAAGAAATTCCTGCTGCGGATGCTTTCGCCCGCCCTTCGGCGGGACGCTCGCCATCGTTCCTTCGACGATCTTGAGCAGCGCCTGCTGCACGCCTTCGCCTGAGACATCGCGCGTGATCGACGGATTTTCCGATTTGCGCGAAATCTTGTCGATCTCGTCGATATAAACGATCCCCCGCTGCGCCTTCTCCACGTCGTAATCCGCGGCCTGGAGCAGGTTGAGGATGATGTTCTCGACGTCCTCGCCGACGTAACCGGCTTCCGTGAGGCTGGTCGCGTCCGCGATGGTGAACGGCACCTGGAGGAAACGCGCCAGGGTTTGCGCCAGCAGCGTCTTTCCCGATCCCGTAGGGCCGAGCAGCAAGATGTTGCTCTTCTGCAGCTCGACGTCGCCCGTCACCATCTGATGATCGATGCGCTTGTAGTGGTTGTGGACCGCCACCGCCAGGATCTTCTTGGCGCGTTCCTGGCCGATGACATATTGATCCAGCACCCGCTTGATCTCCGCGGGCTTAGGCACGGTGGACGATGAGGCGAGGGCTTCCTCGTGGTCGCATTCCTCGGCGATGATGTCGTTGCACAGCTCGATGCACTCGTCACAGATATAAACCGTCGGGCCGGCGATCAGCTTGCGCACCTCATCCTGACTCTTACCGCAAAAAGAGCAGACCAGGTTGCCCGAACGGTCGTCACTGTGCTTTGGCATAAACCCCCCGCGTCATCGCTTGTCCGGCCGGGTGACGATAACCTCGTCCACCAACCCATACTCCAGGGCCAGCTTACCCGTCATGAAGAGATCGCGATCCGTGTCTTTCTCGATTTTCTTGAGAGTCTGTCCCGTATGCTTGACCATGATGTCGTTGAGCTCTTCCCTCATGCGGAGAATCTCCCGCGCCTGAATGTCCACGTCGGTGGCGGTCCCCTGGAATCCCCCCAACGGCTGATGAATCATGATGCGCGAGTGCGGCAGCGCAAAGCGCTTCCCCTTGGCCCCTGCGGCCAACAGGACGGCGCCCATGCTGGCCGCCTGTCCGAGACACACCGTCGATATCTGGGGCCTGACATACTGCATGGTGTCGTAGATGGCAAGACCCGCGGTGACGGACCCGCCGGGAGTGTTGATGTAGAAGTAAATGTCCCGCTCCGGATCTTCCGATTCCAGGAAGAGGAATTGCGCCGTGACCACGTTGGCGACCTCGTCGCTGACCACGCTGCCGAGGAACACGATCCGGTCTTTGAGCAGGCGGGAGTAGATGTCATAGGCGCGCTCTCCCCGCCCGGTCTGCTCAACCACCATCGGGATGAAGTTCATCGCTCAGCGACTCCTTCCACTTAAAAACATTTTAGCTGTTTTTCTCCGGTGCATCAATGGGCTGGGCTATTTCTCTGATCTTCGCCCATTCCAGAAGCATGCCGAGCGTGCGATCGGTCGCCATCTGGTCGCGCAGATGCGCCTGCGCGTCCGCGCGGCCGTAGAATTGGCGCAGCGAGGCGGCCTGCTCCCCTGCGGAACGCGCCATGCCTTCGATCCGCTGCTGCACCTCGCCGTCGGAGACGCTGACGTTTTCCAGCTCCGCGATCTTTTCCAGCAGGAGCATCGCTTTGACCTGGCGGCGCGCATGCGGCTCCAGATCTTTTCTGAGCTCTTCGACGGTGGATTTGTCTCCCGGCGCGCCGCGATCCGAGCCCGGCTGCCGTCCCTGGCGCCGCTCCACGAGGTAGCGCAGTTGGCGCTCGACCAGCGTCTGAGGAACGTCGAAGCCATGGGCCTCGACGAGGCGCGTCACCAGCTGTTCTTTTAATTCCCGGGTTTGAATATCCCGGAGCTCGCTCTCCAGCCGGGTGCGAAGCTTGTCTCTGAGTTCCGCGAGAGTCGCGCAATCGCCGTGGTCCTTGGCGAATTCGTCATCGAGGGGAGGAAGCACTTTCTTTTTGATCTCCCGCACGCTCACGGAAAACTCGACCGTTTTCCCCGCCAGCTCGCGGTTAAAATGATCTTGAGGATAGGGGACGCGGATCGTCGCTCCGATATCTTTTTTCAAGCCCACCAGCGCCGCCTCAAATTCCGGCAGCGTATGACCGCCGCCCACCTCCATCACATAATGCTCGGCTTTTCCGCCCTCGAAAGGCTTGCCGTCGACGGACCCGACAAAATCGAGCGTGACAAAGTCTCCCTGCTCGACTTGATCCCGATCTTCCACGGGCGCCAACTGCGCGTGGCCGTCGCGCAGGCGGCCGAGTGCGGATTCGACCTGCTCATCGCTCACGGCGAGCTTGATCTTTTCTACCTCGAGCCCGCGGTAATTTTTGACTTCGAATTCCGGCTTGACTTCAACCACCGCCGAGAAAGCGAAGGCCTTGCCCTCTTCGAGGCTATCGGCTTCCACCTCGGGATCGGCGATCACCTTGAGCCCGCGCTCCTTGAAGCATTCGCCGAGCGAGTGCTCGACCAGATGGGAAAGAACCTGCCCCTTGACCTCGTCGCTGTAGAGCTTCTCCAGCACGGAGCGCGGCGCCTTGCCGGGGCGAAATCCCTTGATGCGCGCGCGCCGGCCGAGATTGTCGTAGGCGCGGACGAATTCCCGGTTCACCGCTTCGCCGGGGAGCTCGACGCGGATCTTTCTCTGCGTGGAGCTTACAATATCTATGTCAAACTTCATTAAATCGGAGCGCCGCTGGCGATTGCTGGTGCGAGAGGGGGGAGTCGAACCCCCACGGTTACCCGCTAGATCCTAAGTCTAGTGCGTCTGCCAATTCCGCCACTCTCGCGTTTTTTGGCCGGAACGCCGAAGCCGGCGACTCAAAGTCCCGTAAGTAACCAAACTCAGAAAAAAGAGTAGGGAACAACCGCGCCTAAGTCAAGGCCAAACCGTAACGCGGCGACGGAGATGCTCACCCGCGAAGCCCCGGCAGTTCACAATCTTTCGTTTTGTGTGCTAAGTTTCCGTGGCGCGAGGCGCACGGATTGCAAGTCACTCGCATCTCAAGTTCTCCGATGAAAACAATTCTGCTGGTTCAGCCGTCGATGCAGCCGCCGGGAGGAGGCAATGGGGTCGCCGTCTGGATCGTCGAGGCCCTGAAACGGGACCACGCCGTTTCGCTGCTGACGTGGGAGCCCGTCCACCTCGACTCGATCAATCGTTACTACGGCACCGCGCTCAGCGCGGCGGACTTCCGGGCCTATGGCGTCCCCCCGGCTCTGCGCCGGCTCCTGGCCCTGGTTCCCACGCCGGCAAGCTTGTTGAAGAACCATCTCTTGCTGCGCTTCTGCAAAAAGTTGAAGAACGATTATGACGTTATCATCACGGCCAACAACGAAGCCGACTTTGGCCGTCCTGGAATCCAATATATCCATTTCCCGTGGGCGTGCCTGCCCCGTCCGCCGGCGGACTTAAGTTGGTACCACCGCTTTCCGGGTGTGGTGAACGCCTATCATCGCTTGTGCGCGCAGGTTGCGGGATTTTCCTTTGACCAGATGCGGCAGAATCTCACCCTCGTGAACTCGGCCTGGACCGGCAGCAAAGTGAGAGAGCGGCATGGCATCGAAAGCATCGTGCTTTACCCGCCCATTGCCGCCGATTTTCCCGACATCCCGTGGCAGGAGCGTGAAAACGGTTTCGTCTGCATCGGCCGGATCGCTCCCGAAAAGGAACTGGATAAGATTATCGACATTCTGGCCTGGCTGAGAAGCGGCGGCTCCGATCTCCATCTGCACCTTATAGGCAGCCGCGACGATCCCCGACATTACTACGAGCGCATCCTGCGGCGCGTGCGAGCCAACGCCTCTTGGATCTTTTTTGAAGAGGATGTCCCGCGCGAACGGCTCGTCCGGTTGGTCTCGACCCACCGCTACGGCATTCACGGCATGGAAGAGGAGCACTTCGGGATGGCGGTGGCGGAGATGATCCAGGGGGGCTGCATCGTCTTCGCCCCCCGCGGCGGCGGCCTGACGGAAATTATCGGAAAAGAGGATCGTCTCTTATACGGGACACGTGAGGAGGCGGCGACAAAAATTATCCGGGCGATGACCGACGCGGACTTGCGGTTCTCTCTGCGCTCCCATTTAAGCGGGCAGAAGTCGTTGTTCTCCGTCGATCATTTCATCCGCCGCATCCGGGAAATCGTAAACGAATTCGATGCCGCGTCTACATCCGGCCCGGCGGGATCTCGGTAGCAGCGGCGTCGGCGGGATCGTAGCTGGCGACCAGCTCGCGGAACTCTCTGTTGGTCTGCAACAGTTGTTCGAAGGTGCCGCTGCCGGCCACCCGGCCGGCGCACAAAAATATCAGGCGGCCGCACTTGCGCACGGTGCTCAACCGGTGGGCGATAAGAATCAGAGTTTTGTTGCCTTGCAAGGCGTCGATCGCGCGGGAGACCGCGCGTTCGGTCTGGTTGTCCAAGGCCGAGGTCGCTTCGTCGAACACCAGCAGTTCCGGCTCGTGATAGAGCGCCCGCGCGATCGCCACGCGCTGGCGCTCGCCGCCCGACAGCCGTATGCCCCGTTCGCCGATTACGGTGTCGAGGCCGAGCGGCAACAACGCTACCAGGTCCTCGAGCTGCGCCAGGCGGATGGCCGCTTTCACCTGTCGCTCGTCGATCTCTTCGTCCTCCAGCCCAAAAGCGATGTTGCGGCGCAGGCTGTCGTCGGTGAGATAGATCTCCTGCGGCACAAAGCCGATTTTGCGCTGCCAGAGACGGAGATTATCGAAGGCATCCCTGCCATCGACCGTCAGCCGTCCCGACGACGGACGCAGGAGGCCGAGGATGACATTGATCAAGGTGCTTTTCCCCGAGCCGGTTGGACCGACAATCCCAACGGATTCGCCGCAACGAATAGTGAGGTCGATCTCGCGCAGGGCCGGCGTCGCGCTGCCTTCGTAGGTGTAGCGTACCCGCTCGAGCACGATCCGATCCGCGAATCGGGTGCCTTTTTCCCCGGATGGACCTAGACCGCCGCCGGGATTGTCGTCGAACAGCTTGAGGTCGCGGTAAAGCTGATCGATCGCCGCCGTGCCGAACCGGATATGGTTCAAATGCCTAAGAACCCGGTTCACGGCCGGCATGACCCGGAAGCCGCCGTACGCGCAAAGCCCAAGCAGCGGAATGGCGTTCTCTCCCGGACCGCCTCGCGCCGTGATCGACAGGATCACCACCACCATGCCGAAGACGAAGATCATCTCCACCAGGAGCGGAGGGATGTAAGCGAGGGTTTCATAAAAACAAGTGACGTCGGCGAGCGCTTGCTGCAAGCGGGAAAACCTGGCGTAGAAGAATCGCTCGCGACCCATCACCTTGATCTCTTTCAGCCCGCCCATGCTCTGATGCAAACTCTGGAGCGTGTCCTTTCTCAGCCCCTGTTCCTGGGCGCCCCATCGCGCGATGCGATAGCGCGTCAGCTTCAATAGCGCGGCCATCGCGCTGAACAACACTCCCACCGCGATCAGCGTCACCCACGGGGCCGTGGCCATCAGCACGATGATGATGCCTATGACCACCAACAGCTCCGTGACGACTCCCAAGGCCGGCAACAGAACATTGTGGAAGGTTTTGTGAACCGAATCCGTCATGTTGCGCACCAGCTCCGCCGAGTTGCGGCGCAGGTGCGCCGCGTACGGCAGCGCGAGATAGCCCTGGAGCATCCGGCGTGCCAGCGCGGCCTGGGAGTCGCTCACCACCTTCCTCTGCGCGTACGTCACACAGGCCAACAGGCTGTTTTTGAACAGATAGAAAACGGCCACGAGGAACGTGAGCGATGGCACGACCGTCTCGCTGCTGTGCCATGGGAGCATGGCGATGAGCGAGGAGACGAGCGGGTAGGCGGTCGCTTGCGTCGGATCGCTAAGAACTTTGATGAGAAAAAAGACCGCCGCGGCGCCCAACGCTTCCATTGCCGCCGCCGCCACCGCCAGCGGAATCAACGCGGCCCAGCGCCAGCGCGTGCGCGGCGATAATAACGCCCGGCATTTTTTGAGTTGCGCTATCATCAAAGTTACATCCGGCTACGTTAAGGCCGGCTTCTATCCGGTTCCGCCACGCCGTGCAAAATGGCCCCCAAGCCCGTTGCCAGAGCGAACGGGAAAACCGTCACTATCCGATAATGGTCGAGAACGCCGCGTCCCGCCACTCCTCCGACCAACGACGCCGGGTTGAGCCTAAGATGTTACATCGCAATCGATCGAGCAAAGGGCTCTCATCCGGAAATCCATTGAATAAGTCCAAGATTTGCTCCGCCAGTCCGCCGCTGTCGGAAAAAAGAAGGCCGTTCTCGCCGTGTCGGAGCTGCTCCCCGAGACAGGGGCCGTAGTCGAGCGCGCAGACGGGCAGACCGGAGCCCAGCATGTCCGCCACTTTCATCGGAAGGTCGAGCCCGGACGAAGACCGGTGCAGGCAGACGCCGAGGTCGGCGGCCCGGAGCAAGAGCGGATAATCTTCCGGCGACAGCCAGAGCGTCTGCACGTGAATGCGGTTGAGGGACATGCCGCGGATGCGGGCTTCATAGGACTCGCGCAGGGGACCGTCGCCGGTGATTAACATCAGGAGGCGCGGGAACGGAAGTCGTTTGCGCTCGCGGACGGCCTGCCCTGAGCCGTAAGCCCCGTCGAACGGTCGAAGGGCCCGATCGCACCGAGCGAGCGCGTCGAGAAGCAAATCAAAATCTTCATCCTGCGTCCAGCTCGTCGCGCTGACGAGGATCGCCGGCCGCGCCGGCGCATCCAGGCGATACTGCGTGGGCACGAGAGCCGAGACGGACGTGAGGCGGTGGAGCAGCGCGCGACGCTCATCCGGCTCGGCGGACATGAAACCGGCCGCCGGGCGATCATAGAGCAGAGTCGCCTTGGAGAACCCCCAGTGATTTTCTAATTCGAGCTGCATCGCGCGCGAGACGCAGAGGTGCGCGTCCGCGCGGCGGCCCAACGCCCGCTCGTGCCGGCGCATCCATCGAACAATCAAACTGGACGACCCTAATTTCAAAGCGAGCATCGTGTAGCCGAAATTGTGCCAGTCGATAATCAGCCTCGCGGACCGCAGCCGGGCGGACAACAGCGCAACCATGAGCGTCGGAACCGCCGGGGGATTTTGGACCAGAACGGCATCGGGCTTGCCGACGACGAACAGCAGCAGCCACAAAAGACGCGCGGCCTGCACGACGATTTTCACAAGCGAAACGGCTGGGAAGAGCGCGTTTTTAAAGCGATTGAGAAACCGAAGCGGCATTGGCGCCATCAGATGGCAACGTATCCGCGGATGGCCGCACAACGCCCGCGGTAGAGCGCTGCCCGCGTAGCCGATCAGATCCACCTGGACGCCGCTGTCGGCGAGCGCGAGAGCATGGTATCTCATGCGCGGGCTGCGGCCCAGATCGCCGAGCACGATGACGGTTACACGGGTTCCCTGTTTGGATGCCATAGCAGAGCGCGCGGCTATATTATAATATAACTGAGCCGCGAATCCACTTCCACATAAGATGGCGACACAGAGAAGAATAGCCATTGCCGCCGGCGGCACGGCGGGCCACGTCTATCCGGCCTTGGCGCTGGCGGATGCGTATCACCGGATTTTCCCGGAGACGGAATTTTTGTTCATCGGCACGGCGAGCGGTCTCGAATCCCGCCTGATTCCGGCCCACGGCTACCATCTGGAACTGATCCAGGGAGGGCCGCTGCTCGGCGAGGGCGTCGGCGGAAAAATTCGCGCTCTGGGAAGCATGGCGGCGGGAACGGCGCAGGCGCGACAGCTGTTTAAAACAAAGAAAATAAAGTTGGTCATCGGCTTCGGAGGCTACGCTTCGGGGGGTGCCCTACTCGCCGCGCTGAGCCTGGGACTACGCACCGCGATCCACGAGGCCAATGTTGTTCCCGGTCTGACTAACAAATGGCTCGGCCGTCTGGTCGACAGAATCTATCTCGCTTTCGAGAAGACCCAATCGGCGTTTCCCAAATCCCGCACAATAGTGACCGGCAATCCCGTCCGTCAAGAGATCGTCTCCGTCAGGCACAAAAAAACGACCATCTCTGATCTCTCCGGCTCACGCATGCGAATCCTGGTCACCGGCGGCTCCGGCGGATCAAATTTTTTAAATCGCAGCGTCCCCGCGTTGCTGCCCGAAGTTGCAAAGCATGGTCTTGTTCCTGAGGTGCTGCACCAGGCGGGCGAGGTCTCTTTAGAACCCACCCGCTCCGCTTACAGCCGGGCGGGCGTCGTCGCGTCGGTGACAACCTTTATTGACGACATGGCCGGGGCCTACGTCTGGGCGGATTTTGCTATCTGCTCCGCCGGATCGCAGACCATTTCCGAGCTGCGGGTCTGTAATTTGCCCGCTCTGCTGGTGCCTCTCTCCACCGCCGCCTCCGATCACCAGATTCCAAATGCGATGGCCTTTGCAGAAGCGGGGGAAGGGTTGTGGGTCCGGGAAGAAGAGTGGGAAGTCAATTCGCTGGCGTCCGAGATCGTCTCATTTTTCCGCGACTACGAATCCCGAAAGCATTCATCCAGCCCGGCCAAACTTCCCATCGAGCTCGACGCGGCGGAGAACTTAGTCGCCGCCTGCGAGGAGATCATGAAAGGCCGATGGTAGACCTACTCCCCCTCCCACTCTATCTTCCAGGTTGTGACTTCGTCGCCGAGCAGCGTGCTCCTGCGGTCGAACGGCTTGAAGTATTTGGGATAGCGCTCGCCTAGGTAAAGCAGGCGCACTATCGTCGAGCGGATCAACAACGGCGAGCCGATGAGGATGCGCTGGTTGGCCGGGTCCATCAACACGCCCACCTCGGGAAACTCCGGCGACAGAGCGGCGCTCTCTTCCAGCCGCTCGGCTCCGGCCACGAGAGTGACGGCCGGCCGGCCTTCGCCCTGGTCGTCTTTCAACCTGCCCTCTTTTGGCAAGGCGGGGTCGTATAAGAAATAGAGAATTTTTGTTTGTCCCTCGTGGGGGACGGCAATCCGGCAACTCATCTCCGCTCCGCCGTCCGCGCTGCCGCACGAAACCCACTCCCTGGATATCAGGCGCTGCGGCGGCGCGACGTAGTCGGCTATCTCGGTTGCCGATTCCATCGCCGCGAGCCGCTTGTAAAACGCCCGCGCCTCGGCGGGACTGGCGTCGAAGCGATCTCGAAGCTCCTGCTCGCCCAAGTCTCTCGGCAGCCGCCGCGTGCGATGAGCCAGATAGGCTCTCGCCACGTCCCACGTGCCGAGCCTGATCCATTTTTCCGCGCGCATCATGTCCCGGCTGAGGACGAGAAATGCCTCGGGAGGCCGGCAGTGCGTGGCGGCAAGAATGTCCCTTTGTTGCGCCGGGGTCAGCCCCCGGTCGGCAAGATAGCGCTCGGCCTCGGCCCGGCTGAGCTTAACGACCTTCAACAGGATCGCGTAGGCTGCGACGTCGTCCAGCCCCGTCGCCCTGAGCTTGCCATAGGCTCCCTGAGCGCCTTCCGGCAGAGGCGTGGCATCCGACCCGCAGTCGAGCATCCGCAGGATGCCGCGGCTCTCCGCTTCCGTCGGCGCGACCAGCGCCTTGGCTAACCAATGGGGAAGGTGGGTTTGGAGCGAGCCGCCGTCGTGGCTGACTCGCCGCTCGGCCGCGTACTTGGCCCAATAGCCGTAGTCCCACCAGACATTGACGATGGCGTCCGGCCGGGATTCCTCGCGAATCTTGCCTAGACTGTTCCACCACGCCGAATGGATGTCCGGCCGATGGTTCTTCGCCGTCGCATAGCCGGCGAGAACCGGCGGCGCAAGAACGGCCAGCATAACGGCATAGCTCGCGGCGCTCGCGATCGACGGAAAGCGCGGCGCCATGCGGAGCATCTGCCCGGCGAGCCACTGCCGGACACGATCGGCGCCGGCTCCAAACGCAACGCCGAACGGGACGACAAACAGAATCGAAAAACGGGTGCCGTAATAAAACATGCTGAGGGCGACGATAAACCAGACAAGGATCAGCAGCGCCGGCCCGGGGTCGAAGTTTCGATCGGAACTCCGGCTGCATACCCGAAAGATCAGGTACGCCCCCGGCAACAGGGCGAACAAGAGAACGACCGCGTTGCCGAGATCGCTCGCGGCGAAAACGTAATAGCCCAAGACATGGAGAACCGTCGTGGAACCTGCGAGAGTAAACTCAGGCCATCGCCAGCCTCGCTTGGGCAGGAGGAGCGACAAGAGGCCAAGCCAGCCGCCGAAGAAAAACAGCGCGCCGCCCATCAGCCGCACGATTCCCTCCGAATACGGCCTCCTCAGCTCCCCGACCGTATTGAACACCGGCGGCCAAAGGTTCCGCGTGGCGGCCTTCTCGCTGATGTCCAGCCTCGACCTCAGGTCCGCGGCGATGGACTGCAACGGACCGAAAAAGCCGGAATCGCCGGCGCCGGCGAGCAGCGTAAAGAGGCCTGCGGCGACGTAGTAAGCCACGACCACGCAGGCGATCTTTCGAACCTCTTCAGCCTGCCACAGGCGCCGCACCCCCTCACGCATCGCCTGCCTGATGCCGACGAGAGCCAAGTAGCCGAGCGCGGCGCACAATACGACGGCGTAAGTAAAAACCCACCCGCGCCAGACTGAGGCATGGATTCCGGTCCACGCCCCTGCCAGGACTGCGTAGGTTCCCGCAAGAAGGATTTTTGGGGATTTTAACGCCGCGAGCGCCGCCCACCCGATAAACAACGGCAACACCACGTTCCACACGTCGTTGTCGCTGCCAAGGCTGCGGTAGAGAAACACGGGCTGGAGCGATATCAGGAGCGCCGCAAAGAGTCCGCCGAGATTGCCCCCAAAATGGCGGCCGAGGAAGAAGGCGGGGAGCGCCCCCAACGCCCCGACCAGGACTTGCACGAGAAACGCGCTCGCCGAAAGAGGATAGCCGGGATTGAACAGCGTGGCCAGTTTATGGACGCCCACAATCGCGGCGATGTGGAGCGAGCGGTTGTAGATCATGCGAGACCCCACCGGCGCATGGCCGTAGCTGTCCCGGCACTCGCCGTCGACCACCGCATCGCACGTGGTCCCTTGGCGGAGATAGTTGCGCGCGTTGCGCAGCCACACGTAGCTGTCGAAGTCGCCGAGATAGGCATACCGCCGCCCATCTCCGGCTTCGAAGCTCATATCCGATTTCAACTGGACCGTGAGCGACGCTTTGGCGGCATCGTATTCAGCTCGATTATTTTCCACCCACTCGCGAGCCGCCTCTTCGACGCGCGCCTTCCCCTCCTCCCCGGCAGGCCGGTTTGTCTGTTCCGCCGCCAGCCGCTCCCGCACTTTGCGCCATGCCATCCTCTCGGTAAGTTCCTCGGCGGCCGGAAGCGACGAAGGAAGCGCTCGGACCCAGAGAACCACGGCCGTGCACGCCAGGACGAGCGCCCAGCACACTGCCCTTTCCCCGCTGAATTTGGTTAAAATGGACCGCATGGGTGATAGAGGCCACCCTCCGCAAGCGAAAAAATCCAGCGTTCGAGGGCGGCGAATCTGAAACTATATCCGCAAGGGCCAAACCCTTCAACCGCAACATGTGCCGCGATCGCGTCCGGCTTTTTTGTTCTTGCCATTCAGACGGAAAACTTTTAGTCTCTGCCGAACGCGAGTTTTTCTGTGAGCATGATTGAAACCGAAGCGATTGAGCACAGCCGCCATCGCGCCCGCCTGGGGGTCTCTCGAAGGGCCGATGCGTGGGCCGAGGAGATACAACCGTGACTCGGAGCTACTCTCAGTTCCTGGGAGCAGCGTAACACCGACGTATCGCATCGGCCCGGAGGGAGATTCCCAGGCGGGCTGACGGTGCGGGAGAAATCATTACGTGCTGATATACTTACTCCTGGGACTCACCGCTGCCGGATTGAGTTTGCTCGCGACGCCGCTCGTTCGCGCCGTGGCATTGCGTTTCGGCGTCGTCGACCGGCGCAGCGACCCGCGCTCCACCCGTAGCCCCGTGCCGTCGCTCGGCGGCCTGGCCGTCCTGGCCGCGCTGGCCGGCTCGATAGGGCTCGCCCTTCTGGTGAATCCAGGGCACATCGCCGTGCTCGGGACATTATTTTGGAGCTGGCGCTGGGCGTTCGGCGGGACGATCCTGATCGCGGCTCTCGGCCTGGCCGACGATGTCTACAGGCTCAAGCCGATCACCAAGATCGTCTTCCAAACGATAGCCGCGGCGATGGTCGTCGCCGACGGCCACGGCGTCGGGCGAATCATCGATCCGCTCACCGGCAATACGATCCTCCTCGGCTGGCTCGCCGCGCCGATCACGCTGCTCTGGATCATCGGGATCACCAACGCCTTTAACCTGATCGACGGTCTCGACGGCCTGGCGGCGGGCGTCGGCCTGATCGCCTCTTTGACGTTATCGATCATCAGCTTGACAACGGGCCGGCTGGACGTCGCCCTGCTCACGGTCGCGCTGGCCGGCGCGCTCGGCGGATTTCTCTATTACAATTTTTCCCCCGCCTCGATCTTCATGGGCGACTCCGGGAGCATGTTCGTCGGCTATCTGCTGGCGGTGCTCTACGTGCGGGGCGCGCAGCAAGCCGACGGCGTGCCGCTCCTCGCGCCGATTCTCGCTCTTTCTCTGCCGATCGCGGACACGCTGCTGGCCGTGATCCGCCGAGGATTCCGGCAGTCGCCGGCCAACGGCAGCGCTAACGGGCGCGAAGTTTTCTTCGGTCGCCTCCTGGCGATCTTCCGCCGGGACCAGGAGCATATTCATCACCGGCTCATGGCCATGGGAATGGAAGAATCGCGCGCCGTTCTGGTTCTCTACGGGGTCGCTGCGGTTTCGGGACTCATGGCCGTCCTGTCGTTTCATTCCAAAACGGCCGGCGTCGTTTCCGTCTTGATCGTGGGAAGCGCTGCGATCTATTTCAGCCTGCGCAGATCGCGCTAGCGCCGCTGCCGCGCCAGCCAACCTCTCAACGCATCCGGCTCGGGCTATCGCCCGGACCGGCGATGCACCCAGCCAACTCTCCGGCCGTATGAAAGCAGAACAGCACGGCGACCAACGGGCAACTCATCAACATGCGCCCGCGGTAGCCCGGCTTGCGGAGGATGGTCCGTAAAGTGATGCGCGCCGTCGCGACGAGAACCCTCAGGGGAAAGGCCAGGCACTTGGCGATGCGCAGCAGCCGGGTAAGGGTCGAGATGCGCGGGAGATAAAATCCGGCCACGACGCGCGCATCGTGATAATGGATGAGACAACTGCCCCAAAAGCCCAACGACTGAACGTGCGCCACGATAATTCTGCCGTCGTTGATGATCTTCTCGCCTCGCTCCCGAAGCCGTTCATTGTAAAACTTTTCCAGGATATCGAGCGCCGGGTATTCGCAGGGAATCACGCGCCTCTTGTATGAAATATTGGCTTGCCCCGTCGCCGTTCCATCCTGGCCGGCCGGGAGCGGCGGGAGAAAACGGTCGTTCGACGCGAAGAAATTGGCCCAGTCGATCAGCCGCGCCGTGGCGCCGTTCTCCACCGCGCCCCCGATCACGGCCGCGTCGGGAAACTCGCGATGCGCACGCAAGATCTGCCCGCACCAATCCGGCGCCACGCGGCAATGATCTTCAGTGACCGCGACGATCTCGCCTTGCGCTTCGGCCATCGCGAGCGCGCGCAGTTGGAAAACGGTCGCTCCGAGGGATTCGAGGCGGCGCACTTCCGGATAGGGTGAATTTTCCGGCAGGGCGCGGCCGGTTCCATCTGCAACGAGGATTTCCACCCCGGCGGCGCTGGCCTGCGCATAGAGCGAATCCAGGCAGCCGCGAATCTCGGGCCACGGCTGGGTAGCGCCGATCACCACGGACAAGGGAGGTCGGGCCTGGGTCAGGTCATTCACGGGAAAGGAATCGTGGAGGCATTGCTCGAATGCTCTAAATTTTCCCCGCTGTTCGCGGGAAAAATTTGGTGGGCCGCCGGAGACTCGAACTCTGGACCCGCTGATTAAGAGTGCTTCCCCAGGCGAACCACAGGCGACATGTTACCAAAACCCCCAAGCATTTCAAGATGCTCCCTTTCGGTTGTTCGGTCATCGTAGGCGGATGGGTGCGCCAGCACACGGACAAAAGGCGGACAAGCACGCTGCGGCCGGTGTGATCGACAATCAGACGGGCCATCCTAACTTCCTACGGTGCAAGCCTTTTCTCCAGCCTGTCCGTGAATTGTCCGTGTCTTTGGCCAGGTCTGGAGGCAATAAAATCATCGATGACGGCGCACTGACGGAGCGCCAACCACTGGAGATGGCTGCCGCCTGTGACAACCTACAGCAGATTGACGAATTCTTCGACCGTGATCCCGGCGCCTTTGATGAGGCCGCGCAAGGTTCCTCGATCAAGCTCTTTATGATCGGGGATGGAAAGATGGCGGCCATCGGACCGGTAGTAGATCATATGGCTGCCGGTTTGGTGATGAAAAAGAAAGCCGATCTTTTGGAAGGCTTTGGCCGCTTCCCGGCCCGAGATCACGGGCGGGGCTGGCATCAGGCGATTTCGATGAAACGGACTTCCGGCGGAGCAATGGGATTGTTCATCCCGCGGCGGACCTCAAGGATGCCTTCGATGGCTTCCTTGATGTTTTGCAAGGCTTCGTCTTTGGTCTTGCCTTGAGAGACGCAACCGGGCAAGGAGGGGCATTCGGCAACGATGTAGCCGTCTTCGCCAGGTGTCAGAGTTACAACGAATTGTTTCATGCGGCCCTCTCCTTCCGTAGACGAGTAAAGGCTATACCAACGGGGGCGGTTGCGCAACTTGAGGCGAAACGAAGCATCTTCAGAGGCAGGCCAAGGCCGGCGTCATCTACCCGCTGAAAAAGGCGGTTGGATGAGAGAACACGGACAAAACACGGACAATTTGCGGACAGTGGTAGAACAAGTGGCTCTTAGATCAATGAACAACTCCTTGAAAGACTTGGGAAAATTTGGTGGGCCGCCGGAGACTCGAACTCCGGACCCGCTGATTAAGAGTCAGCTGCTCTACCAACTGAGCTAGCGGCCCGTATCCTCGCTACGCTCGGAATCTCAGATCTCAGATTACAGATCCCAGGTTATTTGAAATCTGAAATCTGAGGTTCGCCCTCCCGTAGGGCTTGGGGTGAGTGAAGGGATTTGAACCCTCAACCCCTGGAGCCACAGTCCAGTGCTCTAACCAAATTGAGCTACACTCACCACGATATCTCCGCCTCCCCCCTCAACCACCAGTGAGGCGTTAGTAGCTGGCGGAGAATTGAGAACCTATTCTTTCTGCTCACTGTCTTACTACTCACCACTCACTTCTTCTGAGGCTGGCGCGCCAGAAGGGATTCGAACCCCTGACCTACGGCTTAGAAGGCCGTTGCTCTATCCACCTGAGCTACTGGCGCGAAAAGAGTAAGCAGTGAGAAAGTGAGTAGTGAGCAGTGCCCAACTTCCCGACCTCTCTGCTGCTCACTCATCACTACTCACTGCTCACTATCCGCTGGTCGGGGCGAGACGATTTGAACGTCCGACCCCCTGCGCCCAAGGCAGGTGCGCTACCAGGCTGCGCTACGCCCCGTCACGCTGCAACGTCTCATTCTACATATGCAGGGGGTGAAATCAAGGTTGGCCGTGCGGACGCCGCCCTATTTCGGCCGGTCTGAGGGCTACTCCCCTGAGGTCACCCAAGAAAGGAGCGATGGAAGCGCGGCGGCAAGTTTTCTCAGCGCCGCGCCCCTGTGGCTCACGCGGCCTTTGGCGTCGCAATCAAGCTCCGCAAAGGTGCGATTGAGCGGCGGGTAGAAAAACAGCGGATCGTAGCCGAAGCCGCTCGCTCCTTTCGGGGCGAATGCGATCCGGCCCTCGCACTCGCCGCGAAACAGCCGCTCGCCGCCTTTCAACGCCGCCGGCGCGCACAGCGCGAGCACGCAGACAAAGCGCGCTCCCCGCTTGTCTTCAGGGACGCCGGTCAACGCTTGCAGCAGCTTTTGGTTATTGCGCGCGTCGTCCGCGTCATCCCCGCTGTAGCGGGCCGAATGGACGCCCGGCGCTCCGCCCACGGCGTCCACTTCCAATCCGGAATCGTCGGCCAGGGTAACCAGCCCGGAAAATTCCGCCAGCGTGTGGGCCTTCTTGACGGCATTCTCTTCGAAGGTTTTGCCGTCCTCGACCACGGCCGGCGCGTTTTCGATCCGGCTCAAGGGCACGATCTCAATCGGCAGCGCTTTCAGAACCGCCGCGACTTCGGCGAGCTTGCCGAGGTTGGTGGTGGCGATCAACAGCTCCACGGGCGGAATCAAGAAATGGTAGCCAGGACTTTTTTCTGCGCCTTGAGAAGCTCTTGAATGCCTTCTCCGGCGATCTCGGTCATGCGGTCGAGCTTCGATTTGGTAAACGGCAAGCTCTCCGCCGTGCCCTGGACTTCGATAAATTTGCCCGAGCCGGTCATCACGACGTTCATGTCCACCTCGGCCCGGCTGTCCTCCTGATAGTTGAGATCCAGCAGCACCTTGCCGTCGACGATGCCTACGCTCACCGCGGCGACGGAATCTACCACCGGGGTTTGCTCGACGGCGCCGGCCTTGAGCCAACCGCGCGCGGCCTCGACCAATGCCACGTAGGCGCCGGTGATCGACGCGGTGCGCGTGCCGCCGTCGGCCTGTATCACGTCGCAGTCGATCCACACCGTCCGCTCGCCCAAAAGCTCCAGCTTGGCGATGGCACGGAGACTCCGCCCGATCAACCGTTGAATCTCATGCGTCCGGCCGCCGATCTTGCCGCGCGAGGCTTCGCGCGCGATGCGGGTCTGCGACGACGACGGCAGCATGCCGTACTCCGCGGTGATCCAGCCCTTGCCGCTGTTGCGCAAAAACGGCGGGACTCGATCCTCCAGCTTCGCCGTGCAGATCACGCGCGTGTCGCCCATCTCGATCAGCACCGAGCCGTCGGCGTGCTTGATGTAGCCCGGCGTGATGACGATGGGTCTTAGCTGCTTGTCTTTGCGGCCGTCTATTCGCACCGTTAACCTCCTAAATGGAACACCACCATTTTAAGTTCCGTCATCTCCTCCACCGCGTAGCGCGGGCCCTCTTTGCCGAAGCCCGATTCCTTGAGGCCGCCGTAGGGCATCAGATCGACGCGCCACTGCGGCCCCCAGTTGACGTGCAGGTTGCCGGCCTCCGCCTCGCGCGCGAACTTCATCGCCCATTCGACGTTCTCGGTGAAGATGCCCGCGGCCAGGCCGTAGACGCTGTCGTTGGCGAGTTGAATCGCCTCTTCGATCGTGTCGAACGGCGTCACCGCCACCGCCGGGCCGAACAGCTCGTCGCGCGAAATCCGCATCTCCGGCTTCACGTCCGCCACCACCGCCGGGATATAGATCGCGCCGCGCCGGCCGCCGCCCGTCGCCAGACGCGCGCCGGCCGCGACCGCTTCGTTGATCCACTCTTCGACCCGCGCCGCTTCGCTCTCCTTCACCATCGGGCCGACTTTGGTCTTCTCGTCCAGCTGATTGCCGGTCGCCAAAGCCTCGACTTTGGGTATTAACGCGCCGAGAAGATCGCCGTAAACTTTTTTCGCCGCGAGCACCCGCTGCGTCGAGATGCACGCCTGCCCGGCGTTGGCGTAGCCGGTCGCCGCCACCGCGGCCGCAACTTTTTCCAAGTCGGCGTCAGGCATGACGATCAGCGGGCTGTTGGAGCCCAGCTCCATCGTGACTTTCTTGATACCGGCCATCCGGCAGATGCGGTCGCCGATCTCGCGGCTGCCGGTGAAAGTAATTTTCCGCACTCGCTTGTCGGCGACGATCGGATCGCCGATCTCGCCGCCGGAGCCGGTGAGACACTGCACCCCCTCGGGCGGCAGCCCGGCTTCGAGCAGGATCTCGACCAATTTAAGAGCGGAGAGCGGCGTGTCGGTGGCGGGTTTCATGATGACTGAATTGCCGGCGGCCAGCGCCGGCCCGACTTTGTGGCAGACGAGATTCAACGGAAAGTTGAACGGGCTGATCGCCGCGACGACGCCGCACGGCACGCGCAGCGTAAAGCCCAGCTTGTTGCGCCCGGTGGGATCGGCGTCCAGCGGGACCGTCTCGCCGTGAATGCGCTTGGCCTCCTCGGCCGATCCCATCATCGTTTCCACGGCCCGGTTGGCTTCGCCCCGTCCCTCAGCGATGACCTTGCCCTCTTCCGTCGAGATAATGCGGCCCAGCTCTTCGTTGCGCGCGGCCATGAGATCGGCCGCCTTCCGTAAAATCTTCCAGCGGTCGTAGCTTGAGAGCTTCGCCATAGCCTTGGCGCCGCGCTCGGCAAAGTTAAGCGCGCGCTCGACGTCGGCGGCATCGCCCCTGGGCACCGTGTCGATCACCAAGTTGTCGTAGGGATTTTTCACCTCGATCCGCTTCGGCTTGTCCGCCCACTTTCCTTCTAAAAACATCTTCATGTCCGTAATCCTCTCACTCTCGTGAACTCAGAGCGCAAATTTTAAAATTTTCATTTTGTATTTTTCATTTTGCATTTTCTAGTTTTTGTCTTCTATTTTCCCGCGAAAGAAGCTCCTGCCGTACGCGCGGTGAAACGAGGTCCAGCGCGAGGCGGGCTCTTTTTCCATGAGAAACTGGATGCTCTGGATCTTGCCGTCGAGATCGTCCAGGTAGTGTAGGATCACCGCCTCCACCGTCTGCGGCAGTTTGGGCGAGCCGAATTCCAGCGAGCCGTGGTGGCTCACCAGCATATGCTTGACCAGCATCGCCAGCTCATCGGGAAATTCCGGCACTGATCTGATTTTTTCGTTCACCAGCTCGACCTCCATGACCAGATGGCCGAGCAGTTGGCCGCCGTCGGTGTATTCGACCGACCGGTCGAAAGAAAACTCGTAGATCTTGCCGATGTCGTGGAGAAAACCGCCGATCAGCAGCAGATCGAGGTCGATGCCTTTGTAGTTCTCGACCACTTTGAGAATGAGCTTGAGCAGCGACAGCGTGTGCTCCAGCAGCCCGCTCAGATAGGAATGGTGGATGCTCTTTCCCGCCGGCGCCCGCTTGAAGAGATCCATCAACGCGGCGTCGGAGAAAAAGGCCTCGGCGAGCGCCCGCAGGTGCGCATTCTTCATCCCGCGCAAAATCGCCATCAGCTCTCCGGCCATCGCCTCCGGATCGTTGGGGCTTTTGGGCAGAAAATCCTCCGCCGCGACGTCTTTCTCATCGACCCGGGCGATGTCCTGCACGCGGACCTGCAAACGACCCTGGTAAAGCGTCGCCTGGCCGCGCACCCGCACGTAGTCGTTTTTTTCAAACCCCCGGCCGAGATCCGCCGCCCGGTCCCAGACCCTTCCTTCGATTTCGCCGCTCCGGTCCATCAACCGGAGCACCAGGTAGGCGCTCCCGCCCTTGGTGACGCCGTGGTTCTTGGCCGCCACCAGAAAGTGCGAGTCCACCGGCTGGTTATCGCGCAGATCGCTGACAAACGAAACTTTCATCGGTTAGTTCGTCTACTGGAGCGTTTGGGCCAAGTGGTAAAGGTATCGGACCAAAACTACCTGAAGGACATAAATGGCGGCGAACACAGCTATGGGAGAAAAATCAACGCCGCCCACATAGAGCGGAAGAAGCCGCCGCACACGGTAAAGTACAGGTTCGGTAGCGCTGTAAAGAAAGCGAACGATCGGGTTGTAGGGGTCCGGGTTGACCCACGAGATCACGGCGCGCGCGATGATGATCCACATATAGATTTGGAGCAACATACCCAGTAGCGCCGCCAAGGCGTCGACCATATAGGCCAGAATGATCATTTTCCCTCCTACCCGCTCCTCGGGCCGAAAATCGCGGTGCCGATCCGCACCAGCGTCGCCCCCTCTTCGATCGCGATCGGAAAATCGTGCGTCATTCCCATCGACAGCTCTTTGAGATCGGCATTCGGAATCTTTTTTGCTTGAAGTTCCGCGCGCAATTCCCTGAGCGCGCGAAAATAGGGGCGCGACTCCTCCGGGTCTTCTCTGAGCGGCGGCACCGCCATCAGCCCTTCGATCCTGATGTGGGAGAGCTTTCCGGCATCTTCCAGCAGCGCGGCGACCTGCTCTCTCGCGATCCCGCTCTTGCTCTCCTCGCAGGCCAGATTGACCTCCACAAAAGCCCGCACCACGCGCCCGCGCTTTTTTCCCTCTTTATCGAGCTCGCGCGCAAGTTGAATGCTATCGACCGACTCGATCAGATCGAAGAGGTCCAGTGCCGCCTTGACCTTGTTTCTCTGGAGATGGCCGATCATGTGCCACTCGACGGCCTCGCGGATCGCGGCCCGCTTCGCCTCAGCCTCCTGGACGTAGTTCTCGCCGAACAACCGAACGCCCGCATCGATCGCCGCCTGAATCCGGCCGGCCGGTTGAGACTTGGAGGCGCCCAGCAGTTTGATCGTCTGCGGGTCCCGGCCGGAGCGGGCCGCCGCTTCGCGGATGCGTTCCAACACACCGCGACAATTGGCCGCCACATCAACCATGAGCGTGTGTTGAATATCACATTCACCTCGATAAATCACTCCCGCCGATTTCCAGAATCACCTTGACTTTCCCGGACGCTAAATCTACCCTTGGCCAGGACGAAGCGATGCCGAATTCATCTCTGGCTTACGCTCGCGCGGATCTTCTCAGGTTGAGAAATCTGCTGGAGGAAAAGACGGGAATCTATCTTTCCGACGAGAAATACCGCCAGACCACCACCGGCAAAACCTCCAAGCACAAAGGCACCGGCCTCGGCCTGGTCATCTGCAAAATGATCGTCGAGTCCCACAACGGCAAGATCTGGGTCGAGAGCGAGGAAGGAAAAGGGACGACCTTTCTCTTTCTCGCTGCCGTTAGGCCCCTAGAAAACCGCGGCTTCCTACGATATCCGCAGCTTCGGGTCGAGCGCGTCGCGGAGCGAATCGCCGAAGAGGTTGAAGGCGAAGACGGAGAGGCTGATGGCGATGCCGGGAAAGATCGCCATCCACGGCGCACGCTCGGCGAACTCCACGGCGGCGCCACGGAGCATCAGTCCCCACGCGGCGACGGGCTCGGCCACGCCGAGGCCGAGGAAGGAGAGCGAGGCTTCTAACAGTATGGCCTGTCCCATAAACGCGGTAAGCATGATGAGATAGGGCGCTATGACGTTGGGCAGCATGTGGCGCAGGATGATTCTCCAGTGGCCGAAGCCGAGGGCGCGCGCCGCGTCGACGAACGGCATGCGCCTAAGCGCGAGCGACGTGCTGCGCACCACCAGCGCGGAGCGCGGGATCATCGGTATCGTGATCGCCAGGATGACGTTCATGAGCCCGCTGCCGAGAATCGCCACCACGGCCAGAGCCAGCACGATCAACGGGAACGAGAGCAGTATGTCCATAAAGCGCTGCGTGATGAGATCGATCTTCCCGCCGAAGTAGGCGCTGGCCACGCCTAAAATCGCGCCGAGCGTGGCGGAAAAAAACGAGGAGCTGAGACCGACCAGCAGCGCCGTGCGCGAGCCGTAGATGAGGCGCGAGAGCACGTCGCGGCCGAAAGCGTCCGTGCCGAACCAGTGGTTCAAGCTCGGCGCCTGAAACATCGCCGAGTAGTCGGTATTGAGCGGGTCGTAAGGCGCGATCGCGTCGGCTAAAAAGGCCGCGGCGGCCATGACGAGGACGATCACAGCGCCCGCCGCCCCCAAGGGCTGCTTGCGCGCGAAGTCGAGCGACGCCGCGAGCCAGCGCGAAGCGCGCGACTCGACGCGCGCCGGCTCAGCCGTTACACCAAGTCCGTTAGCCATAACGAAACCCGTTCAAAATTGTTCAAGTTGTTCAAAGTTGCGAGGAATATTGAACCATTTGAACCACCTTGAACAACTCTTGAACGACTTCTATCTTTGCTTTTTTACTGATACCGGATGCGCGGGTCGATCCACGCATACAGCAGATCGACGATGAAGTTGACGAAAATAAAACTGAACGAGACCAGCAACACCAGCGCCTGCGTCATGGTGTAGTCGCGCCGCGTGATCGACTCGACGAACAGCATGCCGATGCCGTTCAGATTGAACACCTGCTCGGTCACGACCAGTCCGCCGATGAGAAACGCGAATTCCAGCCCGATCACCGTGATGACCGGCAGCATCGCGTTCTTGAGCGCGTGGCGCGTGAGCACCACTCTCTCCCAAAGCCCTTTCGCGCGCGCGGTGCGGATGTAGTCCTCGCGCAAAACCTCCAACACCGCCGAGCGCGTCATCCGCGTCGCGACCGCGGAGTAGCGATAGCCGACGGCGAGCGCGGGCCAGATGAGCTGCATGAGATTGGCCTTGGGATCGACCCAGAACGACGTGAAGGTGAGCGGCGGAAGCCATTTAAAAAAAATCAGGAAGCCCAGAATGATGACGATGCCGAGCCAGAACGACGGAATCGATAAGCCGGCGATGGAGAAAATTCTCACCAGATAGTCGATCCAGGTGTCTTGCTTGAGCGCGGCGATCGTTCCCAGCGGGACGGATAAGAGAATCGCCACGATCGTCGCCATGACGGCGAGCTGGAGGCTCAGCTCCAGGCGGACGGCGATCTCCTGCGTGATCGGCCGGCCGGTCCACATCGACTTGCCGAAGTCGAAGCGGACCACGCCCCACATCCAGTCCGCAAACTGCCGCCACAGCGGCTGGTTTAGCCCGAGCTCCTCCCGCTCGCGCTCGATCGCCTCCCTGGGCGCGAAGGTGCCCGTGCCCCCATATTTAAGCTCGACAATGTCGCCGGGAACGACGCGCAGCAGCAGGAAAACCATGACGGCCACTCCGAGCAGCGTCGGGAGCATCAGCAGGAGGCGCTTAAGAATGTACTGGCGCATCTCATCGTGGATCGTGTTCGTGCTCGTGTTC
>MGSS01000113.1 GCA_001798595.1 Deltaproteobacteria bacterium RIFCSPLOWO2_12_FULL_60_19 | reverse complement strand
CGGCCATCAAGGCGACGCTGATAAACGACAGCAGGCCGAGTAGCCAGAAGATGGTCGAGAGTTCCGTGGCAACGAGCAGCAGGCCGACGACGGTTGTCGAGATGGTTTTGGAGACCTGTTGAATCAGGCGGTCAACGGAGACGATGCCGCCGCGCAGTTCCGCCGGCGCGTTTTGCGTGAGCAAGCTCTTCTGCATCGGCGAGATCGTGCCGTTGGCCAGGCCGTAAAGGAAGAGAGCGGCGCCCACCAGCCAAACCCCCGGCAAAAAAGGTACGGCGATCAGAGCGACGCCGCAGACCGCGAAAGAGATAAACAGCAGGCGGGCCTTGTCCCACCCCGCGGCGAGTCTTCCCGCCTGGCTCGAGGTCAGCATCGCTCCCGCGGAGAAAAACATGTAGAGCAGCCCGGCCGTGGCGGTAGAGATCCCGTGGGTGCGCACGAGGAAAAGGGGAAAATAGGTGAGGAAGCCGTAGTCGAGAAAAAAACGGAGAAATCCCGCCGAGAATGCCATCAACAACCGCGGATGGCGGGTGAGGCGCAGCATGTCCTTCAAATACTTCCAACCGTCGTCGTGGTCTGTTCCTTTGGTTTCCGGCATCCACGAGAGCACCAAAAACCCGAACGGAACGACGACGATATACATGGCGAACGGCCAGAACCAGGCGATCGCCGCGAGCAAGCCGCCGAGCGGCGGCAGGATGAAATATCCGACGCGGTCGAGAAACACTTTGAGCCCCTGACCTCCGATCTCGTTGGCGCCATCGAGAAGATCGCCGATGAGCACGATGGTGAGAGGGACGACGGCGCTGAAGCCGATCCCCTGGATCGCGCGGAGCGCGAGCAGCCAGCCGAACGTCGGCGCAAACGCCATGGCGGCGCCGCTCAAGCCGAAGAGGACAAGCCCCCAGGCGAGAAGCAGCCGGCGGCCGTAGAGGTCGGCGACGATGCCGAAGATCGGCGAGAGAATAATCGCGGGACCGGTGTAGACGGTCATCACCCAGGCCAGCGCCGAGTCGCTCACGCCGAAGGGCTCGACCAGCGCCGGCAGCGCCGGCTGGATAAAGTTGACGCCCATCATCAGCGCGACGCTTGAGCCGTACACGAGTGTGAGGGCTCGGCGTTGCGCCGGCGTGAGTTCTCCCAGGCCGAAGAGAGTGGAAACGGAAAGCGCGCGCATCTCCGGGAAAGTAAACCGGCACAGGGGTGGAGTCAATCAGCTTTTACTTCACTCATCTTCATCGCCGAAGTAATCTCGGAGAATTCTCTCTTTGACGTATTCCAGCGCGCCGAGATCATGGATCACGTCGCCGCCGCTGTCGTAGAAAAAAATATCGCCCTCGCGATTGCGGCCGACGGCGACGAGCCAGTCCAGCTCGCCGCGGTCTTCGAGAAGATAGTTGATGGCTTGATCCGCTCCCTTGCTGGCGATGATCGTTACCTTGGGCGCGGGGTTTTTTCTTGCTTGGGACATTGCGGTCCTCCTGAACGACAACTCTATATCAGGGGGACGGATTCCACAACTTGGGCGACCACATAGGGTCGCCCCTACCTCGGCAGGGTGAAGTAGAAAGTGCTGCCCTTTCCCACTTCGCTCTCGACCCAGATCCGCCCCCGATGCATCTCGACGATTCGCTTGGTGATCGCCAGCCCCAGCCCCAAACCGGACGACTTGAACTCGATGGTGCCGGAGTAATGGGTGCTGGATTTCTCGGCATGAAGGAACTGATCGAAGATCCGGTCGAAGTCCTTCTTCGGAATGCCGATCCCATTTTCGGAGATCGCGACCCTCACCTCCGACTCCAGAATCTCCAGCGAGGCTTTGATGGCGCCCTCGTCCGGGGTAAATCGGATGGCGTTGAGCAGGAGGTTGTGCAGCACCTGTTGGATCTGATCGGGATCGCACTCGACCGTGACCTCGTTATCGGTCCCTTCCGTCGAATATTGCTGGCGGCGCTGCTCGAACAGCGGCCCCATTTTTGCCACTGTCTCACGGATCAGCGCCGCGAGATCGAAACTCTCGACCGGCAGCTTGCCCTGCCGGCGGTCGAGTAACGCGACGTCGGTCACGTTGGCGATGATGCGATTGAGCCACTTCAATCCGGTCTCCATCTTCTCCAACGCCTCGCTCTGCTTGGGGTCGAGAGAGCCCATCATCCCGCTTTTCAGCAGCTCGTGGAACGATTGGATCAGGGCGGCCGGCGTTCTGAGCTCGTGCGAGACCACGTTGATGACGTGACTTTTTATCTGATCGAGAGTTTTGAGCGCCTCGTGGGCCTCGGACAGCTCGCGATAGAGGAAGGCATTGTCGAGCGCCGTCGCGACGTGGTTGCCCAGGGTTTCGAGGAAAGCGACATCCTCTTCCGAGAACCGGCCTCCGTCTTTGCAGTTCACCACCTCGAGCGCCCCGAGCACGCGGCCCTTGATAATCAGCGGGACGCAGAGCAGGGTGCGGGTGTGGAAGCCGACCTTTCGGTCCACCGCGCTGAAGAAGCGAGGATCTTTGCCCGCATCCGGGACCAGCAGCGGCTGGCGGTTTTCCACGACCCAACCGACGATGCCCTGGCCTTTAGGAACGCGCAAGCCCTCCAGGAGCGACTTTTTTTCGCCGGTGATCGCGTAGAAGATCAGCTCTTCCGTGATCTGGTCGACGAGGAATACGGAGCTGGCCTCGGCCCGAAGCAGCCCCGCCGCGCTCTCCAGGGCGCGCTCCAGAATCTCCCGGATGTCGAGGGTCGAATTCAGCAGAACGGAAATCTCTTGCAGCGCCTGAAGCCGCTTGATGCTCAGGGCCGAGATTTTCTCTCTGATATATCTGCTAAGGGATGCGGTCCCCCGAGCGGACATCGCGCGGCCTCCTTATTTATCACGCTAAAGAAGCGGGAGCGTGGTGTCAAGACCATGATCCTTTGATTTCTTTCTTGCCTGAAAGCCTATATCTCGGTTAAACTCAGGCTGCATGGCCGCGACACCGACCGGGATCACGCAGCTAATCAAAAAGTTCGAGCAGAATCTCGAATCCTACCGTAATCCCGCGTATGGGGAGACCCAGGTCCGGGTCGAGTTCATCAACCCACTATTCGAAGCGCTCGGCTGGGACGTTGCCAACAAAGCCGGCCATGCCGAGGCGTATAAAGATGTCATGCACGAAGACGCGGTAAAAGTCGGCGGCGCCACCAAGGCGCCGGACTACTCCTTCCATATCGGGGGCACCCGCAAGTTCTTTCTCGAAGCCAAAAAGCCCGCCATAAGCATTAAAGACGACACCAGCCCGGCCTACCAACTGCGCCGCTACGCCTGGAGCGCGAAACTTCCCCTTTCTATCCTCATCAACTTCGCGGAGCTTGCGGTCTATGACTGCCGTCTGCCGCCTAAGGAAACGGACAAGGCGAGCGTCGGCAGAGTCCTCTATCTCACGTACAAGGAATACGAGGCGCGGTGGGACGAGATTGCCAAGGTCTTTTCCAAAGAGGCGGTTCTACAAGGCTCCTTCGATAAATTCGCCGAGGCGGGCAAGGGCAAGCGAGGCACCTCTGCGGTCGACGCCGAGTTCCTGGCCGAGATCGAAAGCTGGCGCGAGGCGCTGGCGAAAAACCTGGCGCTACGCAACCCCCGGCTCAGCGTGCGCGACCTCAACTTCGCCGTCCAGCGCACCATCGACCGGATCATCTTCCTCAGGATGTGCGAGGACAGAGGCGTCGAGCACTACGGACAGCTTCAGGCGCTACAGAACGGCGAGCATACCTACAAGAGACTCCAGTACCTCTACGGCATCGCGGATGACAGGTACAACTCCGGCCTGTTCCATTTCAGGGAAGAGAAAGAGCGGGCCGAAGCGCCGGACGAGCTGACGCTAAAGCTCAAGATCGACGACAAGGTTCTGAAAGACATCATCCGCCGCCTCTACTATCCTGAAAGCCCGTATGAATTCTCCGTCCTTGGCGGAGACATCCTCGGCAACGTCTATGAGCAGTTCCTGGGCAAAGTCATCCGGCTCACCGCCGGCCATCATGCCGTGGTCGAGGACAAGCCGGAGGTCAAGAAAGCCGGCGGAGTCTATTACACCCCGGCGTACATCGTGGACTACATCGTCAAGAACACGGTCGGAAAGCTGTGCGAGGGCAAAGCTCCCAAGGAGATCGGCAAGCTCAGAATTCTCGATCCCGCCTGCGGTTCCGGCTCGTTCCTGATCGGTGCTTACACCTGTCTCCTTAACCACCACCGCGACTGGTACGTGAAGGACGGTTCCCAAAAGCACACGAAAGAGATCTATCAAGGCTCCGGCGGGCAATGGCTGCTCACGACCCAAGAGAAAAAGCGGATTCTGCTCAACAACATTTACGGCGTGGACATCGACAGCCAGGCAGTCGAAGTTACCAAGCTGAGCCTTTTGCTCAAAGTTCTCGAAGACGAATCGGAAGAAACCATCGGCAAAAACCTCAAGCTGTTCCGCGAGCGCGCGCTTCCCGACCTCGGCAACAACATCAAATGCGGCAACTCCCTCATCGGCCCCGACTTCTACCAGAACCAGCAACTGACTCTTCTCGGCGACGAAGATCGTTATCGGATCAACAGCAAAGGATTCGGGGGATTCGGGGTCGAGATTGTGATTCTAGACAATGTTGCTAAGGCTTCTCGCGGTCCTGTCTTTGCCGCTTTAACCTGTTTCGCTCTTTGCGTTTTTCATCGTCGGACATAAGCAGATTTTTATACTTTCGGTTATAGTCGTCGAGGTCTTTAACAAAGTCGACTTCTTCGCCCGAAGGAACCCGAAAACTCCACGTGGTTTTTTCATTGAAATTTGTAATCACAAAGTCACCGCAACCAATGACATCCATGCCAATCAAGATATCTGCCCCGCTAATTGTTCCTTCTGAAACTTTTACCGCCATAATAACGACCTGGTTGGGCAAGTAAATATTGATCAAGTAAGCGTTGGTTTCGAATTCGTTCGGAGCGCCGTCCTTGCCGACTCCGTGAACGACGACTCTACCACTCGGGCTAATCCCCAGCTCATGGGCCACCCGTTTCTGGATAACGGTGCCCGTGGCGCCGGTATCCCAGATTCCAACAAACTGTTTGCTTTGAGGAGCGGGGTCGCCGCTGCGCGGGTCGAAAGCCTCGCTAACAGAGATTTCGTTTTTTAAGACGTTGACTCGGCCGTTGGCGCGCGTGGTAAAGCACCGGAACGGTTTGTTTTGAAATTCCACGGACGTGGTTTAACGAAACGTGACTCTGGAATGGTAGGTTTGAGTATAGCTCTCCTTACCCGGCGTGCAGTGCTGAATCAGAAAGGTTCCGGCTGCACACTTCTTCTTAGTGTCGGTATATGCCGCAAGCTCGCTGTCATAAACGCCAACCACCTTGTCACCGACGATGGCTAAAAATTTGCCGTCGTATTTTTGGACAAGCTCATCCTGGTGCGTTCTATAAAAATTAAATTCCTTTTCTAAGGTTGCCATTGGAGTTCCTCCTTTCACCAAAGAGGTCGAGCAAAACAAGGGCCAGCCCTAGCATCTGTGTCAGTCGCCGATATATCAACGTTTTTCATATTTGAGCCCAGCCCGCAAGCGTCGCTAGGGTAGGAAAAATCTGCCTGTTTTCGCATTCATGAACATGCCTCCAGCTATCAAACGGATGCCCAAAGCTGAGTCGCAAACCAGTATTTCGAGAGAACAACCGGGCTTCCCCAGTATCACGGCTTGTACCCCGGCGCAAGCACTGTACTGACCGGGTATAAGCAAAGAATTGCCAGGAACAGTTTACCTCATTCGACTAAGGGAGAGAAAAAATTCAATCGGGGTAGGGTACGGCCACTAACTGATCCGTTGCCGATCTCGTATCTTCGTTCCACATTTCCAATAGCTTCTTCGTGATCGGCCCGGGTTTGCCGTCGCCGATGGGTTGTCCGTCCCACTGGACGACCGGCGCTACTTTGATCGAGCTGCCGATCAGCATCATCTCGGCGGCCTGGCGCCCTTCGGTGACGGGAATATCGGCGATGCGGATTTCCTTGAGTTCGCCCTGCTGCACCAGACGCTCGGCAAATTGCAGAACTCTTTGGATCGTGATGCCGGTTAGGATCGCGTCAAAGGGCGGGTGGCGAAAGACGCGGCCCTTGGTGACGAACGCGACGTTCATGTTGGAGCTCTCCGCGACCATGCCGCGCTGATCGATGAAGATGCCGTTATCGGCACCGCGGTCTTTGGCTTCGAGCACAAAAAGAAGGGGTCAAATCCGCTCTTGGCTCTTTACGGTTGATTCGGGAAAAGGTCGGTTCAGAAGAAGGGAGTCTTTATTGGGATCAGCCGCGAACAACCCAGAGCAGAAAACCAACCTCCAGCGCGAGATCGAATCACCGACCGGCAGATCGACCAACTCGTCTACGAATCCGCGATTCTTGCCATCACCCGCACTCTCAC
>MGSS01000112.1 GCA_001798595.1 Deltaproteobacteria bacterium RIFCSPLOWO2_12_FULL_60_19 | reverse complement strand
GGGTTAAAATTGAAGTTTTGAAAAAAGGAGGAAAGGGGAAAAGATGCGAAAGAAAATGTTGTGGTTGTGTGGTTTATTGATGGTCGCGGCGCCGGCGGCGATGGCGGCCGATGGCGGAGGCAAGGCGAATTACGACAAGCTCTGCGTCTCCTGCCACGGCGCCGACGGCAAAGGCAACCCGGCGATGGCGAAAGTGTTTGGAGAAAAAGAGTTGAATATCGCCACCAAGGAGACGGCGGCGAAAAAGGACGACGAGCTGCTCAAGGTCATCACCGAGGGCCGGGGAAAGATGCCGGCCTCGGGGGCGAAGACGCTGAGCAAAGAAGACCAGAAAGCACTGGTCGGGCATGTAAGGTCCCTGGGAAAATAGACCCAGGCTGTTGAAAAAGGCTCACCTGCTTCGTTAAACTGTGCGAAAAGCCGGTTCATGGTTCGACAAGGCTCACCACGAACGGGATGGGACCGTTGAATTTTAACTGCTTGGCCGTTCGCCCTGAGCTTCGTCGAAGGGCGAACGGTATGTTTTCACATATCTGTCGCTGCGCTCGATCGCAATCCGCCTGAAACTTTTCTGTTCTCGCGGACTCTTTTCGCCTTCTCTTACGCTCGCAAGCCGGCGCATCCATCGTTCCTATTTTTGCAACCATAACCGCTCCGTTTCCTGTACACAGGAACGCTCGATTCTGTTTCATTAGAAAAAAAGGCAACATACGCTGGCATAAGGCTTGCTGATAAGTCGTGCCGACACTATTAGCATCCCAAAAAAGCTCCACGGGTGACGGGTGACACGAGGCGCGTTGGTACGGCTTATCTTGATTCTCATCGTTATCGGCGTAGCCGTGACCTGGGGCTATTGGACCGGTTTGGTAGAGTCCGGCACTACGCAGCCGATCCAGTTCCCTCATAAGACGCATCTGGATCTCAAGCTCGCCTGCACGACGTGCCACTATAGAGCCGAGAAGGAAGCCGTGGCGGGCCGGCCGCCCACCGCATTGTGTCTCGGCTGCCATATGGGAGGCGACACTCAAAGCCAGGAGATCAAGAAGCTCAGGGCATTCGGCGAGACCGGCCGGGAGATTCCGTGGCGGCGAGTCTGGCGTCTGCCTTCTCATGTCTACTTTCCGCATCGAGTCCACGTGACGATCGCGGAGATAAAATGCCAGACCTGCCACGGGCCGATGGAGAGTCTCACCCGTCCGCCTGAAGCCCCCCTCAAGATACTCGCTATGGACGACTGCATCGCTTGCCACGAAAAATTGAAGTCGCCGGAGGGCGGCGGGAAAGCAGCGGCGGAGGCGACAAAAATGGCCGCGCGGCGAATCTCTCTCGACTGCATTACTTGCCATCGGTAGGGGGAACGATGCAATTTACCCGGAGAGGATTTCTTCAAGCGCTGACCGCAACCGCCGGAGCGGCCGTTTTGCTCAAAGGGCGGCCATCGAAAGTCGGACAGGCGGCGGAGGACGTGGAGCGGTGGGCGACGCCTGAGGAGATTTTCGTTCCTTCCATTTGCCAGCAGTGTCCCGGAGGCTGCGGGCTTCTCGTCCGGACGCTCGACGGCGAAGTCGCGGGAATCTCCGGGAATCCTCTTCATCCGATCAATCGCGGGACGCTCTGTCCCAAGGCCTTCGGAGGGCTTCAGCTCCTCAACGACCCCGACCGCTTGAAGGGGCCGATGGCGCGCGCCGGCGAGCGCGGGAGTTTCCGTCCGATCGGCTGGGACGAGGCGCTGAAAATCGTGACCGCCCGTCTGTCCGATCTCCGGACCAAAGAGCTTTCCCATACGGTCGCGGTTCTGGGAGGACAATACCGCGGTTATCGCGACACGCTATGGACGCGATTCTCCGAAGCATACGGCACGCCCAATTACATTCGGGTCCGTTGTCTTGCCCCGGAAAAACCCGCGCTCGCTCACCACTTCATGCAGGGAGTGACGGCGCCCGTCGGCTACGATCTGGCAAAGGCCCAATTGATTCTCTCTTTCGGCGTGAGCCTGCTCGAAGCCTGGCTCGGTCCGGTCCATAACGCGCAGGCGTTCGCTCGCCTGCGCCGGAGCAGCGAGCGTCCTCGCGGCTGGTTTATTCAGGTGGATCCGAGACGCTCGCCCACCGCGATCAAAGCGGACCGCTGGATTCCGATCGTTCCGGGAACCGATGGAATCCTGGCGCTCGGCATCGCCAATGCCATCATCCGCGAGGGGCTCTACGACCGGGAGTTCGTGGAGGAACACACATTCGGATTCGAAGATTGGGTGGACGGCTCCGGCAAACGCCACCTCGGGTTCAAAGAGCTTGTCCTGAGAGACTATGGTCTCCTCGCCGTCTCTGCAGCCACCGGCGTGGCGGTGAGAAGCATTTTAGAAATCGCCCGTAGTCTCGCATCGATCAAGCCCGCGGTGGTGATCGGCGAGCGGGGCCCGGCTTACGGCGCAGATGATCTGCACACCCGGATGGCGATCCATAGCTTGAACGCTCTCGTCGGCAACATCGGCGTTCCCGGCGGCCTGCTGATTCAGGGAGAGCTGCCGCTGGCGCCGCTGCCCGTGGCTAAGAAGGATGAGATTGCAAAGCGAGGCCTCGCCCAACCGAGGATCGACGGAGCGGGCGAGGAACAATACCTGCTCACCGCGGATACGCCCCAACTCTTGCCGGAGCGAATACTGAAAAAAAATCCTTATCCCGTCAACGCGCTCTTCCTGTTCGCGACCAATCCATTAGCGAATCATCCGGCCAAAGAAGCTTTTGCCGAGGCGATGAAGCAGATCCCGTTTATCGTCAGCTTCTCGCCCTTCCTCGACGAATCGACCGCCATGGCGGATCTCATCCTGCCCGACCACACCTACCTGGAGCGGTGGCAGGACGACCAGGTAACGCACCTGGCCGGCTTCACCTGCTTCAGCCTTGCTCAGCCGGCTGCTTCACCGCTGCACCAGACCCGCAACACCGCCGATACGATGCTCGGTGTTGCCAAAGCGCTGGGCGGAAGCGTCGCGGAGAGCTTGCCGTGGGAGAAGTACGAGGAGCTGCTGCGCGAAGGCGTCAAGGGTTTGTTTCAGGCGGGACGCGGCTACGTCACCACTCTCCACGCGGAAGAATCGCTCAGAAAGGTCCTCGAGCGTCAAGGATACTGGGTGCCGGAATTCAAGGACTACGACGGCTTCTGGAAGGCGCTGCTCCAGCGCGGCGCCTGGTGGGACCCGACGGGCATCCCGGTGAGTCGCAAGGCTCTTCTGAAAACCGCTTCGGGAAAATTCGAGTTCTATTCGACCGCTCTCAAAGAGGTGGTCGACAAGGCCGTAAAGCGCGAAGGCAAGACCGGCCCCTTCTTCAGCGCTCTGGGCGCAGGGAAAGAGGAAGACCTGCTCTTTCTGCCCGCTGTGCCCATCGCTCCCGCCGAGGAGACGAAATCGTTCCCGCTCCGTCTCAATACCTACCGTCTGCTCAGCCGGCCCACCGGCGGCGGCAGGAATCAGCCGTGGCTCCTGGAGCAGCCGGCCGTCCATGTCGAGGCCTCGTGGGAAGGATGGGTGGAAATTCATCCGGCGACGGCGGCTGCGGCCGGGATTAAAGAGCATGACTCGGTCTGGGTGGAGTCGGCGAAAGGAAAAATAAAACTTCCCGCCAAGCTCTATTCGGGGACGCTGCCCGATATCGTCCATATCCCGCTCTTCGGCGGCGAAGGTCCGAACCCAAACGATCTGATCGGCAACGAGACCGATATTTTCCGGGGCTTCGGCCTGCTCAACACGACGCGCGTCAGGATCAGGAGGGCCTAACATGGCGCTGTGGGGTATGGTGATTGATTTAGACCGCTGCACCGGCTGTCAAGCCTGCGTCATGGCCTGCAAAGCCGAAAACAACGTTCCCGCGGTCGGCGCCAAGGAGGCGAAGAGAGGAAGGATCATCAGTTGGATGCAGGTGCTCACGGAAACCGACGAGGAACACCACGGCGAAAAAACGCGCTTCATCCCGCGGCCTTGCCTCCAGTGCGACGATCCGCCGTGCACCAAAGTCTGTCCTGTTTATGCCACCTACCGCAATCCGGACGGGATCGTCGCCCAGATTTACGCCCGCTGCATCGGTTGTCGCTTCTGCATGGCCGCCTGCCCGTACAACGCCAAATATTTCAATTGGCACACCTACCAGACAGAAAAACCGGGGCAGAACCCGGACGTCTCGGTGCGACCGAAAGGCGTCGTCGAGAAATGCACCTTCTGCCACCACCGCCTGCAAAAAGCCCGCGAGCGGGCGCTGGCGGAAAAACGGGATTTCGATCCAAACGATTATGTAACAGCCTGCGCCCAGGCCTGCCCCGCCCAGGCCATAGTTTTCGGCGATCTCTCCGATCCCACGAGCGCGGTGTCGAAACTGGCCGCGAGCCCACGCGCCTTCAAGCTGCTGGAAGAGCTGGGGACGAAGCCGAAGGTGATCTATCTGTCGGAAGGAGAAGGCCGTGGTTGAGATCGACGACCTGCACGAGCGGACTCTTCTCGCGCCGATCGCGCATACGGGGCGTGGTTTTTATTGGGCCGTGGCCGGGCTGTCGCTCCTGATCCTGTGGGGAGTGCTCGCCTATTTGGTGCAATTCTCCGAAGGACTCGGCGTGACCGGCCTTCATCAGCCGGTGAGCTGGGGCTTTTATGTCACAAACTTCGTTTTCTTTATCGGCATCAGTCACGCCGGCACTCTTATCTCCGCCATCCTCCGCCTCTCCAAAGCCGAGTGGCGCCGTCCGATCACCCGGATGGCGGAAGTCATTACGGTGATGGTGCTGTTCATCGGCGCGGGGCAGATATTGATCGACCTGGGGCGGCCCGACCGGCTCATGAACGTGATCCGTTACGGCCGCTATCAATCGCCACTGCTCTGGGATGCGACCAGCATCAGCGCCTATATGACGGCGAGCCTCACCTACTTATACCTCCCCATGATTCCGGACATCGCCATCTTGCGGGACCGGCTCGGCAAGCGAAAACTTCTCTACAGCGTGTTGGCCCTCGGCTGGACCGGAACGGAGCACCAGCAACGAGTCCTCAACCGCGCCATCGCCATTATGGCGGTGTTGGTCATTCCCATCGCCATCTCGGTCCATTCGGTGGTCTCGTTCGTTTTTTCCATGACGCTTCAGCCGATGTGGCACTCGACGATCTTCGGCCCCTATTTCGTCGTCGGTGCGATCTTCTCCGGCATCGCGGCGCTGATCGTGGCGATGATTCTCTTCCGTAAGGCGTACGGGCTTCAGGACTACCTGAAGCCGATCCATTTCCGTTACCTGGGGCAGCTCCTGCTCATCATGGCGCTCCTCTGGTTTTACTTTACCTTTGCCGAATACCTCACGGGCTACTACGGGGCGGAGCCGGAGGAGATGAAAGTCTTCTGGGCAAAGTTCACGGGCCCCTTCTGGCCCTTCTTCTGGGGAATGGTGCTGTGCAATTTTATCATCCCGATTTCTTGTCTAGTAAGCCTGAGCCGGCATACCATCGGCAAGGTCCTGGCAGCTTCGTTGTCGGTCGTGGTGGGAATGTGGTTGGAGCGGTTCATCATCGTCGTCCCGACGCTCTCCTTCCCGCGCCTGCCGTTTCCCCAGGGAATTTACTCGCCGACCTGGGTGGAGTGGGGGGAAACCGCCGGGAGTTTCGGTATCTTCGCTCTCTTCTATCTACTCTTCACCAAATTCTTCCCGATCATTTCCATCTGGGAGATCCGTGAAGGTCGAGAAGGAGTGAAAGAGGTCGAGGAGCGGCTCATATCTTATCTGCCGGGAGAGATTGAAGAGAAAACATAGCGCGTCGAACAGGAAGCATGATGGAAACTTCAGACCGCCTGATACGAGCCTTGCAATGGGTATGGGTGGGGTTCGCTTTTTTTCTGGTGGGAGGGATCATCATCTGGATCGTTCACCTGATCCGCACCTCCTGGAGCCTCGACGACACCCTCTCGGCCTCGATCGGAATATCGCTCGTGGCCATTCCCATTTTCCTGGTCTTCATGGGCGTCGTCTTCTACGTTTTTTGGGGAGTGGCGGTTCACGGGAGGGAGCGATGACGACCAAGCTGCTATTCATTGCCCTGGCGCTGGTCGTTGCTTTTTCCCCCGGGCCTGAGCCGGCTTTCGCCGCCGATGAGACCCTATCGCTCTTACTCCCGGCCAATCCGCTCGAGGGAAGCCGGCTGTTTACCGGCAAGGGCTGTCTTCGATGTCACGCGATCTATGGCGTTGGGGGGGTGGCGGGACCCGATTTCGGCCAGGGAATGCTGAAGCGGTCTCTCCTCGACATCGCCGGCGTGATGTGGAATCACTCGCCTGGAATGGCGCACGTAATTCAGGAGCAGCGCGCCGCGCGGCCGGAGTTCAAGCCCGCCGAGATGGCGAGTCTCCTGTCTTTCCTTTACTATGTTGGATCGCTCGACCCACCGGGAGATGCAACCACAGGCGCCCGTCTGTTTCGCGAAAAAGGCTGCCAAGGATGCCATTCGTTGGCGGGGAAAGGCGGTGACGTCGGGCCCAAGCTGGACAAGTACAGCCGGTACGCTTCCCCGATTTATCTGACGGCTTCGCTGTGGAACCATGCCAAAGCTATGGCGGGAATCATGGAAGCGCTGGAAATTCCTCGCCCGACTTTTGAGAGAAACGACATCGCCGATCTCTTGGCCCACATCCGGACTGCAGGGGGGTCGATAGAGCGCCTCTACGTTCAGCCGGGAAACCCGCGGCGCGGGGAGAAGCTGTTCTCGGAAAAGAGGTGCGCCCAGTGCCATTCGGTCGATGATCGCGGCGGGCGAGCGGCTCCTAACTTGCGCATGAGCGTAAAGGGGAGCCTTTTGCGAATCGCCGGGGTGATGTGGAACCAGGCGCCCAAGATGTGGAAGGGCATGGCTGAGCGCGGGATCAAAGTGCCTTCCCTCACCACGGAAGAGATGTCAGACCTCGTCAGCTATCTCTACTTCTTGCAATTTGTCGATGCGCCGGGCAATGCCGCGAGGGGGCAGGTCGTGTACCGAGAGAAGCGATGCGGCGCCTGCCACGCCTTACAGGGAACGGGAGGGGCCCTGGGGGCGGATCTGGCCAAGGTGGAAAAGCTCCAGACCGCGCTGGAAGTCGTTGCCGAGATGTGGAACCACGCCAGCACGATGGAACAAAAGATGCTCGAGCAATCCGTCGAATGGCCGGTCTTCAAGGGGGGGGAAATGGCCGACCTGATCGCCTATCTCCTTTCGCTGCGGAAAGGATCGGCCCAGCCGGCCGCGGCGAAAGGCTCGGCGCAAAAATAACGGTAATCTCTCGCCCCACGGGCGGGGAACGCGAAGGTCGCGAAAGCGATGAGCCTTGTTCAACGGCCTGCCGCAATGCGACTTTTGTCAGAGGGGGTAGCATGAAAATAACCCGCGCTCTGATGTTGTTCTTACTCACCGGATCTATTTTCATTCGGCTTTCGGGGCCGGCTCTGGCTCAGCCTGGATCGGGTCCAACCCAGGATCCCCTCGCCGGCTCGCGGGTTTTCGGCGCCAAAGGTTGTTCGGGCTGTCATGCGATACACGGCGTTGGGGGCAAAGTCGGCCCCGACCTGGGCCGCATCCCCAAGCCGCGCACTTTCTATGATCTGGCCAGCGCGATGTGGAACCACGTCCCGGAAATGGCGGCCAAAATGCGCAAGCTCGGCAAGCCGCCGCTTCAACTGACTCCACGCGAGACCGGCGATTTGATGGCGTTCCTCGCCATGGTCAATTACTTCGACCCGGATGGCAATCCAAAAGTCGGAAAGAAAATCTTCACCGACAAGCAATGTGTAATCTGCCATCAAATGGAGCGCGTCGGCGGCGTATTTGGACCCAGCCTCGATTCCGTCGTGCAGTTCGGCCCGATCTTTTTCGCCGCCGCCATGTGGAACCACGGTCCGGCGATGGCCGAAGCGATGCAGGCGAGGGGGATCAAGCGGCCGGTTTTTAGCGGAGCCGAGCTGAGGGACTTCATCGCCTACGTCAAGTCCGTCTCCCGCGCGCTCGGCGATCAACCGGTGCAGGTGCTCCCTGGGCGGACCGAAGAAGGCGAGAGGCTTTTTGCCGCTCGGGGCTGCGTCGATTGCCACGGCATCAAGGGCATGGGCGGGCCGGTGGGGCCGCCGCTTGCCGGACGGAAACTCTATTCGAGCCTGTTCGATTTCGCCGCGGCGATGTGGAACAAAGGCCCCGCGATGGCGCGGGAGATGAAGCGACGGGTCGTGCCGGTGCCGCCGTTGCAAGCCCATGAACTGGCGGATGTCGTAGCCTTCCTCCACTCCGTTCAGTATTTCGCGGCGCCGGGAGATTCCCGCAGAGGGGAGACCCTCGCAAGGGCTAAGGGGTGTCTCGGCTGTCATTCGATGAGCGGCAAAGGCGGAAGCATCGGCCCCGATTTTAGGAAAGTGGCGGGTCTGGATCAGCCGGCGACGGTCGTTTCGGCCATGTGGAACCACGCCGGCGCGATGGAACAAAAGATGGCGGAGATGTCCTTGGCATGGCCGCTCCTCAAAGGGAGCGAGATGGCGGACCTGGTGTCCTTTGTCCAGGCGCTGGGGCGGAGCCGAGAGTGAACGCCGATTCTTTTTGTCGGCCGGCCGGCCTCCCGGTCGCCTATCTGCGGTCATGGAGGATCGCCGCCGCAATGAAGCGACGTTTAGTGTGGGGTCTCCTTTCCTTGTGGCTGACGCTCCCGGCCGGCCTGTCCGGCGGGGAGGTCGGGGGAAGTGGAGTTATCAAAGGAACCATTACAATAGATGGAAGACCGACGTCGGACGCCGTGATCTCAGTAGAAGGGCTGCCCGAAGAAAAGCCTAAAACTCCCGACCCAAAACTCCAAACCAAGAAGGCGGTCATGGACCAGCGCGACATGACATTTATTCCCCGAGTGTTGGCGGTTCCTGTCGGCGGCACAGTGGATTTCCTCAACAGCGACAGGACGTTTCACAATGTTTTTTCGACTTCAGAGCCCAAGAGATTCGATCTCGGTCTCTATTCTCCCGGCAGGTCTCGGAGTGTGACGTTCGAAACGCCCGGGGTGGTGCGGGTCCTTTGCCATGTCCATCCTCAGATGGAGGCCTTCATTGTGGTGAAGGGGCATCCCTTTTTTGGGGTGACAGACAAGCGCGGAAATTATCAGTTAGATAATGTTCCCTTGGGAAAATATCGTCTCGAGCTTTGGCATCCTGAATTCGGCGTCAGGGCAGAGCCTTTCAACTTGGCGCGGGATGGAGAGGTCCTGGCCGTCGATGTCGATCTCAAGAAAAGGTAAGAGCGCAGAGCGAGCAAAAAGAAGGAGGGAAAGGATATGAAAAAGGTTATTCATGTGGGCGTTCTTGTCATCCTGACATCCTGGCTTGCTTGGAATTTCGAATCGAAGGAGAGTTCGTTTGTCGCTCTTGCCGCCGCCCCCACCGGTAACCTAGAGAGCGTAGTTCGGGGCGGCTTCTTGTATGATACCTGGTGGAAAGTGGTTCCCGGCGCCGGCGAGCCTAAGAACGACCAGCCTCTTTGGTCTCTCCAAACCACCAACAAACGGAACGGGTCCGTCACCTGGCGCTGCAAGGAATGTCATGGTTGGGACTACAAGGGCAAGGACGGCGCCTATGGTTCAGGTTCTCGCTACACGGGATTCGCAGGGGTGTGGGAAGCCGCCCAAAACAAGAGCGCTGAGGAATTGGCCGCGATCCTTCGGGGATCGCCCAACGACAAACACAACTTTTCGTCGGTGTTGCGCCCAGCAGACATTGCCGACCTGGCGAGTTTTCTCAAGCACGGTTTGGTGGATATGGGAAAACATGTGGACTATAAGACCAAGAAGCCGATCGGCGGCGATGCTGACCGCGGCAAGGCGCTTTACGCCTTTTGCGGCGCATGCCACGGGCCGGACGGGAAGAAGTTGAACTTCGGAAACGAGAAGAATCCCGAGTACGTCGGCACGATAGCCAAAGCCAACCCCCAAGAGTTCTTGCACAAGATTTGGGTAGGACAGCCGGGCAGCGAACCGGCCATGCCCGCAGCGTTGGTTATGGGCTGGTCCATAAATCAAGTGGTGGATGTTCTGGCATATTCTCAGACATTGCCGGAAAAATAGCATCCGGCGGCTGGTGTTTATTTTCAGCAACGCGAGGTTGGGCAGATTACCACGCGCTATTCATACCGGCATCTCGGGTCGTGGGCCTTGGCGCTACTCGTGTCCGTAGGGATCATGGGTTGGGCGCTGGCGGAGGATGCTCAGGCGCTCCGCCCATTCATTTCCGCCACCGACGCTGGAATTCTCGATCCGGGATATCTAGAGTTGGAAACGGGGATTACGCTCAGTCGCAACACTCGGGCCGGGGCCAATGAGTCGAACTGGAATCTACCCGCCGCGGTGTTCAACATCGGCATCTTAGAAAATTTCGAGCTCGACATCGGCACCGGGTTCGATCTGTTGCGCAAGAAAGTAGAGGGCAGCAGACGGAGGCGTCTGGGAAGCGTCGCCGAGACTTCGTTGACGGGAAAAGTCCGCTGGTTCGAGGGCGAGGGAGCGATTCCTTCATTCACCACGGAACTGACTCTACTCCTCCCCACTCAGCGGCGGGAGCTGCTCTCGGCCCCGTCCCGCAAGGTGGGCTTTACGGCGGTCTTGGTGACTACCGCGGAGCTGGGCCCCCTGACGTACCATCTGAATCTCGGAGGCGGCGTCGTGGCAAGCCCTGAGAAATCTCTGGGCACTGTCGGCTCGCTGCTCTGGGCCGTCGCCGGCGAGTTGCCTTTCACGGATGAGTGGTCGGGCGTGGCGGAGTTTCGGGGTGAGTCGGTTCGCGGGTCCCTCCCCGATAATACCGTTCTCGGAGGGCTTGTGTGGAAGAGTCCTTGGGGAATAAAATTCGATGCCGGCGGCTTTGGCGGTTTGAGCCGGGGCTCGGATAGCTGGGGAATCACTTTTGGGTTAACCTATGTTTTTAAGGTAATTCGTTAGGGGATAGGCGGAAATCAGCATGACTCGTTTATACGCAGCGGCTTGCTTGATCGTGGTCGCGTTGTCGGCGCCGTTTTGGGAGGTTTCGGCCCAGGAGCAGCCCGATAGCTGTGTGGCATGCCACCAGAACTTCGGCGACGATCGGCTCGGCAAGCCGGTGAAGGAATTCGCTTCCGATATCCACTCGACTCGAGGCTTCGGCTGCGTCGCCTGCCACGGCGGCGATGCGAACGACCCCGGGATGGGAGCGATGGACCGCGCCAAAGGATACATCGGCAAGCCCGCGCGCAAAGAGCTGGCCCAGCTTTGCGGGCGCTGCCACTCCGACGCCCGCTTCATGAGACAATACAATCCATCGCTGCGCGTCGATCAGGTGGCCGAATACTACACCTCCGTCCACGGCCAGCGCCTCAGCCGAAACGGAGACGAAAAAGTCGCGGTCTGCGTGAGTTGCCACCCGGCCCACTCGATCAGGCCGCCTTCCGACCCGCGATCGTCGATCCATCCGCTCAAGGTGGCGGAGACCTGCGGCCGGTGCCACGCCGACGCGAAAACCATGGAGCCGTACAAGATCGCCACCGACCAACTGGGAAAATACCGCGAGAGCATCCATTGGCGAACGATGTCGGTCAAAGGCGATCTCTCAGCGCCGACCTGCAACGACTGCCACGGCAACCACGGCGCCGCGCCGCCGGGGATGTCGTGGGTCGGCAACGTCTGCGGCCAGTGTCATACGGTGATGGCCGAGTTCTTCGCGCAGAGCCGCCACGCCAAGGTCTTCGCGCAGATGGGCGTGCCGGGGTGCGCGACTTGCCACAGCAATCACGATATCAAAGAGACGGGCGACGCGATGGTGAGCCTGGAGCAGCCGGGCGTCTGCGTGGGTTGTCATACCAACCAGGACAACGGCGGGAAAGTCGCTCTGCAGATGCGCGCGGCGCTCGACTCGCTCAGCGGGGAATACAACAAGGCCCACGCGATTTTGCTGCAGGCCGAGCGGGCCGGCATGGAGGTCAGCCAGGCTCAGTTCGAGCTCAACGGCGCCAAGGACGCTCTGGTGAAAGGCCGCGCCGCGGTCCACACTTTCAGCGTCGAAGCGATAAGCAAGGAGACCCTGCCCGGGCTTGAGATCGCAAAAAAAGCCTATGCGCGGGGCCTGCGAGTGCTCGACGAGCTTGAGTTTCGCCGTAAAGGACTGGCGGTATCGCTGATAATCATCCTGGCCCTGATCGTGGGAGTCGTGCTCAAGATCCGCCAGATGGAGCGGAAGAAAAAGGCGGAGTGAAAAGGTAGCAGGTGGCTCGAAAAGTTGGTGCGTGCTTCGACTAGCTCAGCACGAACGGAAATCGTCTAGTGCTTTTTAATAATTCCTCCGTTCGCCCTGAGTTCGTCGAAGGGTGAACGGTGAGTGTCTCAGCAGCCTGCTAGATTCCAAGGAGCAACTGTCATGGCCGAAGAGAACACGAATCCTGAGCCGAGTCGAAGAAACTTTCTCAACTGGTTTCTCAACACGAGCGGGGGGGCGTTTTTGCTCGCGGTGTTTTATCCCGTGAGCCGCTACCTGATCCCGCCGGAGGCGGCCGAGTCGAGCACGGGAAGCGTGACGCTTGCGCTCAAGCCTGACGACGTGAAGGCAAATACCGGCCAGATATTCAAGTTCGCCAACCGCCCGGCGATTCTTGTCCGCACCGCCGGCGGCGAGCTGCGCGCCTTTTCCGCCGTCTGCACGCACTTGAGTTGCACCGTGCAGTACCGCGGCGATATCGGCCATATCTGGTGCGCCTGCCACAACGGCCACTTCGATCTTAACGGCCAAAACATCGCCGGGCCTCCGCCCCGCCCGCTCGATGCCTTCGTCGTGAACGTCAGGAGCAACCAGATCGTGGTGAGCAGGAGCGCGTGATGGCGGCGGATGCGACGAAACCACGCGGCAAACTCTGGAGCTGGCTCGACGAGCGCGTCGGCCTCGCCGACTTGGAGAAGCTCGCCAAGAAGAAGCAGATTCCGGTCCACCGCCACATGGTGTGGTATTACCTGGGCGGCATGACGTTGTTCCTGTTCGTCATCCAGGTGATGAGCGGCATCCTGTTATTGCTCTACTACCGGCCGAGCGCCGAAGAGGCTTACGAGTCGGTGCAGTTCCTGATGGCGGAGGTGCAATTCGGTTGGCTGGTCCGCTCGATCCATGCCTGGTCGAGTAACTTGATGATCTTCACGCTCTTCGTCCACCTCTTCAGCGTGCTGATGCTCAAGGCCTATCGGCCGCCGCGCGAAATCACCTGGTTCTCCGGCATGGGCCTGCTCGGACTGGCTTTGGGCTTCGGCTTCACCGGCTATCTGCTGCCCTGGAACGAACTGGCTTTTTTCGCCACCAAGGTAGGGACCGAGATTCCCGGCGTCATCCCGCTCGTGGGACCTTTTTTCCGCCGCCTGCTGCGCGGCGGCGACGAGGTCACCGGCGCGACGTTGACGCGCTTTTACGGGATACACGTGGCGATCCTTCCGGCGCTCACGATGCTGGCGCTGGGTCTCCACCTGTTCATGGTCCAGAAGCACGGGATGAGCACGCCGCCGGGCGTCGAGCGGCAGGGCGGTGAGAAGCGCGTCATGCCCTTTTTTCCGAATTTTTTTCTGCGCGATCTCGTGGGTTGGCTCTCGGCGGTCGCCGCGCTGGCGGCGCTCGCGGCCTACTTCCCGGTCGAGCTCGGGCAGAAGGCGGACCCGTTTCAACCGGCGCCGATCGGCATCAAACCCGAATGGTATTTCATGTTCATGTTCCAGACGCTCAAGTATTTGCCGGCGGAAATTCTCTGGATCGAGGGGGAGATCCTGGGGGTTCTCGGCTTCGGGCTGGGCGGCTTGTTCCTGCTGATGGTGCCGTTCCTCGACCGGCGCACGGCGCGCGGCGAGCCGAGCCAACTGTTCGCCTGGATCGGTATCGGGATCATCGGCTACATTCTCGTGCTGACGTATCTGGGTTACACGGTAAGCCCGACGAAGTAACAGGGGGGAGGTGAATTACGGCGAAGGTTGTCGTCTAATTTAACAAGGGAAAAGGAGGAGGATGTTATGTTAACAAAAACAGCATGGGCGATTGTTTTGGGATTAGGCGTGATGGCCTATGCTCCCATCTCCTTTGCCGCCGAGGGGAGCGGCAAGGCGAATTACGACAAGCTCTGCGCCTCGTGCCACGCCGCCGACGGCAAAGGCAATCCGGCGATGACGAAGGCGTTCGGCGAGAAAGCGCTGAACATCGTCTCCAAGGAGACCGCTGCTAAAAAAGACGATGAGATGCTCAAGGTCATCGTCGACGGCAGGGGCAAGATGCCGGCCTCCGGCAAGTCGCTGAGCAAACAGGAGCAGACCCAGGTCCTGCAGTACATGCGGTCACTGGCGAAGTAGAGATCTGTAACGCTGTCCCCTACTGTGTTCGTGAGTTTTGTAGGGGACTGGCTCGCTTGCGTGCCTGTTCCCGCTCTAACCAGTCAAGGAGGTGAGTGCCATGGCAAAGTTGCCACGTATTTACGAAACATTCAGGCGGAGCTATCCCAGGCAATGGCAGGCGTATGACCGGCTCGCCGCCCTCGCTCACGAAGCGGGACCGTTGGACGAGAAGAGCCGGGAGCTGTTGAAGCTCGCCTTGTCGATCGGCGCGAAGATGGAAGGCGCTGTCCACTCTCACGCGCGGAAAGCGCTGGATGCCGGCGCCACGCCCAGAGAGATCCGCCATCTGGTGCTCCTCTGTCTCACGACTCTAGGTTTTCCCTCGACGATGGCGGCGCTCACCTGGGTTGAGGACGTCCTGAGAAAACGAGGCTCGCGCAGAGGCAAGGCGAGAGGCTGAGGGGACGAAGGCTCCGCAGTCTCCGGCAATTTTCCGAGATTTGCAACTTCGCCCATCTGGCTTCTCATTTGTGCGAGCGGGCCGACCGATTGGAGGTTGGCCTAACTCCCTGGATTATCAACGCGCCTTGCTCGCCGCTCCTCTGGCATGAGAGTTGCGGCATCTGTCCCTAAAGACGTTGACTTGAAATGAATAAGGACCGGTGTTAAAGAGCGTTGCATGGGTAGGCCTTTCAGATTCGCAACGGTAGCCGGCGTAGTTTTTTGCTTCCTCTTCGCCGTTATCGCCTACGCCTGTTCCGGGCGGGATCTCGCATGGGGCGCTCAGCGTCTCTCCGCGCATGGCGGAATGGCGAGCGAAGAGCCGTGCGCTGACACGAATCTGGGCGCCTGCCAGTCGGTGCGTGATCGCATCCTCTCGCTTCAGGCATCGGGAGCTCAAGCCGCCACTCTCCAACATAGTTTCACGGGCGCGCATCAAGCCTCAGTGGAGGCTTCTGTAGGACCTGATCTTTCCTACGATACCTCTCCACCCTGGAAATCTGTCTTTCACCCTGTCTTCAAGCTTCAGTTGCCCCTTTCCTACCTTGTCCTTCGCCTTTAAAAGTCTCTCTTCCTTCTGTCTAGTTCTCCCGGATTGATCTTACGGGAGAGGCTGAATTTTTCTACGTTGTTCTTGCGCGTGCGCGTTGGCGCACGAGGAGGAGAGAGATGAAATCGAAACGACTATTGCTGGCTTTTAGCGTCGGACTGTTAGCATCGTTGCCGCTT
>MGSS01000111.1 GCA_001798595.1 Deltaproteobacteria bacterium RIFCSPLOWO2_12_FULL_60_19 | reverse complement strand
CCTCATGGTCGCTCCCGAGATTGTCCCGCTGGCCAAAACCGGCGGGCTGGGCGACGTGGCCGGCGCTCTTCCCATCGCTCTGGCCCGCCTGGGCGTCGAAGTTGCGATGGTCCTGCCGGCCTATCAGACTATCCTAGAGAGCGGCGTCAAGCTGGAGCGGACCGGCCTGCAAGTAGAGGCGAAGGTCGGCGAGCGTCGGGTCCCGGGAGAGGTCCTGAAAACGTATGTCGCGGGAAGTCCGGTCTTCCTGATTCGCCAGGACCGCTACTTCCTTCGCCCGCAGCTTTACGGAACGCCGCAGGGCGATTACCCGGATAACGCGGAGCGATTCGCCTTTTTCTCCAAGGCTGCGCTCGATCTGGCGCAAAAGACCGCGCCCTGGGACGTGATCCATTGCCACGATTGGCAGACGGCGCTCATTCCCGTGCTGCAAAAACTCCGCGCCGATCTGTGGCCCGCCCTTCAAACTTCCAGGACTCTGCTCACCATCCATAACCTCGCCTATCAGGGAACCTTCCCGCTCTCCTCATGGCCGCTGTTGGATATCGACATGCAATATTTCACTCCGCGGCATCTGGAGTTCTACGGCGATGTGAACTGGCTCAAAGGCGGCATCCTGTTCGCCGACGCGTTGACCACGGTCAGCAGGAAATACGCCATGGAGATCATGGAGCCGGAGTTCGGCTGCGGGCTCGAAGGGGTGATTCACGATTGCCGCGAGCGGCTCCACGGGATTCTCAACGGCGTGGATTATGCCGAGTGGAATCCGAAAAGCGATCCTCACATCGAGCGAAATTTTACGCGCGGCGATCTGAGCGGCAAAGAGAGCTGCAAGAAGGATCTACAAGAAATATACCAGCTTCCGGCGGCGACCACAGTCCCTCTGATCGGCATCGTCTCCCGCCTTGCCTATCAAAAGGGGCTGGATATCCTGGCCGATTGCATGGAGGAGCTGATGAGCCTGGAGTTGCAGCTCGTCGTGCTCGGCACCGGCGAACAGAAGTACCACGATCTTCTGACCGCGCTCGCCGCGCGCTATCCGAAAAAGATCGGCGTCAGGATCGGATTCGACAACGGCCTGGCGCATAAAATCGAGGCCGGCGCCGACATGTTTCTCATGCCTTCCAAGTACGAGCCCTGCGGGCTCAATCAGATCTACAGTCTCGCCTACGGGACCGTCCCCATCGTGCGCGCCACGGGCGGCCTGGACGATACGATCGAAGACTACGATCCCTCGACGGGCGCGGGGAACGGCTTCAAGTTCTCAGCCTATTCCAGCGCCGCGCTGGTCGCGGCGGTGAAGGGGGCGCTCGCCGCTTATACGCAAAAGCAGGCTTGGCGAAAAATCATCGCCAACGCGATGGCCTGCGATTTTTCGTGGGACAGGTCGGCGAAGGAATATCTCACGCTTTACCGCAAGCTCGGGCAGGGTTGAATACAATCAAACCCGTTTAAGATGGTTCAAAGTGGTTCAAGATGGTTCAAGTTTTAGAACGCGGAGTGTTTGGGCTCCTCGCGGGCAACTACGACGATTCCGCCGTCGCTCACGAAATAGCGCCGCCGGTCTTCTTCCACGGAGTAGCCGATTTCCGTCCCGGCAGGAATCGCGACGTTTTTGTCGATGATCGCCCGGCGGATGCGGCAGCCCCTGCCGATCTCCACCTGGTTCATGATGACCGATTCCTCGATCAGGCAGAAGCTGTGGATTCGGACGTTGGGACTCACGACCGAGTCGCGGACGAGGCTGCCGCTGATGATGGCTCCCTCCGAGACGACGGAGTTTAAGGCCATCCCCCGCCGTTCTTCGTCATCGAAGACGAACTTCGCCGGTGCGTCGCTGTAGGTGACGGTGCGGATCGGCCAGCTGCGGTTGTAAAGATTCAGGGACGGATCGACGGCTTTGATATCCATATTTGCTTCGTAATAGGCCTCGATCGTTCCCACGTCGCGCCAGTAGCTCGGCTCTTCCCCTTTGACGGCGCTCGGCACGTGGTTTTTTCTGAAGTCGTAGGCGTAGACCAGCCTGCCTTCACGCACCAGGCGGGGGAGAATGTCTCTGCCGAAATCGTGGCTGCTCTCGGGCCTGGAGGCGTCGTCCGCCAGCGTCTCCAGCAGGAGCTTCGTGTCGAATATATAGTTTCCCATGGAGATGAGGGTCCATTCCGGCTCTCCCGGAATGGCCTTCGGCTGCGGCGGCTTCTCCTCAAAACCGAGAATGCGCAGATCGTCGTCGATTTGGAGCACGCCGAACTGGCCCGCGCTCTCCGTCCGGACCGGGATCGCGGCCACGGTTACCGAGGCCTTATTCTCCTTGTGGTAGTCGAGCATCTGCCGGATGTTCATTTTGTAGATGTGGTCGGCGCCGAAGATAGCGACGAACCTGGGCTTCGCCCGCCGGATGAGATGCAGGTTCTGATGGACGGCGTCGGCCGTGCCCCGGTACCATTCCTGGCCGGTGCGCATCTGCGCCGGGACCGGAGTCACAAAGTGCTCCCCGAGGACGCCGGTGAGCTGCCAGCCTTCCTGGAGATGCTCGACCAGAGATCGGGACATGAACTGCGTGAGGACGTAGATCGAGTAGATGCCGGAGTTGACCAGGTTGGAGAGGACGAAGTCGATGATACGGTACTTGCCGGCGAACGGGACCGCCGGTTTCGCCCGGTCCCGGGTGAGAGGATAGAGCCGCTCCCCCCGCCCTCCCGCCATCACGATGCCCATAACATCCATGGTCTTCGCCCTCTATTGAACGGAGATTCCTTCCCGCAAGTCAAGAGACGGATTTAAGTTTGTCCGACGGCGATCTCAGCGGCTGCTCTCCCGGACCGCTCCGTGATCTCCGCGAGGCGCGCGGCCAGCGAAGGCGTGATCTGCTCGGGAACCAGCCGCCACCGCCAATTTCCTTTCGTCGAGCCGGGGCGGTTCATTCTCGCCTCCCTGCCCAGACCCAGGACATCCTGCATCGGAACGATCGCCGTATCGGCCGGCGACGCAAAAGCCAATTGAATCAGCTCCGAGGAGACCTCCTCCTCCGCGACCCGCCGGCCGATGTAGGCGCGGAGCCGTTCGCGCTCCGCCGCCGACGCCTCGGTTTCGAACCAGCCTCTCGCCGTGTTGGTGTCGTGCGTCCCGGTGTAGACGACGCAGTTGCGCTCGTGATTATGAGGCGCGTAGGGATGCAGCGCGGGATCGTCCGTAAACGCAAACACGAGGACCTTCATGCCGGCGAAGCCGAAGCGCGCCATCGCCTCATGCACGTCGGGCGTAATCACTCCCAGATCCTCGGCGAAGATCGACTCTGCGGAAAATTGCTTCACCACCGCCGCGAAGAAATCGTCGGGCGCCGCTTTGACCCATTGTCCTTTGACGGCGTTTCGCTCGCCTTTCGGCACCTCCCAACAGGCCACGAATCCCCGGAAGTGGTCGAGGCGGATTTTGTCGAAGCAGGTGAGATTGTGGCGGAGGCGCTTGAGCCACCAGTCGTAGCCGGTCGCCTTCAGCGCGTCCCAGCGGTAAACCGGGTTGCCCCAGAGCTGGCCCGTGGCGCTGAAGTAGTCCGGTGGAACGCCGGCGACGACGCTCGGTCGCTTATCGCCGTCGAGCTTGAAGAGCTGTGGGTTCGCCCAGACATCGGCGCTGTCGTGATTCACGTAGATCGGCGCGTCGCCGATCAGGCGGATGTTTTTTTCGTTGCAGTAGCGCTTCAGCGCCGCAAACTGTTTAAAGAAGAGATGCTGGAGAAATTGCTCCTGCCGAATCCGCGCTTCGGACTTCTGCCTCCATAGCTCCAGCGCCTTCTCGTCCCGCTCTTTCAGCTCCATCGGCCAATCCATCCAGGGCGCGCCGTCGAAATGCTCTTTGAGCGCCACGAACAGCGAGTAGTCGTCGAGCCAATCCGCGTGCTCGTGACGGAACTCTTCGAAGTCGCGGGCGGCGGCGAGACGCGGCTGATAACGGCGAAAGGCTTGGTCGAGCAATCGGGCCTTCGACCGAGCCGCGTTCCGATAATCCACGCGCGAGCCGGACAAAAGCGGAATGTGTTCAAGCTCATCGCGCGCTAGAAGATCGTCGCGCAGCAACAGCTCGGGGCTGATCAACAATAGATTCCCAGCGAACGCGGAAGAGCTATCGTACGGCGAGTTTCGGTGCGCCGGCCCGGTCGGATTGAGCGGAAGAAACTGCCAATAGCTCTGGCGCGCTTCGGCGAGAAAATCGGCGAAGCGATAAGCGGCCGGCCCGAGATCGCCGATGCCGAAAGGCGAGGGAAGGGAAGTCACGTGCAGCAGGATGCCACTTGCCCTTGTCATGGATGCGCCGCGCTTACAACTTCGTTTGTAAGAATCAACGGGCCTCAGCCCGCCCGGGAAGCGCGGGACGGCCTGACCAACAGCTCGTAAACCCGCGCTCCATCGCCGTACGCGTTGCTCGGCGCCGACTCCAACAACCTCACGTACTCCGGCTCCAGCTCGATGCCGCGCAACTCTTGCGCCAGCTCCATCGCCCTCGCGGCGTAGCGCATCACCTGAACCGTCTCGATGCCGGAAATGTCGTCGAAGAACCAGCCGCAGCTGGTATAGCCGAGCATGCCGTGTTTCTCCATCTCCATCAGCTTAAAAACCTTTTGTCTCTCCTCTCTGGTGAGCTTCCTGAGCGCATGGCGCTTGAGCAGCCGTCTCGCGGTGTCGGCGGAGCGGTCAAGCAGCAGCTCGATGTAATCGTCCCTCGCCTCCCACGGATCCCTGAAATAGGGCCTTGCTTCCTCTTCGTAGATCGCGCCTAAGCGTGCTCGCAGCCAGTCCATCGCCTCGCGCAGCGGCTTTCTCCAGGCCTGCGTCCAGCCTGGATGCATCCCGGAGCCGCAGCCGCAGTCGGCGCGCCAGCGCTCGACGCCGTGCGCGCAACTCCATGACGATCGCTCGACGATCTCGACCTCGCGCGCGGGCGGATGGTTTGCGAGATACTCGCCGTAGTTCGTCAGCCGGCCCAGGCCGTCGCGCTCGATGGCGTGGAAGCAGTAGGCGAGCGCCATGTCGCCGTGGGCGCGGTAGTGGCCGTAGGTTTCGCCGTCGGTGGCGATGTGAACGATTTGCGGCCGGTCTTTCTCGTCGCGAAAAGCGCGCTGGAGCCGCCCGGCGAAATGTTCGCCGTTATTCAATACATCACGGAAAGCCACGTCGAGAGCGAGCTGTCCGTCGTAGAAGAAAAGGCTCATGACGCGCCCTGACGGCAGCGAGCAGAGATAGGCCTCGGTGGGATCGATCTTGCCGCCGCTCACATCGCGCCATTCGCCGCCGCCTATCTCTCTGACCCGCTGCGCCTGGTGTGGAGCGAGAATGGTGAACTTGATGCCGGCTTCCGCCAACACCTCCAGGGTTTCAATATCGACAGCGGTCTCAGGGAGCCACATGCCTTCGGGCTGCCGCCCGAATCGCCTCTCAAAATCTTTCACGCCCCAGACCGTCTGCGTTTTCTTGTCGCGCCGGCCGGCCAGCGGCATGATCATGTGGTTATAGACCTGCGCGATGGCCGAGCCGTGTCCCGAGTAACGCCCGCGGCTCAAGCGGTCGCCTTCCAGGATCGCGCGATAGACCGCCGGCCTGCGCCGCTCCAGCCAGGAGAGCAGCGTCGGTCCGAAGTTGAAGCTCATCGCCGCGTAGTTGTTCACGGTCTTGATGACTTGGTCGCCCGCGCCGAGGATCGGCGAGGCAGTGTTGGGCGCGTAGCACTCCGCCGAGATGCGCGCGTTCCAATCGTGAAAGGGCGCCGCGGAGATCTGCTGCTCGACGCGCCCCGTCCACGGATCCTCGCGCGGCGGCTGATAAAAATGGCCGTGAATGCAGATGGCGCGGTCAGCCACTATGAGCCCTCGTGCTTGAAGAATAGAATCGCCAGCGGCGGCAGGGCGAGGTCGAGGGAATAGGGTTGGCCGTGGAGCGGGAGAGCGCCGGCCTCCACGCCGCCCAGATTGCCCACGCCGCCGCCGCCGTACTCCGCGGCGTCGCTGTTCAAAATCTCGCGCCACAAGCCGCCGCGCGGCGCGCCGACGCGATAATGAGGGCGCGCCACAGGCGTGAAGTTGCAGACGACGAGCACGTCGCCCTCGCTCGTCTCTGCTCTACGGATGAAGCTCAAGACGCTCGCCGCGGCGTCGCTGCAGTCGATCCATTCAAAACCTTCGGGCCGGCAGTCGAGCTCGTGGAGCGCCGGCTCGCTCCGGTAGCAGCGGTTCAAGTCCGCCACCCAGCGCTGGATGCCGCGATGCGCGGGATATTCGAGCAGATGCCACTCCAGGCTCCCGTCGTGCGCCCACTCCGCGGTCTGGCCGAACTCGCCGCCCATGAAGAGAAGCTTCTTCCCCGGCTGGGCCGTCATGCTCCCGAGCAGCAGCCGCAGGTTGGCGCGCCGCTGCCAATCGTCGCCGGCCATTTTGCCAAGGAGCGATCCTTTGCCGTGGACCACTTCGTCGTGCGACAGCGGCAGGACAAAATTTTCATTCGACGCGTAGAGCATGCGGAACGTGAGCTTGTCGTGATGGTACTTGCGGAAAATCGGATCGAGCTTCATGTATTCCAGCGTGTCGTGCATCCAGCCCATGTCCCACTTCATGCCGAAGCCCAGGCCCCCCACATAGGTGGGGCGGGAGACCATCGGCCAGGCGGTCGATTCTTCCGCAATCGTCTGGACGTCGGAATGGCTCTGGTAAACCTCTTCGTTGAGCCGCCGGAGCAAGGCGATCGCGTCGAGGTTCTCTTTCCCGCCGAACTCGTTGGGAATCCAATCTCCCCCCTCGTGCGCGTAGTCGAGATAAAGCATCGACGCCACCGCGTCCACGCGCAGCCCGTCGGCATGATACTTGTCGAGCCAGAAAAGCGCGCTGCTGATGAGAAAGCTTTTTACCTCGTGCCGCCCGTAATTGAAGATGAAACTGTTCCATTCGCGATGGAGCCCCTGCGACGGATGGGCGTGCTCGTAGAGATGGTCGCCGTCGAACAGGCCGAGACCGTGGCCGTCGGTGGCGAAGTGAGAGGGGACCCAATCCAGAATAACGCCGATGCCGTGGCGGTGCAGCGTGTCGATCAGAAACATGAAATCCTGCGGCGTGCCGTAGCGGCTGGTCGGCGCGAAATAGCCGGTGAGCTGATAACCCCACGAGCCGAAGAAGGGATGCTCCATCACGGGGAGCAACTCGACGTGGGTGAAGCCCATCCGCTCGACGTACTCGGCGAGCCGGGGTGCCATCTCGCGGTAGCTGAGAGAGCGATAGCCCTCTTCCGGCACGCGCCGCCACGAGCCCAAGTGAACTTCGTAAATCGAGATCGGCGCGTCGAGCGCGTTGCGCCTGCGCCGCTCGGCCATCCATTCATGGTCTTGCCACTCATGGCTCAAATCCCAGACGATGGAAGCGGTCTTGGGCGATACTTCATTGTAAAGCGCGAACGGATCGCTCTTCTCCGCGTGAAAGCCGCCGTGGCGCGAAACGACGTGGTACTTGTACAACACGCCGGGCCCGATGCCGGCGATGAAGCCTTCCCAGATTCCCGACTGCCCCTTCGGCCGCAACAGATGGCTCGCTCTGTTCCAGCCGTTGAAGTCGCCGATGACGGAGACTCGCTCCGCATCCGGCGCCCAGACGGCGAAATAGGTTCCCGGACCGGTTGCCGTGGTTAGCGGATGCGCGCCGAGCTTTTCATAGAGACGAAAGTGGCTCCCCTCGTTGAAGAGGTAGAGATCGTGGTCGGAAAGCAGCGTCGTCGGCGGCTCTGCGGGCTTGCCCTCCTGCTTTTTAACGACCGATTTCCGCCTTCGCCTTTCCATACGAGGAGAATACGCCCTTTTTCCACTCGTCTCCAGTTGAAACCTGAAACCTGAAACCTCCCTGAGCCCTGTCAACCCGCGACCCGAATCCTGGCGTCCGCGATGAGGCAGCCCTGGCCGGGAGGTTGGGCGAAGATCGGGTTCAAATCGAGTTCGCCGATTTCGGGGACTTCTTCGACCAGGCGCGAGACGCGCAGAAGAATTTCCTCGATCGCCTCCACGTCGGCGGGCGGGTGGCCGCGATAGCCTTCGAGCAAACGGTAACCGCGGATCTCGCGCGCCATCTCGGCGGCGTCGCGGTCGGTGAGCGGCGTGACGCGAAAGCGCACGTCGCCCAAAATCTCGACGTAAATGCCGCCCAACCCGAAAGCGATCAGCGGGCCGAAGAGCGGGTCGGCGCTGACGCCGACCATGACCTCGACGCCCGCGCGAATCATCGGCTGCACCAGCACGCCGTCCATCTCGGCGAGCCGCCCGTCGCGCTCCAGGCGCGAGCGAATCTCCGCAAAAGCCCCGCGCACTGCCGCTTCATCCGCAAGGTTCAGCATGACGCCGCCGACGTCGCTCTTGTGCACCAGCGTGCGCGATGCCAGCTTGACGGCGACCGGAAAGCCGAAGGAGCGGGCGAGGGCCGCGGCTTCGTCCGCGCTCGCGGCAAATCCGCCTCGCGCCAAAGGAAGACGCACGGCCTCGAGGACGGCGCGCGTCTCTTCGACCGAAAGCCAGCCGGCGCCGCGCGCCTGCAATACCTTGCGGCAAACTTCGCGCGCGGCCCGCGCGTCCGCGTCGTCGAATTCCGGGATCGTTCCCGGCGGCCGGCTGCGCCACTCGGCGTAAGCGGCGATCTTGCAGAGAGCGCGCGCAGCGGTTTCGGGGAAAAGATAGGCGGGAATTGTCTCGCCGTCCAGCGCGAGCGGCGCTCTGGCGCCCGCGTCCGCCAGCATGCAAACCAGCACCGGCTTGTCCGCTCCGCCCGCCGCGCGCGCGGCGGCCACGCCCCGGCTCACGGCGCGCGCCACCTCCTCGACCTTCGCCGCGCCGACCACGACAAATATCACGATCAGCGCGTCGATTTCGCCCGCGGCCAGGACGGTTTCCACGGCGCGGCGAAAATGGTCCGGCGACGCCGACGCGATCATGTCCACGGGATTGCCCACGCTCGCGGCCGGCGGGAGAAAGGACGCGAGGCGCGAGCGCGTCGCGTCCGAGAACTGCGGGATCGACAGCCCGCCCGCCTCGCACGCGTCGGCGCACATGATCGCCGGCCCGCCGGCGTTGGTCACGATCGCGACGCGGCGGCCGCGCGGGAGCGGCTGGCTGCCGAGCGCGGCGGCGATGTCGAACATTTCATCCAACGTTTCGGCGCGGATCACGCCCGTCTGGCGAAACAGCGCGTCCACCGCCACGTCGCTGGCCGCGAGCGCCGCGGTGTGCGATCCCGCGGCGCGCGTGCCGGCGCCGGTGCGCCCGGCTTTGATGGCGACGATGGGCTTGCTCCGGCTCACGCGGCGCGCGATGCGCGCGAAGCGGCGCGGGTTGCCGAAAGATTCGAGATAAAGCAGGATGAGCCGGGTGCGCGGGTCCTCCTCCCAGTACTGCAAAAGGTCGTTGCTCGAAACGTCCGCCTTATTGCCGACGCTGACGAAGGTCGAAAGCCCGAGCCCGCGCTGTCCCGCGAGCGCGAGGATGGCCAGCCCGAGCGCGCCGCTCTGCGAGGACATCGCTACGCAGCCGGTTGGAGGGAAAAGCGGCGAAAATGATGCGTTCAGCCGCACCTGAGGGTCGGTGTTGATCAGCCCCAGGCAGTTCGGCCCCACCATCCGCATGCCGTAGCCGCGCACTTTCTCGACGAGTTTTTGCTGCAGCGCTTTTCCTTCCGCTCCCGTCTCGGCAAAGCCCGCCGTGATGACGACGAGCGCCTTGATGCCACGCGCGGCGCAATCGTCCACCACGGCCGCCGTCGCTTCACGGGGCACGGCGACGATCGCCAGATCGACCGCCTCGGGCAGCTCACGCACCGAGGGATAGGCGTGGATCGAGCGGACCGCCGAGGCGCGGGGGTTGACGGGATAGACCGGCCCCTGAAAGCGGTTCTCGACGAGGGCTTCGAGGATGCGATAGCCGATGCTCGAAGGGTCGCGGGAAGCGCCGACGACGGCGACGGCGCCGGGAGAAAAAAATGGGCGGAGCGAGGCCGCGGTGAACAGCCGGTCGCGCAGCTCGGTTCGCGCGACGCTCGCCTCGGTCGGCGCGGCGGACAGATCGATCTCGACGTAGCCGCCTTCCTGCGTTTCGCGAAGGCCGAAGCCGGAGTTGTGAAAAATTTCCATCATCCGCCGGTTTTCGACGCCGGTGACGGCCCACAAGCGGGTGAAGCCGTGGCGCACGGCGAGGAGCGCCAATCGTTCCAGCAGCAGCGTGCCCAACCCTTTCCCTTGAAAGTCATCGGCGACGGCGATGGCGGCCTCCGCGGTCTTGTCGTCGCGCGCGTCATAGGTGGCGGCGGCGATAATGCGCTCTCCGGCCGGTTGGGCGCGCGTGACAACGAGGGTGAGACGGGCGCGGGGATCGGAGGAGTTGCAGAAAGATTCGAGCAATTTGTCCGGCGGGACCCCGGCGGAGAAAAAGCGCCGCCTCCGCGACTCCGGCGACAGGCCGGCGAAGAACTCCCTCAGCGCCGCCTGATCCGCGGGCTGAGCCGGCCGGATTGCGGCGGTTGTGCCGTCGCGCAGGATCAGGCGGCCCGATTCGGCCGAGTCCTGATACGGGGGCGGCAGGTAAAGCGGGTGGACCTTCGCCACGGGCGACTCCTCGCAACCGTCCGATCACCGCTGGAGCGCGGCGATGTATTCGGCGATCGCTTTAGTCTTCAGCAGGCTCGTCAGTTCGCGATATTTTTCTTCCTTCAGTTCTTCCCGGAAGACCTCAACACCCAACCCCTAATCCCGCATCGTTCATCATCTCTATTCGATGTCGGCGACTTTGCGCACGCCGTCGCCCCAGTCCTCGGTCTTGAAGTCGGCGAAGGATAGAACGATCCGCTCTCTTTCTTCGATCCAGATCATTGTTATATCATCCTAAAAACTCCAGCGGATGGCCGCGACGGCGATAATACTTCTTCAACTCTTCGAATGCCAACAGCAGCACGGTGCCGTGGAAGGCGAAGAGATACACCTGCCAGGGCAACGGAGCAAAAAAGTAAATATTCGACAGCGGCGTGTAAAAAAACAGGTAACAGAGAAAAAGCTCGAACAGGATGCCGAGATCAATCAGCGGATTGGCGACGAGATTCAAAACGATAGTGTGGCGGTCCAGAAATCGGGCCAGCCATGAAGCCGCCCGGCCGGGCGCCGCAATCTCCGCCGCGGCATAAGGGCGCGGGCGCCAGTCCGCAAGTCGCTCCAGCAGCTCGCGGCGGTAGAGCGGGTGGAGAAAATTCCTGCTGAACAGTGAAACCTGCCGCGAGCGCTTGCAGAGGACGTTCGCGATCTGCGTCGTCACCGTGGGAAAAAAATAGGCGGTGAGGCTCTGGAGGTACGCCGGCGAAGCCTGGCTCAACTTCAACCCCGGCGGCGACGCGGGCATGGCCGCGAGACCGAGCCCCGGGCGCCAGGCGCCGGCGATCCAGCCCTGGTAGAGATAGGTCGCGTAGCAACTGAAGGCCAGCAGGCTTCCCTGGATAAAATAGGAGCGGAGAATAAATTTGAGCGATAGCAGCTTTTCATCCCGGCGGCGCGGCGGGCGCTCCATAATCCCTCGCTCCGGCGGCTCGATGCCCAACCCCATCGCCGGGATGAGGTCCGTGCCGACGTCCACGGCGAGCACGCCCATCACAGTCATCGCCAGCGGCACGTCGGGAAACAGCACCCAGAGGATGTACGGATACATCTCCTGGGGATTGCTGTTGAGGACATAGGCGGTGAACCGCTTGATGTTGTCGAACACAGCGCGCCCTTCTTCGATGGCGGCGACGATCGAGCCGAAGTTGTCGTCGGCCAGGATCATGTGCGCCGCTTCCTTGGCGACGTCGTTGCCGCGCACTCCCATCGCGATGCCGATGTCGGCCTTTTTGAGAGCCGGAGCGTCGTTGACGCCGTCGCCGGTGACGGCCACTACCTCTCCCGTCTCTTTTAATACCGAGACGATGCGGAGCTTGTGCTCGGGCGCGACGCGGGCGAAGATGATCTCGCCGCGCGCGAGCAGAGCGCGCAACGACTCATCGTTCATCCCGGAGATCTCCGCGCCGGTGTAAGCTCGGAGCGGCGCGCCGTCTCCCAGGCCGATCTGTCCGCCGATGCTCGCCGCCGTCAAGGCGTAGTCTCCGGTGATCATGATGACTCGGATGCCGGCGGCATGGCAGGCGCGGATCGCCGGCGGCACTTCGGCGCGGACGGGGTCCGACATCGCGGCGAGGCCGAGAAAAACCAGCCGCCGCTCAGCGGTCTCGCTCGGATAGTTGCTCGCCCGCTGCAGCTCCGCGTCGTCGCGGTAGGCGAGCGCCAGCACCCGCAAGCCGCGACTCGCCATCACGTCGTTCTCCGCGACGATCCGGCTGCGATCGTCTTCTTCGAGCCGCCGCGCCTCGCCGCCGCTCAGGACAGAGTCGCATTCCCGCAGCGTTTCCAGCGGCGCGCCCTTAACGTAGAGGATCTTCTCTTTCTCGCCATCGAGCTTGACCACGACGCTCATCCGCTTGCGCATGGACTCAAACGGATTCAAGTGAAGGCGCTGGTGGGTTCCGCGGATGCCGGCTTTTTCGGCCAGGGTTACCAGCGCGCCTTCGGTCGGGTCGCCCAGGACGCGATAGTCCGAGCCGGTTTTTTCCAGCCGGGCGTTGTTGCAGATAAAGCCGCATTCAAGCAGTCGGCGCAGGGCGGGCCACTCAGAGATCCGTTCGAGAGAGAGCGGGTTTCCGTCGACGGAGAACGCGCCTTGTGGCCGGTAGCCGGCGCCGGAGACCGCCAGCCGCTTTCCGTCGACGTAGAGTTCCGTCACCATCATAAGATTCTGCGTCAGCGTGCCGGTCTTGTCGCAGCAGATCACTGTCGTGCAGCCCAGCGTCTCGACCGAGGGGAGGCTTTTCACCAGCGAATTTCGCTTCGCCATGCGGCTCACCCCCATCGCCAGCGAGAGCGTTACCGTCGGAAGCAGCCCCTCGGGCACATTGGCGACGAACAGGCCGATGAAAAAGACGAAGGCTTCGAAGAAGGAGAGGCCGGCGACGAGCCATCCGAGCAGCAAAAAAACCAGGCCCAGCCCTCCGGCCAGCGCGGAAATCGCCATGACGGTGCCGCGCAATTGCTTCTGCAGCGGGCTTTCTTCGATCCGGATCGCCTGGGTCAGGCCGGCGATCTTGCCGATTTCGGAGTGCATGCCGGCGCCGATGACCACGCCGCGCGCGCGGCCCCTGACGAGCGTCGTGCCGGCGAAAACGATATTGGGTAGCTCGATCCAGAGAAATTTTCCAGCGATCAGGATCGGTTTGTCCGATTTGTAGCGGTGCGCCGGGTGAGATTCTCCCGTGAGAGAGGAATTGTCGACTTCGACCTCGACCGCCTCGATCAGCCGGGCGTCGGCGGGCACCAGGTCGCCTTCCTCGAGGAGGATCAGATCGCCCGGAACCAGGGTCGCGGCGTCGATCTCGGCGACGCGGCCGTCTCGCAGCACGCGGGAGCGTTGGGAGATCAGCTTTTGCAGCGCCTCGAGGGCGCGGTCGGATTTCTGCTCTTGCAGAAAGGCGAAGAGGCCGTTCAGCAGGATCACGGCGAAGATGGCGACGCCGAGCTGCGGCAGCTCCACGCCGGGAGCGAAGCACAACAAAGCCGCGATCCAAAGCAAGACGGCAAAAAAGCTGAAGAAGTTTTTGGCGAGCTTGAGATGCCACGAGACCTTGCGCGTCCCTTTCAGCAGATTGGGGCCGTAATGGACGAGGCGGCGCTCGGCTTCCGCGGCGCTCAGGCCGCGCGCGAGATCGGTATGAAGCTCGAAGGCGACCTGCTCCTGAGTCAGGTTGAAGTAAGTGGCCATCCCCGCTTCCCGCTCTCCCTTGGTCAGGACCCTAAGCACGCCGTTCGCTTCCCGTTGGGCGAGCAGCTCGTCTTTCACCGTGGGGAGAAGGGCGCTCAGCCGCTGAAGCAGTTGAAGGTGCTCTTCGGTCTGTTCAGCGGGGGTTGCGAAGAAAAGGATAATCTTGACGGAGTCGCCGTTAAGCCGCACGCCGGCGCGGGCGATGCCGACGATGATTTCCGGGCCGGGGAGGCCGTCGATGCGGACGTGGGGCACGGCGATTTCGTTGCCCAGGTAGCTGTAGGGATTCAAACCGCCTTGGGCGAAGGCGGCGCGGAACTCCGCCACGCGATCGGGAAATGCGGAACGGCGGAAAAGCTCTTCGAGGACCTGGGGAAATTCGCCTGCGAGGCCTGTTGCGATTTTCTCGGGTCGCAGCAGTTCGACGATCATCCGGCTCCGCGCGCCGGTTGCGCGCCGTCCGTGCTGCGCAGCCGAAGCGCGCGGCCTCCTAGATAGAGCAGCGAGGCGATCAGGGCCAGGCCGAAAATCCAGAGCTGGCCGATCTCGGCGCGGCCTGAAGCCCGTTGCAGAATCAGCAGGCAAGCCAGCAGGGCCAAATGTTTGGCGAGCTTCTGGAAGAATGGCGAGATGACGCGCGTGAAGGCCACGGCAGTCAAAGCCTCCGGAATTTTAGCACGGTGGTTTCTTTGCTCGGTGGCATCGTTCACTCCAGCGGTTACGATTCCTCGACCAGCAGATCGAGAAAGCGGCGCAGCACGTCGATGTAGGTCACGATGCCGACCAGCCCCTCTTCCTCATCAACCACCGGGATGCCGCCCATCTTTCCCTCGATCAGCAGCTCGACGGCGTCCGACAGATCGTCCTCCGGCGTTACCGACGCGGGTTTGGTGGTCATCACCGCGGCCACCTTCGTGGTCATAGCCGTCTCGCGCTCCTCGGCCGCGCCGAGGCCCCGCCCGCCGAGAAAGGAACGGATGTCGCGATCCGTGATGATACCGACCAACTCTCTCGTTCTCACAACGGGAAGTTGGCGGATGTTCTGCTCGTTCATGATCTCCTCGGCCTCGGCGATCGTGTCGTTAGGAT
>MGSS01000110.1:19995-20511 GCA_001798595.1 Deltaproteobacteria bacterium RIFCSPLOWO2_12_FULL_60_19 | reverse complement strand
ACCAGAGCCCGCGCAATCGCGACCCGCTGGCGCTGGCCGCCGGACATGCTGTTGGGCCACTGATTCGCCTGCGCGGCAATCCCCACCGCTTCCAGCGCGCGCAAAACCCGTGCCCGAGCCTCGATGCGGCCGGTCTTCCGCTTCAAGAGAAAGTACTCCACGTTCTCATGAGCGGTCAGGGTCGGGATGAGGTTGAAGTTTTGGAAGATAAAGCCGATCCGCTCGCGCCTGAGGAGCGTGCGTTCGCGTTCGCTCAGACGGGAGACATTTTCACCCTCAAATAAGACTGCGCCTTCACCCGGCCGGTCCAGAAGTCCGAGCACGTTGAGAAGTGTGGTCTTGCCCGACCCGGATGGACCGGCGAGCGCCAGGAATTCTCCCTGGCAAACGTTCAGACTGATTCCACTAAGAGCTTGGATGTGTTGGCCATCCAGCTTGTAGCGGTACGAGACGCTGCGTATTTCATATAAGGGCGTCATACCAAACCTCCCTGCGGCTGGCGCGAACATCGGAGAC
>MGSS01000110.1:0-19971 GCA_001798595.1 Deltaproteobacteria bacterium RIFCSPLOWO2_12_FULL_60_19 | reverse complement strand
AGAAAATGGCGACCCCGAGGTGCGCGGCGAGTTGGTTCACCTCCAACTGGAGATAAGCTTGGAGAAGGAAGAAAGCGCCGAGCGGTAGGAAGAGATTGTCCAGTCCTCTCACTGAAATGGCTTCGACGAGCGTGAGGAGGAGAGAAAGCGTCAGGCCTATAAGGAGAGTTTCGCTACGCCCGGCGTCGGCAAAGAGAAGGAGTGGAATGTAGGTGCTGGGAAAGGCGACGCCCAGGAAGGCGAGTGATCCCTCTACGCTCTTTGCGCCTCGGAAGCCTTGGTAGCGCAGTCGACCGTAACGCCGGCCGACCAAGGCGGCAGCGGTGTCAGCAAGAGTAAGTATAAGGACCGGGATGCAAAAGAGGATCGGATCGCCTTCGGATAACAGAAACAAGAGCCCGACCGAGATGGGGAAATAGATCTCACCCAGAGACTCCCGTTCCACGGCGTCAATGACTCCGCCAAAGAACCGCTTTAAAAAGTCTGAAAACTTAAGAGCGGTAAGAAACGAGGCCAAACCGATCGCGAGCAAAATGACCGGCCAGATCGAGGCAAAAAGCCAGGGACAAGCGAGCGCGACTATTCCCATGGCCAAATGAAGAAGTTTGCGAAGCCATTCGGGGTCGGGAGAGCGCGCTCGTTGGTAAGCGCGCAAGCCGAGCAGCAAAGCACTGAAGATCGCCAACACCAAAGTGATGCCCGCCCACGGATTTTCCATCAGACAACCTCCTCCACGACGAAATCGCCGTAGAAGAACGCCTTGTCCTCTTTATGAAGCAGGCGCGCGAGCTCGGTCAGCGGCCGAAGGCGATCTTCGAGATGCGGCGGTCGCGCACGCTCGACGAGCATGTTCCAGTATGCGAGCCGGGCGCCCCTCCTGCCGCTCCGGACCAAGCGCTGCAAAACGCGGTGGTAATGCTCCGTCGGCATGTACTCGAAGATGTCGCTTAAGTTGTAGCGGTCGATTTGTCCCTCCTGGAGCGTACTCAGAAATTCTTCGATGGAAGAGCAATGCCATTCGAGGCGATCAAGATTGCGACGGATCGCCGCGAAATTCTCAGGACGGAGCGCGTAGGGCAGAGCGGTGAGATGCCGGCCCGTTAAAATCCATTGAAGGTAGGGATTGTCTGGAGGATTCAGTTCTGTCAGCGCGCGACGGGTCCTCTCGAGAAGATGGCTGGAGACGCTTCCCGCAGCATAACGGAAGAAGCTCGGATCGCGTCCGGTGCGTGCCATAACGAAGCGGGAAAAAAAGAGCTGGAACAGACACCTCCAACGCCGGGTGTCCCATTCGCGCCGGTAAAACTCCTGACGCTCTTCCAGCGTGCCGCCCCGGAGCAGGCGCTCGACGCGCGCTCTCGTGTGGATGAGCGGCAGGAGGCGGGAACGAAAGAGAGCCAGGTAGCGCTCGAACCTGCCGGCTTCACCAATCCCACCATGGATAGCAGCCGTGCGGGAGTCCCAGAAGTTTCGGCTTCCCGCGGATAGAAGAGGGCGGCAGCGATGATAGAGAGCCGCGCGGCGGTTACTGGGAAAAGATCCTACCAACTCCAACAACTCAGGGTGGCTTAACTCGCGGTAGGCGGCGACACGGAGCTCCAGGCAGGCGATTTGCGCCGGGTTAAGATCGATGGCGATGAGACGTTTAGGGCCTCGGCTTAAGAGTGCGAGCGCGTTGTCTCCCGCCGAGCCTATAGAGAGACATGTATGTTCAGGCCGGACATCAAGGGCTTTGAGCAGGATATCCGCGTCCTCCCAGCATTGCGCGTAGCGAATCGGCCAAGGGCTCGCGGCAGGGTGTCGGCCTTCGCTTGTCATGATGACCAGTTTCCTTCGCTCAGAATTTTGATCACGCCGGTTTCACCGTTCATCCGGATTTTCATTCCGGAACGAAGCTTCCGGGTCAGGCCTTTTACCCCCACGATGGTGGGAAGTCCCATCTCCCGAGCGACAATGGCCGAATGCGAAAGGAGGCCTCCCCGCTCAACCAGCAGCGCGGAAGCCGAGGGATAGAGAGGGATCCAGCCCGGGTCGGTTCGCAGAGTCACCAATATCTCTCGATTCAGCTCCATATCGTCTTTCGGTGATAGGATGACCTTGACGCGTCCTTCGACGACCCCAGGGCAACATCCGACTCCTTTGAGACAATCTTCAGGGAGCTTTTCGTCCCCGGCCATTGTTTCCTCTTTGGGAGAGTGCTCGTTCATCCAATAGACCGGCCCCCGGGTCATGAATCGAGGGGATGGCTCGATCGCCTGGTACTCGGCGTATTGCTTCTTTCTGAGGTCGACCTGGGCGCGCAGGTTCTGCACGGTCAGGGTTCCTTCGAGCGCGCCCGCCACTTCGCTCAGATCGAGATAAAAGATGTCCTCGAAGCGGTCCAGAATCGTGCGGGCCGTGAAATCCCGGCCGATCCCATGGAACATCGCTCGAGCGATGCCATAGATCCGAGTGCGGCAGAAACGGGTATTTTCTCGGTTGCGGACGGCTTGGCGCGTGTGCTTGAGGGACCAGAGATAAACAATCCGCTTCAGGCCGCGCAGATTTTGGCTCACTTTCCGCTCAGCGGCGGCGCGGATTTCCTTCTCTCGCTTTTCGTAGGCGGCGAGATCGGTTTGCCCGGTTCTGAGGTAGTTCTTCAGGCAAACGAAGAGGAACGAGGAGTCTTGATAGAGATCCTTCTCTTCGAGCTTCATCTCGTTCATGCAGCGAAACCCGTACAGATCGATGTAGCGTCCGACGCGAGCCAGGAATTCCCGGCTGGCCGAGCTATCCGACGACCTGAGCGCCTCGTGGCAGTCCTCAGGCGCCGTGCTCTCGATCAGCTCACGGAGCTTGGGGTCCCGCTGGATCGTCGCCGCCATGCGGATGAGTTCGCGCGTGGGCTCGGCGGACTCGAGATTCCCTTCTCCGCAGAGAAGGTCGTTTTGCAGCGAATCGCCGAGACGGCTCAGCCATCTCCCTGTGAGCTTTTTCAGGATCCCAAAGTGGACCATGCAGAGATAGTCGTTGATGATCGGGGCCTTCCATTCCATGAGAAGCTTTTGCTCCAGCTCCTGGTAATGCGCGTAGATTTCGTCGGCCGACATGCGCCGGTAGCTTTTATTGCGATATTCGCCGTAGACCTCGTGGAAGTATTTCAGGAACTTATCGACCATCGATTGGACGGTGAAGTGGAAGTACAGGAACCTGAGCCCCGTGACGAAGCGCCGGAGTTTTGACGAGAATTTTTCCTGGAAACCAGGTAGTTTGAGGCGATCGGCGATTTCGTCCGCCAGGCTATGCTGAGTGCCCATCATCGTTTCCATGAACGAGCGGTTGTATTTGAATCCTGGGAGAATGCTCGTGAGCTTGTACCAATTGAGAAGGTTGTAATAGATCCGTCCGTAAAAGATCCCCAGCATGTTCCGTAGAAAACAATCCATCTTCCGGATCTCCTTCTGCGGAATGAGAAGGCTCTCGCAGAACTGGATATACACCCGGTGATAGACGTGGCGCACGAAGCTGAAGGTGAGAGGCAGGGTGATGCCGCCGTAGCTCTCGACGATGTTGGAGTTATCCCATATATAAAGCAGGCCGTCCTCGCTTCGGATCGGCGTTGTGACCGGACGGGACTGAAGAAGGTAGAACCGCCCACCTTTCCAGCCCCATTCGATATCCTGCGGAAAACGGTAATAAGCTTCGATCTTTTTCGCGATGGCCGTGAGCTCCCGAAGCTCACCGTCTTCGAGAGACGGAACCGTGCGGAGCGGTTCAGGCACCGGCGCTTCAGAGGCGCCGTCGGCGGAGTCGCTTCGGACGAGCCGGGTTTTCTTAGTTGCGATCTGCTTGGCCACGAGCCCGCCTGATTTCTTGTCGAGAAGGAAAGTGTCCGCGTCAAGAAGGCCTGAAACCAAGCCCTCGCCGATGCCGTAGACTGAGTTAATCGTGATCTTGCTTCCGTCCCCGTGGATCGGGTCGCACGTGAAAAGAACGCCGCTCTTTTCGCAATCCACCATTTCCTGGAAGACGACCGCGACGTCGATCCGTGCGGAAAGGGGAAGGCGGTTCTGGAGCCGATAGCTCAAGGCGCGTTCGGAGTAGCCGGAAGCCCAGCATTCCTTGAGCTTTTTAAGCGCCTCGTTCTCGGATTTGACAAATAGAAAACTGCTGAGCTGGCCCGCGAAGGAATGCTGAACAGAGTCCTCGTCGAGCGCCGAGGAGCGCACTGCGATCAGCGAGCTTGCCAGGGCTCGATACGCCTCACGCGCGCGCGATTCGAGTTCTAGAGGAAGTGGCGTCTCCACGATGATCCGGCGCACCGATTCGGAAATCTCTCCGAGGCGCGCAGGGGGAGCGGCCGGGTCGAGGCGTTCCACGAGCTTCTGGATCCCGCTGTGAATCCCGGTCTTCGCACGAAAATCCCGGAAAAGCTGAGCTCCCAATACAATCCAGCGCGGAACGGGAAATCCCTCGCGGCTCAACAGATAGAGGTTGAAACCCTTGCCGCCCGCTTCTCTCTCGGCATAGCTCTCGGTGCTTTGCGCGGTGATCAACATCAGGGTGTCTCCCGGAGGTGAATGAGATGGACAATGACGAGGCCTAGGTACACCAGAACGATGTAAATCGATGACATCGCGCGATAGGTCTTTCCGAGCGCGCTTCGGTCCATGCTGGCGTAGAGAACTCCGAAAAAGGAGAGCAGTCCGAATACCGCAACGAGATAGATCATGAGAAGCCTCCCTTCAGGGAACGGGAGGCTCATGAGCAGATAGGTTGACAGCCCGGCCATGACCAGGACGAGAAGGACCGCAACAAATCGGCCGAAGATCCTGGAGTAGGATTGCACTCCCGCCCGCTCCTCGCCTGAGGCGAATGTCTTTCTGCCGAACTCAAAGACGTTGAAAAGACACCAGCTGCTCAGTGCGAAAAGCACCGAGTCTTTGCCGAGCTGCCAGGGATACACCGAGCTCAACGCGGCCAAGATGGCCAATGAAAGAAACGAGGAAACGACGGTGTGGCTCACGGCATAAGCGGTCAGGCGAGGGCGAATGATCTCGCGTATGAAAAACTCCTTGTACATGAGCCATGAGTAGGAGATCGCGATCCCGGCGCCTACAAGCGCTCCCCCGCCTCCAACCGCGAAGAGGAGGAGTTCGAGAGGAACGCAGAGCGCGATCGCGCCATGGAGGTCCTCTCGCTGGAGCAGTCCTCGAGCGAGAGGCCGCGTCGGATTAAGCCGAATGTCGGTTTCGTAGTCCTTGACTTCATCGTAGAGCCTCAGCTTGTAGAAAAAAATCGTAGTGCCGAGGAGAATCAGGAGAGTAGGGGGCCAGCGGATCGACGCTCCCGGGCGCAAGCACGTCAGGAAGACGACCAAGTGGGCCGAGAAAAACAGGAGGATCATGAGCGAATGAGAGATCGGCTCGAACCGCTCGACCGTGAATGTCCACCACCGAGACGCCATCAGACAAGCCCTTCCGACTGGAGCTCCTTGCGAAGAACGTCGTATTCCACCTTACTGTGGTGGCGCGCGTCCATCGGGATATTGTCGCGGAAAACAATCTGGTCGATCGGCATCCCGTTCTTTTCCATGATGCGGAGGATTTCCGCCTTCCACCGCGCCTCTGTCGCAGGGTTTCCGAGAAGTCCGCTCTCGGAAGGGGTGATCGCGCCCACGGCCTTCTGACCCAGTTTCGCGTCGGGCACTCCAAGGTAGGCGGCGAGATGGACGAACGGAAGCTTTTTGAGGATCATCTCCGCTCGGACCGGAAAGATATATCGTCCCTCTCTTTGGATTGCATTGTGGACACGGCCCACGATCCAAAGAAAGCCGTGTTCGTCGATCCGCCCCAGGTCGCCCGTGCGGTGCCAGACTACGCCTTTTTCATCGAGAATTTTTGCCCGCTGGAAGGCTTCCTCATCGTTATAATAGTTCCGGCAGACGTGTTCTCCGGCGACGATCAGTTCGCCGACTTCACCGGGCGGGACTTCGAGGCTCTTCCAATCGGTCGCCCCGCGAATCGTGATCGGGCTCGTCTGGATATTGAGAAAGCGGTATTTCAGCCCTGCCGCCACTCGCCCGACGTTCACCCCGTCGTCCACCCATTCCGGGTCCTTAGCGGCGCGAGTCTTGAGCGAAACCATTTCCTTGCCTTCGATGTGCGCCATGGGTTCGGCCTCGGTCGATCCGAAGAGGACCCAGATCCGGGCGTTGGGAGCGACCGCCTGGAAGTCGATCACGTTGTCCCGGCTCACCGGCGCGCCGCCCGTCACGACGCGCCGGAGGTTGGCCATCTGGATTTTGTTCTGCAGGCAGTACGCGGACAGGCGGCTGAACAGCGACGGAGAGAGAGTCGTACACGTCACGCCGCAAGATTGAAGCTGCGCGAGCAGGATCTGCGGGTCATAATCGCCTGGGAGGGCGATGTCGAAGGCGGGGATGACCGTGCTGACTCCGGCGGCGATGTTGTTCAGCGAGAAAATGGGAAAAACGGGAAGGTCCACGTCGCTCGCGACGTAGGGGATGCATTCATCCAGTGCGTAGTGCTGGGCTGCGAGGAAACGATGGGTGCGGTTTGCGCCCTTCGGGACACCGGAGCTTCCGGTCGTGAATGTAATGAGCGCCGTGTGCTCCTGCTCGACGGGCTCTTTCGGAGCGATTCCCGGAGTTTTCAGCAGCTCCTCGAGGCGAGCAGTGTATTCACGCGTAGCCGGACCCACGCAGATTTTGACGGAGACGCTCGCGAGTTCAGGGATGTCGGCGCAGAGAGCAAACGCCTTCTCGAAGCTGATCATCGCCTTGGGGGCGACGATCTTCGCGCTTGCGCCAAGATGGTTTCTTCGGGCCCATGAGTCAAGAAACACGGGAATCGCCCCAATCTTCTGAAGCGCGAACATCGCCGTGTAAAGCTCGAGCGACATCGGGACAAAGAGAATGACACGATCACCTTTCTCAATGCCGATTTCCTTCAGTCCGGCCGCCACGTGTCCGATGCGCTCGTAGAGCCCCTGCATGTCGATCGACTCGTGGTTGAGAATCTCGCCGGGCTTGAAGCTCCGAAGATTTTCCGGGCTGACCCAGCGAAGGGCGACGAGGTCGGGATCGGCCTTTAGGTGCTCGTCCAGGATGGAGTGGACGTTGTTCATCGGGTGAGTCCCGGGGAAATATCCGATTTTGCTCCTAGGCTCTCCGTGATAAAACGCGTGACCTGATCCGCCAGCTCCTTCGCATGCGTCCACGGGATCGCGTCGCCCGCGTCTTCGGAACGGCGTGAAATCACCGGGAAGTCCGGGCGAACCGTGGCAGGCGATGATCTTCACAGAAGCAACCCCGCTTGGCGAAACAGACGAATTTGGTCGCGGGTAGGATTTCGCGTGAAAATCGGCTTTTCGCAACGATTCGGAATTCCATCGGGGAGAGCGCCCGTCCTTGCCGCCGCTTGGAGGAGCATGGCGACAACGCTTCCCTCTTCACGGCCTGTTTTGGCAAGGTACTGGAGGTAGTCTTTTTCGCCGGGTACGGAGACTGCTTGACGGACCAGGATCCGGCCTGCATCGATCTTCTCGTTCATCACGTGGATCGTGAACCCGGCGCGGCGGTTTTTCCAAAGGGCGTACAGGTCGCACATCGTTCCGCGGAACTCTGGGAGCAGCCCGTGATGAATATTGATGCAGCCTAAGCGCGGCGCGTTCAGGATCTCGGATTTATAGATGCACCGGGTGCGAACGTTGATGACGAGATCGACGGCGTTCGATTTGACCCAATCCACCATCTTGGGATCGTTCATCGTTTTGGCCCGAATCACGGGGAGCCCGAGGCGATCAAAGATCCGTTCCCTGCGCCCGAGAGGCAACTCGAAAATATTTCGCGCAAGCGACCCCGCGATGCCGCGACAGCCGATCAGGCAAAGTCCGGCGGCAGCGCCGAGAAGCCTGGGAGAGAGGTTGTCGAGCAGCACGAGCCCTGCCAGGTGAGGCGCCGCGCTCGCATAGAGCTCCTCAAAGAGCGCGAGGTGATTCCGCGGGATGTAGGTCACCTGGGAAGTGACGAGCACCGCCTTCATCCGCTCCTCCGAATGAGCGTCCCGTGGGCCAGCACGGGAAAACGCTCACGCTGGTAGATCCACCAACGGTTTGTCATAATTAAGCTCCTCCGTTTTCTTCCGGCCCCGCTCGCCGCGGGCCAAACACTTGTGCGCACGCGCAAACTCTCCCGCGCAAATGGCGCCCGTGATAGACAGCTCGCCGGCCAGGCAGAGCCCGGCACAGACTTCCGCTAGGGCCTTGGCCTTTCCCGGACCCGCCAGGCCCATGATCTCCAGGCAGGCCCGCTGGCTGGGCAGGCCGGTGCCGCCGCCGACGGTTCCAACGACGAGGTTGGGCAGCGTCACGGAAGCGTAGAGCTCGCGCTCGGGGGTAAGCTCGAAGCGAGTAACTCCAACGGCCGACTCCGCGACGCAGGCGACATCTTGGCCGCAAGCGAGATAGAGGGCCGCGAGACCGTTGGCGTAATGGCCCTGAACTCCGATCGTCCCGCTCAACATGGTGCCAACGGCGGAGATGCGCCAGTAATCGGCTATCTGTTCCGGCGTCGCGTGGAGCCGTTTTTTGACCAGATCCGGAGGCAGGATGACCTCCGCGGTGACCTTTTTGCCCCGCACCGAAAGAAAGGACTGTGTGCTCGCTTTCTTGTCGCCGGAGACATTGGCTTCGATGTAGGACCGCTGCGGCCTCACGGGCGTGTGGGCGTTAATATGGACACAGATGGCCTCGGTCGCGATGGTCGCCATGTTTTGTCCGGCCGCGTCGCCGGTGTGAAACTCGAAGATAAAGTAGACATGGTTTCCCTCGATCTCGACCCTCATGTCGATGAGTTTGCCGTGATGGGTAGTGGATTCTGCTGCCCGGCGAAAGTCGTCGAACTGAGACAAAGCCCATGCGGTGAAGACTCCGGCCTCGCGGAGGTTGGCGAAGGCGAAGCTAGGGGCGCGGGTAATCCCTTCATTGAGGAGGATTGCGCTGCATCCTCCGGCTTCACCGATGAGCTGCGCTCCGCGCGAGTAGGACGCCACAAGAGCCGCTTCGGTGGTGGCGAGCGGAATGTAGTAATCGCCTTGGGCGAACAGTCCGTTTACCCGCAGCGGGCCTGCCACGCCCACGGGAAGCTTGACGGTTCCGATGAAATTTTCGATGTGGTGGCGGTAGTGCTCCCGCTGCTCCAAAGTTCCCGGGTCGGCCAATGCCTCGCGGCTATCCCGTCCGGTCTTAAGGAGCCCCCAGCGCTGCTCCAGGGATTCCGTGCCTGTGCAAAACGGCCCCGGTAGCCTTTGAGAAAAATTCTGCGGCTTCGGCTCAAGCTGAACTCTTAGTTCAGCGAGACTACGCTCGCGCAACAGACCCTCGAGATAATTCCGAGCCCGCTCATAACCTGCCGACATTCCCCTATCCTCCCTACTGCCACCGTCTGGACGCTGCGCCGGAGCTGTTCAACAGATGCGTCACCATGAAGGCAACCACTTTGCAGACCTCGTTCTCGTCGCGGATAAACTGCGCGGTCTCGTCAGTGAGAGCTACAATGAGGTCTCCCAACGTGGTCTCCGGTATTTCCTGTCTCTCCATACGCGGCCTCCTTTGTTCGCCTTTGATGTTCTGGAGTGAGCAAGGCGCGTGCCATGCTGGAAATGAACGCTTTTTCGAGGAGTCTGGTACAGGCGGGCTGGAATTTAGGTAAGCAATTGATTACGGATCGTAAGAAATCGGTTACCCTAATAGGGGACGAGCGGCTAATGCTTTTTACACTGCAGGGTGAAAAGCGCCTAAAACGTTGGGCAGTGTTGCAAGGAGAATGTGGACGCCGATGAGGCTATCCGATCGCGATTCCATCGATCACGATCTTTGCATAAAAGATGGCGCGTGGCTCTCGGCGCTTCGCCCTTTGCGCCGTGCGCTATGCTTGTACTACTGCCAGTACTGCCACTTGCGCGAAGCCGGCGCCGAGGTGTTCAGCAGATAGGTGACGATGAAGGCCACGATCTTGTTAGCCTCACCCTCGTCCCGGATAACCTCAGCGGTCTCTTCAGTCAGCGCGGCGATCAGCTCGCCGAGCGTCGTCTTAACCGTGTCGTGTGATTCCATCTGAGATCTCCTTTCCCTGTTCCGTTAGACGAATGACCTCCGTCGATATTTGGAGACAGCAAGCGGTATGCCAGAGGTGGCAGGCATCTGCTCTGTCCGTTACGCCCGGAAGTGGCGGGAACTCAAGGGAAATCGCGATCCGGTGAAATATTGGTCCGGCTTAGGCGATGAGTCTCAGGAAGTAATAGACCAACGGAGCCACCATGATGAGGCTGTCGATACGGTCAAGCAATCCTCCGAATCCCGGCAGCCACGCACCGGCGTCCTTGACGCCAAACTCTCGCTTGATGACCGACTCGACAGAATCACCCCAGATAGCGCCCAGCGCTATCAAGGCCGGCAGCACCGCAACCAGCGGCATCATGGCCTCATCCGGCAGAGCGAAGTACAGAAGCCCGATGCCCAGGTATGCCCCCACGAAGTTGCCGGTTGCCCCTTCGTAGGTTTTGTTTGGGCTGACCCGCGGCGCCATCCGGTGTTTGCCGAATACCTTGCCGACAACAAACGCTCCCACGTCACTCGCGGCGACCGCCGTTCCAACTGCGAGGAGTATCCCCGGTCCATCCTCGGCCCATTTGTGTATAAGGACGGCGTGGGCTAGGAACCACGAGATATAAGCCCAGCCCATAGCTGCGAACGCCAGGTGGCGGACTCCTTGTCGCACGTCCCCGAAGGTTAACGGCTGAAGTGTAGCGACGATGAGGAGAAGCGGGGGAAGGAGATAAAAGGCATTGATCTCCAGGAGGGCCACTGGCGCCGGTAGCAAGCCGAAGGCAAGGAGCACTGCGCGATACTTTGGTGGCAGCTGGACGAGGTCGGCGTACTCTCGCAGCGCCTGGAACCCTAAAAGAGTAACCAGTGTGGCAGTTGTTATTTCGCCGCCAAGAACCGCCAGAAGATAGGTGGGCGCGATAACGGCCCACGTTCTCCAGCGCACGAATAATACGTCTTCCTTGAGATGTCCAAGCCGCCTGCGGCCGTGCACCAAGATGACTAGAAGTCCCAAACCGAGAAGCGCCGCAAGGCGATACGCTGTGGGTAAGAACAACTCGCTTTCGAACGGATTTGAGAAGAGCATTGTCCTACTTCCTCAAGAAGCTCCGTTTACGACCGTCGTAGCGCGTGAGCGGCTCGGCGCAAACGCAGGGCGGCGGTCAACGCGCCTCCCAGAACCACCAGGGCTAGAGCGGATGCGATGGGTCCCCATTCCTGTTGCGGTCCCCAGGTAAAAGACCACTCGGCCGGCGTCATGCCCGAGTACAGCGCAGCCATGATTACGAGAAACATTCGTTGTTGCTTCGCCATGGGACCGCCGAAGTCGCTGGGCGCGCCGGCTGTTCTGGCCATTGAACGCACGTATGAGACGAACAAAGCCACGCAAGCCGCGAGGTACCCGAACTCTACGCTGCCCCCTGCAGCATAACCCGAACCGATCAGCACAGCTGCATCTGAAATACGGTCCGGCACCTCGTTGTACAGCGCGCCGATTCGAGTAGCCTTCCCCCACTCGATCGCTACCATGCCATCGAACATGTTTGCCAAGAGCCGCATAAGGACAAGCGCTGCGCCGGCAATCCAGAGCGCTCCTTCAAGCCGGCCACGGTATCGGGTGAGGTAGAAGGAGGCCCCGGCTGCGATCGCGGCAATCATGCCGAAGACGGAGATCGTGTTGGGCGAGATACCAAGAGATATCAGTGCACGTGCGGCGGCGCGCGCCCAACGCGAGTTTCTAGCCTTGATCGGTCGCCGATCCGGGTAACGCAGCCTGCTTTGTTCGGAATCGATCATATCCTGCCTCTAAGTGTCTGTGGCGCAGCAAATCTGCCACGCTGTGCTCTAGAAGGGACACGACAGCAACATTGTCTGCATTCCTTGGCGCCTCTATAGGTGAGCCGAATCGCACTGTGACGGGGCCCGGTCTCGGCAGACGGCGACCCTTGGGAAGGATGTGGAACCCGCCGTCTACGGCTATCGGCACCACCGGAACCTGAAGCTCTGTCGCCAGCAGGCCGATCCCGCGCTTGAACGGTTGTAAGTGGCCGGTGGTCGAGCGGGTCCCTTCGGGAAATATCAGGATCGACCAGCCTCGGTCTATCAACCTGCCACAGTACTCCAAGGTCGCCCGCACGCCGCCGTCGCGCGAAAACGGGAATGTGTTCAACATCAAAGACGCGGCCACACCCAGGGTCCGACTTCGGAAGAAGTAATCCGCCGCCGCGGCCACCGCGAGCTTGCGGCGAATGCGCCCCGGCAGGGCTCGAATGATAGAGAGCGTGTCGACATGGCTCAAGTGGTTGGCGATAAATAGTCCTGGGAGCTTCAAATCCTCAAGGTTCTCTCGACCTTCTACCTCGAACGGACGGCAGACCAACCTGTGGCAAGGAAAGACCGCTATCCGCTCGATGACCGAGCGTAAGAATCGAGCTGCCGGTCTCAAAGACCAAGTCGGGAAAGAAACAGGTTCAGATCCGTGTTCCCCTCCTTCGATCAATTCGATGAGTTGTCCGACGGTCTCGACCTCATTCAGTCTCGTTTCGTCAAGGTCGATGCCAAGCTCATCCTCCACCAATGCAGCCAGTTCGACTCTGGACAAGGAGTCCAGTCCCAGGTCGAGACTGAGGTCGCTTGCCACGGTGATTTTGCACGGGTCGATGTCGGTAAGCCGCAATAAAATGTCCTGTACTTGAGCCAGCGTGTCGTGCTCCATACTGCAAGGGCGCCGCACGGTAGGTAGTGTCCTTTTTCCGTTTGAGAGAGCGGCCCTCACTTCGTGCCGTTTGACTTTCAGGAGGCTGGTGCGAGGGAAGTCATCCTCCTCCCAGATCGTGAACTTGGCGATGCGCTGGTGGGGCGCGAGACGCGCGTTGGCAGAGCGTACGGCAGCCTGAATTCGCTCGTTGATCTGATTCACACCCCCACCCGGATCAGCCGGCCGGATCGCGGCTTCCAGCTTCACGTCGCCTTTTTCATCGCACATACCGAGCACGACGCAGTCGAGGATGGCATCTTCCTCGTTCAGGGCCCGCTCCACGTCCTCCGGATAAACGTTGAGGCCGCTGGACAGGACAATCAGCTCCTTGAGCCGCCCTTTTAAATAGATTCTGTCTAAGTCGTCGACCTCGCCAAGATCACCGGTTCGGTACCACCCGTCGGGTGTGAATGCGGCTTCTGTCGCACGCTGGTCTTGCCAGTAACCCTGCGTCACGTTATCGCCTTTGACAAGCAGCTCTCCCTCATCGGACAGCCGCACGCTAACGCCCGGCAGCGGCCGACCCACAGACCCTCGGACCCGCTCACGGAGGTTATTGCCCGCCACTATCGGAGCACACTCGGTTGCTCCGTATCCTTCCACGATTTTCACGCCCAGACGTTCCCAGCCCTCGGCCATCTCCGGTGGAAGTTGAGCGCCGCCGCATATAAGAAAATCGAGGCTGCCGCCGAGACGCCGGTGCACATCGGAGAATAACCACCTCCGCATCGTCATCGGCAGACGGCCGGCGAGACGCCGGGCTCGTTGCCACCTGCTCCATCCGCCCTGACGACGCACCTCTCTCTCAATCCCCTGGAACATCGTCTTGAGAACCTGCGGCACCGCGACCAGAGTGCTTATACGGTTCTTATGGAGAGCTTTGAAAATGAACGACGACCGTCGACTGGCGGGATAATAAACGGTGCCGCCGTAAAACAGGGGCAAGTACAGGCCGACGGTTTGTTCCATCATGTGGGATAAAGGGAGCAAGGAAAGGAATCTGTAATCGCGCTTCTTCGGCAGGATTGCGGCCGCCGATCTAATATTCGCAATAATATTGCCGTGTGTGAGGCGGACTCCCTTAGGATCTCCTGTGGTCCCGGAAGTAAAAACAAGCTCCGCGATGTCATCCCACGCGGGCTCATTGTCCTGGACGGAGGTATCATCTTCGTACGGAAGCTCGGCAAGAGAAATGGATTTGAGACCAGGCGTGTCGCACGCCTGCCCATCGGTAATGATCGCCGAGGCTTTCGTCTTGTCGGCGACGCGTCTCATGAATTCAGGCGTTGAATACGGATCCAAGGGGACAAGGATCAGGCGGGCCAGCATAGTCCCAAAATAGGCTGCAACAAGATTAGGACTGTTCGGAGCCCATACCAAAACCCTGTCGCCGGGTTCGAGGCGCTCCACATGGAGAAGATGGCGTGAAAGGGTTTGCGCGGTTTGCCACAACCGCCGGTAGCTCCAAGCTTCTTCCCGCAGGCCGCGGCAAACGGACAGGGCGATTCGATCACCGTAGCTGTCAGTCGATTCTCTCAACAGGTCGATCAGTGTCTCCATCGCGTCACCCAACTTTCAGGTAGCCCCGCTTCGTGATGGCCTGTCGGGGCTGTGGGGAAAAACTCGTCTGAAACCGCTTGAGCGCATCCAAAGCCTCCGGGCGAACGATCAATGAGGGTCTAGCTCGCCGGATAAGTTCCACCGCTTCCTCGGCTGTACCGGCGAAACCGCTTTTTAAAAGGTAGGCTCCGATGGCAGCGGCGCTTCTCGAGTAACCTATCTTGCAATGCACGTAAACTTTGCCGTGAACGGAATGTTCTTGGATGAATGCGGCGGCTTTTTCCAATTGTGTTTGAGTCGGGGCTGTCAAATCCAGAACGGGCAAATTAAGGTAGTTCCCGGCCAAGAAGGGAGCAGCCTCGGAAAATTCCGCGGTGAGATCCAAAACGGCTGTAATGCCTTGGCCTAAAGCTTGCTCAGCCTCAAACCGACCGAGCTTCCGTCCAATCCAAACCCCCGGGACCACTTCATCCCAGGCCCGAGAACGATTCCGGTAATATAAAAGGGAAAGGTATTGCCCCAACAGGAACGGCGCGAGCACGAGTTGGGCGCTGAGCGGGAGGCGGCCCCGTTCCTTGCGGAAGATGGCAGGGCCGCTGCCGAAATAGGCGAGCGCGGCCAGCGCCAGAGCCGCCGCCGGCCAAAGAAGCAGACTGCCCCATGGCCCCATGTAGATTGAGAGCGCGAAGACAGACCCGCAACCTAATCCGTAGTAAAGGCCGGCTCGGAGGTTCTTGGTGACAGGCGATTTTTGAATCGGCTCACGGATAAAGTAGCAGCAGAAAGTCGCTAAAATAAACCCACCGATGACATCGACAATGTGGTGCTGATAGGTCAGCAAGGTTGAAAACCCGATCAGGCTAAACCAAATTTGAATAGACCAGCGGATAACCCCTTTGGTATGGCGCGCGTACGTCTCGGCCAAGATGGTCCGGAGCGTGATGTGAAGAGATGGGAAAAGGTTAAAAGGTTGATCGAATCCGTGCAAGAAGCGATAGATGCCTCCCAGCCAACCTGAAACGACGGGCCTTGGAAAGGCAAACCGCAAAGGCACCAGGAGGAAGAAAGCTCCAGCGACCCAAACGGCTGCTGTGACCCGCCGGGCAAACGTTCGCCTTTCCTGCTCGTCCCGACAAAGAAAAGGCGCGGCCGCAAAGAGAAGATCGATCGACATATAAGGCACGATCATCAACGGGACAAAAGGAATGTTTCGTTCCCACTCGAAGAACCAGAAGCCTACGTCCGATCTGAGCGAGGCGATCCAGTTGCACCCCCCGTAAACCGCAAGAAAGAGAAGCGATAACAGAGCGGAGGTTTTGGCTTGGGCGAGTCTCACGCGCCAGCGCGACGGCGCGCCACTGAGACGGTAAAAATCCCCCATTGATCGATCTCCATATCCGTTTTTTCGAAGCCCACCGAGCGGACCAAATCGTCCATCTCTTCCTGGCTTCGGCGGCGCATGATCCAAGGTTTGCCCTCTCGGTTGATGAGGACACGGGCGATAACTTCCAGTTGGGGGTGCCAGGGTTGATTGGTGTAAATCAAATAGCCCCCTTCCTCGACGGCTTCGGAGAGTCCCCGAAGAGAATCTAAAACCCGTTCATTGTCCGGAAAGAGCTCATAAAGCCCCGAGACGACGGCAATGGTCGGTTTCGGCGACACGGAAGCCAGTGATTTCCGATCGAAGGCATCCCCTTGCGTGAAGGTCGCCTTTGAGACATTAAGTTCTCTGGCCAGCTTCCGGCCCGCTTCCAGGTTCGCCTCTGTGTTGTCACGAAGCAGCGCAACGATCGGGATTTTTTCCAGCTCCTTCATGGTTTCTAAAATGTAGCGACCTGGCCCGGCGGCGATATCGAGCAACCGCACAGATTTCCCCGCCATGCTCACTCGCTCAGCGGTTGCACGGATCAGCTTTTCAAGATGAGCCTTACGCTGACGGATTCCTTTCCAGCCCGGGCTGTTGAGATAGACGCAGTCGATGAGGCGCCCAAGGGCGGTGATCCCTTGGGCTTTGTTGGCGTAGACGTAGTCCAAGGTTGCGCCGGAATCAAAGCCGGACCGCCAGCCAAGGCGCATACCCAGGCTTAGCCTTCCCAGAGTGTTTGCCATGAAGCGCTGAAAACCGAGCCGAAGCGATCTCTTGGGTTTGGTCAACCGGTCGAATTCCGATTTTGTGTAGCCGGCCTTGTCGGCGTCAATGAGAGGAGGTCGAGCAGAGTGATTTCGGAAAACCCTAAGAATAAATTCTCGGACCTTCGCGATCGGGAGATGCCGGTCCTTTTCATGAAAGACAGCGTGATAAAAGCTTGGATAAACTTTCATCTCTTTGATGCTGGAAGATAATCTTTCAAAAAACTTTTTTTGGGAAGACAGTTTAACAACCCAGTCCGATCCAGCCCCCAAGAGCAACGTGGGGACCCGGATGGCGCCGGCATCCGCTATGATCCGTGCGGAGGTATCATGAGCATCCAGGAGAATGTTGGTGGAGATCGATTTTGTTATTTTCGGATCCTCGTTGTATTTTTGTATTTGGTCCGGATCGTGCGTCAGAACCTTGGCCTTCACGTAACTCGGAACTACTTTCAAGGCGTTTATTTTTTGCGCCCATCTTAACAGCGGAATCGCAAAAGGAAGGTAGAGTCTGATCCGGAAAGCCGGTGTTGCAAGGATGAGGGCTTTGACGGGAGGCGCGTAATCATGCACCCAAGTGCCGGCGATCACACCTCCAACGCTGTGAGCCAGGACGACCATATTTTCCACCGGTATCCGGTGCTGTTCTGAAATAAAGTTAACAAATGTATCGGCGTCCTTTACGTAAACACTAAAATTGTCGGCGTAGTCGCGACGGCCAGGCGAGTTTCCGTTACCCCTGGCGTCCCAGGCAAAAAAGGCGAAATCCTTTAGGTCAAGATCCTGGACGAGTTCATGAAATCGACCGGAATGTTCGTGGCCTCGGTGAAACAGGACGACCGCTTTACGGGTGGGAACGGGTGGGATCCAAGCCCGATAATACAACCGGGTCTGATCCCATGTGGTCATGAATCCTTCGGATGATCTCAAATCGTTCATGATCGCCTATAGACCTCCTAACGGCTGAGAATCAGCAATGGAGTCGTCCTCTCTAGGGTCTACTGCCAGTACTGCCGTCGTCTGAACCGCGCGCCAGAGCTGTTCAAAAGATGCGTCACCATGACGGCGACTACCTTGCAGGCCTCTTTTTCGTCGCGGATATACTGCGCGGTCTCGTCAGTGAGAGCTACAATGAGGTCCCCCAACGTCGTCTCCGGTATTTTCTGTCTCTCCATATGCGGCCTCCTTTGTTCGCCTTTGATGTTCTGGAGTGAGCAAGGCGCGTGCCATGCGGCAATGAAGGTATTTTCAAGGAGTTAGCTACAGGAGGGACGGGAACCGGGTAATCAATTGATTACGGATCGTAATCAATCGCTTACCCTATCCGTCACGCCACCAGCGCAAAAAGCTTAAACGTGAACCAACCCAAAGCGGCGCCGGCGGGGATGTCGATCAGATAGTGCTGCTTGGTGAAGAGGCAACTGAGCGCGATGAGCACGGGAAAGGCGGCGGCCCAAGGCCCCACGCGGGGGTAGATATGGAGCGCGGTAAGCATCGCTACCGAGACGTGCATGCTCGGAAAACTGTTCGAGGAGGCGTCAAACTTCTGCACGAACGCCAGGAAACGCTCCGAGTAGTTGCGTCGGCCGTTTTTTGAACGCCAGCTGACCGGCGTCACCACGGGAAAGGCGACGAAGAACGCCATCTGGAGTCCCAGGAGCAGCATGTAACTCACGGCGATGCGGGTGAACTGGCCCGGCGACTCCACTACCCAGTTGATGTAGAGGATCACCGGGTAATAGAGAAAGCTGTAGATCCACACCCAGTTCGGCCGGTAGGGAATCCACTCGTCCATCGGCAGCTTGAGCTCGCGCGGCTCTGCTAGCTGATGGCGCTGGCACCAGAAGTAGAACTGGTAAACCCCGACGATCAGAAAGACGCTGAGCGTCAGATGAATCACATAGTCCGATGGCTTCATTGGGTCACCTCCAAACTGTCGCGGCTTTGGTCGGCCGGCCGCGAGATGTTGAATTTGAAATCGCGCGCGGTCGGTTCTATTTTTTGCGGTCGGCGGACGCGCTTTTTGAGGTCCTGCGCGATTGCGTGAAGCAGATAAAAAAGCCCGCCGAGCGCCGCCATGTAGGCGGTCGAGAAGCGCCAGAGCAGATTATAGTAGGGGGCGAACCCCACGGGCACGATCGCCGACATGATGGCCATCGACGCGCCTTCGGCCAGGCCCGCGCTTCCCGGCGTCGGGGCAAAGAAGACGAGAAAGATGACCACCATTTGCAGCTCGACGATTTGCCCGAAGGTCGAGGCTTCGATTCCCAGAAATCGCAGGCACAAGTAAGCCATCAGCGTTCGGGAGAACAGGAAGGCCGAGCTCAACACGCATACCCATGCGAAGGCGGCCTTTCCCTGTCGCAGGAATCGCCTCACGTCGTCCCGGTAGGTGTAGACGAGATCGACGAATTTACATGCGACAGGTCCCATGCGATCCGCCGGCGGCCCTGTGCGGTTCGAGTCAGGTGGCCACCAATCGTGAAGCGCGCCGCGTCTGCCGCGCAACCGCCATATCGTGCGAGAGGCGCGCCTTAGGAGAATTCGCAGCAAATTGGGCGAGAGCGCGCCGCCGATCATCGCCAGCATGACGATGACGACGGTCCAGAAGGCAGTCATGAACAGCGGCGTCAGCTCGCCGGCCCCTGACAAAAAGGCCGAGTAAACGCCCATAAGAACCAGAATCACCATCGTCCCCATAAACGAGATGAGGCTGATCGTCAGCGAGGTTCCGACGCTCACTCCGGCGCGGCTCAACATGTAGATCTGGGCCGGGCCGCCGCCAGTCTGCGACGGCGTCAACATGGAGATGGCCACGTTCGTGAGCTCCGCCTTGACGCACGTCCAGAAACGCACGCCCGGATGGAGCACGCGGCACAGCAACCAGACGCGCAACGCGGCGCAAGCCGTCTCGATAGGGAGACAGAGCAGGATCAGCAACAAATAGCCCCATCGAAGCTGGCCCCATTGGGGTCGCGCATCGCCTGCCTGAATTTGCTGGAACTGATGCCAGAAAATTCCGGCCGTCAGGAGAAAGAAAAACAAGCCGCCGACGACCAGCTTCCAGCGAGCCATGCCGATAGAATCGACCTGACCTGAACTCCGAGATTCATAGGCGTTGTGTTGAATCGACTCCATCTTTTCCCTCGCAACGTTCACAAAGCTCTTGTCTATTGCCGATGGAGCAAGGCGCGTGCCACTGTGAAAATGACGGCTCTTTCGAGGAGTCAGGCGCAGGATGTCAGGGAATTAAGTCGTCAATTGATTACCGAGGGTAACAGATCGGTTACTCCGGTAGGGAGAGGATGACTAATCCGGTTTACACTGCAAGGCGGAAAGCGCCTAAGACGTTAGGCGGGAGAGGGAAGAGATGCAGGATGCGCGATGCAGGATGCGGGAATCGCGTTACAGGATAC
>MGSS01000109.1:15200-15591 GCA_001798595.1 Deltaproteobacteria bacterium RIFCSPLOWO2_12_FULL_60_19 | reverse complement strand
CAGGGGACGCGAACCTTTTCTGTCGCCGTCAACGCGCCTCTTTTTTGGGTCTGCCGCACGGGCGGAGGGTGAATCCGAATCGCAGCTTGCCCGCTATCCGCATCGGCGAAAAAGGTTCCTGACACCTTTTCTCTAGTTTGCGATATTCGCCTCGCGGCTGCAAAGGAGGTGATTTCCTAAGAGATGATGAAAGGGTAAGCTATTTAGAACGTTCGGACTCCTACACCTCAACAACTCTATTGAGTCTCTCTTCTTTTCGTAGAAGCTGTCTGTCAAGCCCGATCCGCTACGATAGTTGCGCAAGCAGAGTCCCCACCACCGGTGTCCGCTGCGCGACGGGATTCCCGGCGTGGGGTTAACCCGCGTTACACCGCTACGCAATGCATGTCGG
>MGSS01000109.1:0-15170 GCA_001798595.1 Deltaproteobacteria bacterium RIFCSPLOWO2_12_FULL_60_19 | reverse complement strand
TCCAGCTGTCGCCGCCGTCGGCGCTGCTGTAAAGCTCGCCGCCTCTGACGCCGGCATAGACGCGGTTGGGGTCGCTCGGATCGAAGGCGATCGCTTCGGGAAAGTCTTTGCCGATGGTGGGGTCGTGGCCGTCCAATGGCTGCCAGCTCTTGCCGCCGTCTTTCGATCGGATGAGCAGCGATTCGGCGCCGCTTTGCCGCTTGCGCCATTGGCCGGGCTGGCCTTTGGCCAGCGCCGAGAACATCACGTCCGGGTTCTTGGGATGCATCACCAGCGGGACCGAATACTCCTGCGGGAAATTCATCGCCGTCGGCTGCCAGCTCTCCCCGCCGTCTTTACTTTTGTAGAGCGCCCGGCCCGGCGCGCCGCCGAGCCTGAAGTCGTGGCCGCCGGTGGCGATGAAAAGATTGTTCGTGTTGCGCGGATCGACGACTACGGTGTGAACGTCCGCGTCAAACCCTTTGTTTAATAATTTCCAGCTTCGCCCGCCGTCGACGGTCTTGAGCATAAAGCCGACCTGCAGCGCAGCGTAGATGACCTTGGCGTTGTTCGGATCGATGGTAATGTCCCGCACGTGCGGCTCGACGGTGGCGACCGGATAATCGACCGAAGCCACGTAGGGAACACTCCAGACCGATTCCAGCCGCTCCCAGCTCTTGCACGCGTCGCGGCTTACGAAGATGTCGATCGGCTCGGCGCCGGCGTAAACCGTGTTGGGATCGTGGGGATCGACCGTGACGCAGCGGACCTTGCCGGGCCCCGGCTTGCCGTAGCAGGGTTTTTTCCAGCTCCTACCGGAGTCCTCGCTGACCCAGACGCCGTCGCCGCGGGTCCCGGCGAAGATCCGGTTGGGATGAGCAGGGGAGGCGGCCAGCTTGGGAACCGCCCAATCTTCAAGGCCGCGGCTCTCGACGTTCCACGATCTTCCGTCTTCGGATTTGACGGCGACAAAACCTTCGTCCGTGCCTACATAGAGAATAGAGGCCATAAATTTCTCCTCCTGCGCTCGTTACCTACCACAACGAATATAGCCCGACAAGGGACGGTTTTTAACCGTCCCTAATAGCCTCTCTCTTTATCGACGACGTTCCGCAACTCTTCCCCCGCAAGGAAGCGCCTGAGATTTTCGCTGAAGATCGGCATCAACAGCTCCCAGCTTTGCGCCATGGCGCCGGCGATGCGCGCGCTGATCATCACGTTCGGTAAATTCCAAAGCTCCGAGTCTTGAGGCAACGGCTGCCTGGGGAAGGCGTCGAGCGCGGCGCCGGCGATCCACTTCTCCTTAAGGGCCCGGACTAGAAGCTTCTCTTCGATCGCTTTGCCGCCGGTGAGATTGATCAGATAGGCGCTCGGCTTCATCGTTCGCAGCTCTTTCTCGCCCAGAATCCCTTCCGTCGAGCGGACCGACGCGAGGCAGAGAACGACAAAGTCGGCGCGAGAGAGCAGGGCGGGGAGAAATTCCGGCCCGCCAAGCTCGTCCACAAAATCCGGCTTTCCTTCGACGACCCTCTTGGTGGCGACGACCTTCATGCCGAGCGCCCCGGCTTTCCGGGCCAGCTCGGAGCCGACGCCGCCGAGACCGACGATGCCGACCGTTTTGCCCTCCAGCTCCTCCGTCTGGACCCGCCGCCATTTCCTCTGCCGCTGATTTTCCCAGCACTGCGGCAGCTTCTTGGCGAGCGTGAAGATACAGGCGATGGCGAATTCGGAGAACGAGCGGCCATGAATGCCTTTGGAGCCGGTGAGCAGGATCGGCCGGCTCTTCACGGCCGGCGTGAGGTAGGCGTTGGCCCCGCCGCGCATGACGTGGAGCCAGCGGAGTTTGTCCATCCGGCCGACCATTTCGTCCGGCAGCGGATCGTCGGTAAAGACCGCGTCGATGCCGCTGACGTCGCCCGCGTCGTCGCCGCAAGCGAACTGGACGTTCGGGAAGCGCCGTTCGAGGGAGCGCAGCTCTTCGACGGGCAACGGAACGCGAATCCAAACTTTGCAGAAACTCATCGGCTCAAATTCTCGAAAAAAACGTTAGTCACCTGCATATAGAGTTCCCATGGAAAATTGTCAACATGCGAGTCAAAACCGCCTGTCGTTCCTTTTCCGATTGCGATCTCCTTGACAGCTCGATTGCCGATACGCTATTTCCTGATGAAACCAACGAACAGGAGGCTACACGCCGTATGGCATCGATCGCCGAGCTGAGAGACAGAGCGAGAAAGATGTACCGGGAGATCAAAACGCCCTGGGCCTACCCGCGTTTTCCCGATCCGCCGCGAGAGTTTCTGCCGCCGGAGAAGTTTCTTGAGTTGGTTTCGGAGACCGTTCTAACCCACCACACCAAGATCAATCATCCTTTTTGCGTGAAGCTGGTGCGGGGCGAATGGAGCATCAAGCAGCTTCAAGCCTGGGCGAAGCAGGACTATCACGCGAAGGTGCAGACGCTGAGGAACGACGCCTACATCGTCGCCACCGCGCCGACCCTCGAAGAGCTGCAAGAGCAGGTCAAGGTGTTGATTTCCGAATGCGGTGAAGATTTGGTCGGGGGCAAATATCCGAGCCACCCCGAGCTATGGCTGCGCTTCGCCGAGGGGTTGGGAATGAAACGGGAGGAGATCCGGAAATCGGAGCCGTCGCCGCTGATGCAGGTGGTGTTGGACGCCGAACGTTACAAGTCGATGAAGCAGAGCGTCGGCGATCTGCCGGCGAATCTGCGCGTCGGCGAGAAGATCAACGCCGTGGTCCATCCCATTTGGGCGGAGGCGTTCCGCGAGAAGTACCACGTGCCGGAGAAGGCGCTCGACTTCTTTACCGCTCACGGCGAGGCGGACCAGGACCACGGCAAGCTCGGCGAGCAGATCGTGCTGAGCCGCGCGGTCACACCGGAGGTCCAACGGGCCATCTGGCTGCATCTCAAAAAGGGACAGGCCAAGCAGTGGGTCACCTACGATGCGTTTTCCCAGGCCGCGCTGCAAGCGGGAGATCAATAGAAGTCCGTTCAAGGGTTCAAGTTGTTCAAAAGGTTCAACGGTTGAGTGGGGGGCGGCAATCGAAAATCTAAAATCTAAAATCAAAAATGGGAAGCGCGACTCCGCGTTGGCGAAGACGGTGGCGCTCTCCTGCCGTATTCTCGCCAAGCTCGGCCTTTTCAAAGAGACGACCGGGCACGTGAGCGCGCGCAGCCGCGACCGCCGGACGATGATGATCAGGGGACGGGGCAGGGCCGAGAGCGGTCTGATCTATACCCGACCGAACAACATCGTGCTTTCGGATTTTGAAGGAGCGCCGCTGGAGCGGCGCAGCGGTCTTAAGACGCCCAATGAAGCGTGTATCCACGGCGAACTCTACAAAGCTCGTCCCGAGATCGGCGGCGTAGTCCACGCGCATCCGCCCACGATCGTCCTGACCAGCATGGCGGGGATCGAGCTGCGGCCGATTTTCGGCGGCTACGACCCGCAAGGCATGCGCCTCGCGGTGAACGGAATCCCGATCTACGAGAGCAGCCTCACGCTCCATACCGTGGAGCAGGTTCACGAGATGCTCAAGGCGATGGGCGACAGCGATGTGTGCGTGTTGCGCGGCCACGGCATCGTCGTCGTTGGGGCGACGCTGGAAGAGGCGACCGTGCGGGCGATCAAGCTGGACCATCTGGCGCAAATGAACCTGCAAGCGGCCACTCTCGGCCAGGTTCCCTCGATCTCACAGCAAGACATCGACGGCTTTCTTGGACGCAGGCGGGCGAAAGGCCGATCGGTGGAGCCGTTGTGGCGGTACTATGGCGAGTGGGAGAAACGAAATTGATCGACAAACGTGAGGGGTCAGGGGTGAGGCGATGAGCAGCTCACTGCAAAAGGCAAAATGCAAATATCAAAATGAAAAATTGGGGGGGTAGGGCTTCGCCAAATTTGACTTTTGCAGTTTGCAATTTTCATTTTGCAATGCACCGAAGGTGATCGAGAAATTCAATGACGGCAACAATCGAAAATTTAAAGAGGCGCTTGGTCGAGGGCCTGCAGGTCGTGACCGGCGAAGGGATTTTGTCCGGATCGGGCCACTTGAGCGCGCGGATTCCCGGCACGGAGACTTTTCTGATCAATCCGCGGTTTGCCGGGGCTCTCGCCGATCCGAAAGATATCTGCACGGTCGATTTCAGCGGTAAAAGGATCGCCGGCAAAGGGCCGATCCCCTCGGAAACCCACGTCCACACCGCGATCTACCGCAGCCGGCCGGATGTCGGCAGCGTGCTCCACTGCCACGCCCGTTACTCGATCCTCCTTGGCCTGCTCGACAGCGGCCTCATCCCGTTTAATCGCGAGGCGCGTATCTTCGCCGACGGCGTTCCGATCTTTCACAACAGCCACGGCATCAACAGCGCCGGGTTGGCAGAGCAGATGGTGGAGGCGCTCGGTCAACACCACGCGATTTTTCTGCGCGGCCACGGCTGCGTCGTCACCGGGCCGGGCATCGAAGGGAACTGCATCTCGGCCATTCAACTGGAGCGGGCCTGCCAGGACCAACTTTTGTTGATGTCGTTTACCACGCCAAAGCCTCTGGCGGACGCGGCTCGGGGCCGGGTGACTGCGAGGTTGGAGAACCCGTATCGCGCCTGGCCCTTCCTGTTGTATAAGCACAAGGTCAAGTCTAAAACTAAAATCCGCGCTTCGATCCGCACGCTTGAAGAAGGGGAACACTACTGAAAAGGTAAAAGGCAAAATGAAAAATTCAAAATGGATAGCGGCGATCTGCTCGTCGTTCGCTCTGTGTCTGGCGAGTTCCGGCTACAGCCAGGAGAAGAAACTTGAGACGCTGAGCATCTCCTACGCGTCGGTCTCCGGGACGCGCGCGCCACTATGGGTGGCGAAGGACTTGGGCCTCTTCGAGAAATACGGCATCGATGTCGATCTCGTTTATATCGCCTCAGGGGTTGTCTCAGTCAACGCTCTACTGGGCGGCAGCGTCCAGGTGATCGCCGCCTCGGGCTCTTCGGCGGTGGGGGCGGCGGCGCGCGGCGCGCCGGCTGTGATTATCGCGAGCTTAGGGCCGATCGCCTACAAGCTGATCGCTCATCCCTCGATCACCTCCGTTCAAGCTCTCAAAGGCAAAGTGATCGGATCGAGCCGCGTCGGCGCCGGCTCCGACTACGCCCTGCGCCGCCTGCTGCCGAAATTGGGGCTCCAGCCGGGCAAGGACGTCAATCTCATTCCGACGGGACTGAGCGAGTCCGACCGGCGCGTGCTGATTATGCTTCAGGGCAAGATCGACGCCACGATCGCCACGGTGGATAACATTTACCAGATTGAACTCGCGGGGCAGAAGGTTTCGGTGCTGGCCGACCTGCTCGACCAGGGTGTCTACACCACCGGCAGCGACATCTCCACCAGCCGCCAGTTCGTCAAAGAAAAGCGCCGGCAGTTGAAGGCGTTTCTCATGGGCATGACGGAGGGCGCCTGGATTGGACGCAACAACAAAGATGTCGCGTTCCGCGTCTACCGCAAGTACATGAAGGTGGAAGATCCCAGGCTGTTGGAATCGATGCACAAAAATTACCTTCTCGGCACCATTCCGACCAAACCGTTTCCGCGCGAGGAGGCGCTACAGAACGATATCGAGGACCTGAGCCAGACCTATCCCCAGCTCAAAGGCAGGAAGATAGAAGAATTCATGGACCTGACGCTGGTCAAAGAGCTGGAGAGCGAAGGCTTTTTTACCCGGCTCCACGGGCGGTAGTATTCACGGGCGCGTGATTATGAAGCGACGAGACCGGTCCCGTCCGCGCTGCGCGCTGAGGAAGATAGCGTTATGAAGAAATCGCGAGGCCTTAGGATAAAACGCCGCCGGGCTGCGCGCCTCGCGCTCTGCGCGCTGGCGGCCCTTGTGCTCGGCGTCGGTTATGAAACCATGGCCGCCGACGAAGAGATCCTGGTTCTTCAAGTCCGGGGCCTGATCGACGGCTCGGGCGGACCGGCGTTGGAAGACGCGGAGATCGTGATCGTCGGCAAGCGCGTTCACGCCGTGGGGAAGCGAGGGACCGTGGCGATACCGCGGGGCGCCTCGACCCTCAATTTTCGGGAGAAGTTCGCCATGCCCGGGCTGGTGGACGCGCACGCGCATTACCGCGAGTGGCAGGGCGAGCTCTACCTCTCGCACGGCGTCACGACGGCCTTCGACATCGGCGACAATCCCTTGCCCTGGAGCTTCGCGCAGCAAGAGGGGATCGACAAAGGCAAGATCCTCGGGCCCCGATTGCTCCGCGCGGCAAGGCTGAACCGGCCTGCCGGAGAGGACACCGGGGCAGGGGGGGCGCGCGGGAGAACCGAGGTATACGTTCGCGGGGCGGAGCAGGCAAGAGCGGAAACGAAAAAAGCGCTCGCGACGGGCGTCGATATCGTCAAAGCTCTGGAGGATCTCACGACGGAGGAGTTGGGCGCGATCGTCGCCGAGGCCCACGCCGCCAAGAAACCGGTCATTACCCATTCGCTCAACGGAACCGAGGCGGCGCTCGCCGGCGTCGAGATCGACTCGATCGAACATTCCCATTCGGTGGCGCTGGCGACGGTCACCGGCGCGGAAGCGAAGAAAAAGCTGCACGAGGGAAGAACCAGGGCGCGCGACCGCATGACCAGCCAGGAAGTTCACAGCTTTATGGAGGAGAGGGGCTACGCGCCGGTCATCCGGCAACTGATAGCGAAAAAAGTCTGCTTCACGCCGACGCTGGCGACGGCCTGGCGCGCCTTTTCGGTCAACAAAAAGAAATTTCAGGACGACGAGCTGCGGCTGCTCGCGTCACCGGGGTTAGCCTACGTTCCGCCCTATTTCCGGGTGAATACGCAGGATCACTTTCGCGGCATCGCGGCGATCGACGGCAACCTGCAGCAAATCATCGAGGCGGGCTACCGCAAGCTGCAGGATTTTCTGCGGCGATTCGCCAAGGCGGGAGGCAGGCTGCAGACCGGCTCGGACCCGAACTCAATTCTCCCTGGGCTGGCGGTGCAGCGCGAGCTGCAACTCTTCGTCGAGGCCGGGCTGACGCCGCGAGAGGCGATCACGACGGCCACCAAGAACCCCGCCGAATGCGTGGGCCGGGCGGCGGATTTTGGAACTATCGCGCCGGGACGATTCGCCGACATCGTGATCCTGGATGCCAATCCGCTGCTGGATATCTCCGCCATCGAGCGTATCCACACGGTCTTTAAAGAGGGCGTGGCCCGCAAGCCCGAGTACGATCCGGACTACCGAAACCCGATCCCGCGCACCGAACCGGACCGCCCGGCGCCCGAGATCGAGAAACTCGTGCCGGATTCCGTGGTGCCGGGCGCGACTCCGCTGGTTCTGTCGGTCCGGGGAAAAAACTTTCTCAGCACGGCCCAGGTCAAATTCAACGGCAGGCCGGTGAGCGCGGAAGTCCAATTCCGCGCGGCAAAATTTCCGCAGAATTTCCGCCGCGCCACGGAGATCAAAATCACGATTTCTCCCGAGCTTCTGCGCCAACCGGGAACCTACTCGGTTGTCGTGGAGCACCCCGGCATCGGCGGATCGACGTCCAACACCGCCCATCTAATCGCCAAATTCCGTTGATGCGTCGTATCTTCCTCAGCCTGTTTGCGATCCTGGCCGGTTGCTTGGGCTTCGCGCCTCCTGCGCCGGCGCAGGAGAGGCTGACGGTGGGATACACCAACCTCGAAGGGGCGAAGATTCCGCTTCCCTTGGGGAAGGAGATGGGACTCTTCGCAAAGCGCGGCCTTGACCTGGAAATCGTCCGCGTGAGTCCGGGCTATACGGCGATTCCGAAACTCCTTTCAGGCGATATCCAGCTCTTTCTCGGCAACGGCGATCCCGTGGTCAAAGCGGTTGTCACGCAAGGCGCAAGCCTCTGCATTATCGCGAGCCTCGGCGAGGACAGTTTTCAGCTGGTCGCCCGCGCTCCGATCTCCACCGTGGAAGCGTTGAAAGGGAAAAGGGTCGGCGTCAGCAACCCCGGGTCGAGCGCCGATCGCATCGCCCGCGCCACGCTCAAGAAGCTGGGACTCGATCCGGAAAGAGACGTTCGAGTGGTCGCTACCGGCGGGAACGAGTCGAGAGCGCGGCTGGAGCTGGTGCTGAATGGGGAGATCGACGCGGCGGTGGTCAATACGGAAAACGTCATGGCCCTGGGCGCCAGGCGAAACGATCTCGCGCTGGTTGCCGACCTGGAGAAGCTGGGAATCTTTGTCAGCGGCGCCGACCTTTCCGTGACTCGCAGCCTTGTCCAATCCCGGCGCGACACGGTCAAACGCCTGCTCTCCGGTTTGGTCGAAGCGATTCAGCGGGCCAAGACGGATGCCGATCTTACGCGGCGGATATATCGGCAGCATGCCACGGTCAGCGAGCCGGCGGCGTTGGAATGGCGCGCGACGGAATTCGTTAAGACGAGAATTCCCGACATTCCCTATCCCAATCGGCGGGCGATCACGGGCTATCTGGAAGAGGCGGGAGCAACGGGCGCAACGCCGTTGGAAGCCGTGGCCGACTTTAGTTTGCTCACGGAAGTAACACAAGGCCGCTAGGATTTCTGGGTACTGTGTGGAATCGGAAGAGACGTCTGGCTTTGCGCTTTGCGCGTCATTCCCGTGAAAACGGGAATCCAGAGCCTCTTCTGCGCCTGGATTCCCTCCCGCTTGCGCGGGAGTGACAACCTCAGTCTGTGCCTGAAAGTAAGGCATTCCCAGCGGGGCTAGATGAAACACTAAAGCGATGGTTGAGATATGAGAAGCCTCAAACTAGCGTATCGGGACGACGACCGGACGCCGGTCATCTTCTGCATCAAAGAGATGGCGCGGCGCCATTACGACGTCGATCTGGAAGTCGCGCAGATCAAGGGGGGCGACGAATACGAAGCGGCGCTGTTCGACGGCGCCGCGGACATCATCATCGAGCATTTGGAATATCTTTACGACGAGGCCGCGAAGGGGAGAAAGGTTACGATCTTCTGCGCGCCGAGCCGGGGCGGGAGCCTGGAGCTGGCGACAGCGCGGCGTGTTCAGCGAGCGGAAGATCTGAGAGGCGGCGTGATGGCCGTCCGAACCTCCGGCCAGCCTCACGCCGTCACTCTCTGGCTCAGAATGATGGGACTTGAAAACGACGTCAAGACGCTCCTCGTCGAAGACAGCGAAGTGGGGAGATGGGGCCAGTGGAAGAAGGTCGCCTCCGGAGAGTGCGTCGCGACTTTTATGTCGCCGCTCTATCTGCCGGAGGCTCTGGCTGCGGGCGGCCTCAAAGTTTTAGCCGCGCCGGATATTCCCGTCGTCGGCCACTATGCCCAGGCCTGCCTCACGAAATTCGCCGACGGGAATTCCCTGCTGCTCAAGGATTACATGAAGTCCGTGATCCACGCCATCTGTCTTATGATCTTCCGCCGCGACGAGGCGCTGAAGATCGTGGCGGGCGAGCCGATGAAGCGGATGAAGATCGAAAGCATGGAAGAGATGGAGCGACAGTTCGATTCCATCGTCAAATGGCTCAAGCCCAAGCCCTATCCGACTCCGCGGGCGATCGCCAACAGCTACGAGATCGCGACGATCGAATACCCGGATGCTAGAGGATTGAACCCGCTTTCCCTCTGGGACCTCCATTGGGTCAAAGAGCTGGACGACGAGGGCTTCATCGACGGCCTGATACGAAATCTTGAAAAGGCTCCCGCAAAAGAACGTTGAGGCTCAACTTGCGAAAAAGTCCCCAGGGGGGGTATCTGCGCCGGTCGGATTGACACAGCGAGGAATCATAGTGTAGGGGAAGGACTCATGGCCTACTATAAAAATCTTCGTGAATGGCTTGCCGCGCTCGAGGCCAAGGGGCTTCTCGTCCGGGTTGCAAAGAGGATCAACAAAGACACGGAGATGCACCCGCTGGTGCGGCTTCAGTTCCGCGGTTTGCGGGAGAGAGAGCGCAAAGGATGGTTGTTCGAGAATGTCACCGATGTGAGCAGCCGGACATACGACATGCCGGTCGCCCTCGCGGTTATGGCGCCGAGCCGCGCGGTTTATGCTTTAGGCATGGGTGTCGATGCGCCCGATCAGATTGCCGCTAAATGGGCTGCGGCCCAGACGCATCCGATTCCGCCGCGCGTCATTGATGATTCTTCCGCGCCATGCCAGGAAATGGTTTATGAAGGTCGCGCGCTTGAGCAGGCGGGCGGGGCGGGCATGCTTCCGGTTCCGATCTCGACTCCGGGTTTCGACTCCGGGCCTTTCTTAAGCTCCGGCCACTGGGTCACCAAAGATGTCGAGACAGGAGAGCACAACTTCGGCACTTACCGTGGCCAGATCAAAAGCCCTACGCGCATCGGCCTCTTCGCTTTCGCGTATCAGGACGTCAGCAAGCACTGGAACAAGGCGCGGGCCGTCGGTAAGCCGCTGGAGGCCGCGATCGTTATCGGCTGCACGCCGAATCTTTCCTACTGCTCCACGGCCCGCTTGCCCGGTTCGGAATATCCCTTTGCCGGCGGCATCGCCGGCGAGCCGGTCGAACTCGTGCGCTGCAAGACGGTGGACCTGCTGGTGCCGGCCCAGAGCGAGATCGTGATCGAAGGGATCATTCCGACCGACGAGGTGGAGCCGGAGGGCTGCTTCGGCGAGTTTACCGGCTACATGGCGCAGCGGGCGCTCGACAAATTCATGAACGTCACATGCATCACCAGGAAGCGCGACGCGATTTTTCAGGCATTTCTGAGCCAGTTTCCGCCGAGCGAGTCGAGCGTGCTGCGCGGCGTCGGGTTGGAAGGTCTCCTCTATAAGATGCTGACGGTGGACCACAAAATGAAAGGAATCCTCGAAGTGGTTCTGCTCGACACCTCGGGGAGCCACGGCATCTGCGTGGTAAAGGTGGATCGGTCCGCGTGCGGCGATCCTATGGCCCCGTTGCGCGTGATTACGAGCATGGCGCGCGCGATACCGAAGATTCTCATCGCGGTGGATGGAGACATCGACGCAAGAGACGCGGACGCGGTCCTGTGGGCGATGTCGTACCGCGTCCAGCCGCAGCGGGATAGCGAGATGCGCGACATCAACATCCCGACGGGGCTTGATTTCTCTTTGGCCCCGCCGTCGGCCCGCCCCGAGGTCGAGACGGCCAAGGCGTCGGCGATTTTGATCGATGCGACCTGCAAGTGGGAGTACCCGCCGACCTCGTTGCCGCGCAAGGAATTCATGGAGCGCGCGCAGGGATTGTGGCGGGAGCTTGGGCTGCCCGAACTTCAACTTAAGAACCCCTGGTTCGGTTACAACCTGGGCAGTTGGAGCGAAGAGGACCAGGCCGACGCCGAGCGCGCGATCCGCGGCGAGCATTACGCGACCGGGGAGATTCGCGCTTCGCAGCGCGTCAAGCTGCCAAAAAACGAATCAGAATAAAAAACCGCCGATCAGGATAAGACCCGCGACGGCGATGGCCGCGAAAGTCAGAATCATACCGGTTACGCGGAGCCTGTAGTCTTCTTGCTCCTGGCTAACGCCGTAGGCGTGGATCATTCGGCCAATCAGCAGGGAAAGACTGAGGCCGTGGAGTAGAAGCGGCGAGGCCTGCTGCATTTCGACGAAGGCCAGCAGGATGACCGCCAACGGCACATACTCGGAGAAGTTTCCCTGGACGCGGATGGCCCGCTGAAGCTTCGGGTTGCCGGCATCGCCGAGACCGATCCGATCTCGAACGCGCATGCCGATGACGCGCAGGCTTAAGAAAAGGTAGAGTCCCGCGAGTAGCGCAGCGTAGAATGGAACTATCGAGACGGACATGGTTGCCTCCTGAACAGCCGATGCTCCCTGTTCACTTTTCGAATGCGTGGGATCGACCAGTTAGTTGAGAGCGTATCTTATCCGCCGTCACGGCGCCTGGCAAGCGCAAGTTGACAGCCTCGGAAGGCGGGTGATAGCTTCTCGTCTGAAAGAGTTGCACCATGCGCATCATCGACGCGGACGGCCATGTTCAAGAAAGATACATTCCCTGGCGGGATTTGATACCAGAGCCTTTCAAGTCGCGCGCGCCGCAGGTGGTGAAGGACAACCGGGGAGTGGATTTTATTATGATGGAGGGGCGGCTCTGCCCGAAACCTATGGGCAAGGGCTGCAGCTTCGTCGGCGCGCCGCGCAACCGGCGACCGGAGCCGACGACCGGTATGGAAGAGCCGGTGCAGCGCCTTAAAGACATGGACCTTGAAGGGATCGATACCGCGGTGCTTTTCGGCACAAGTCCGTTCTTGAGCCTGCCGTTCGTCGAGGACAGGGATCTCGCCGGCGCAATCGCACAAGTTTACAACAACTGGCTGGCCGACTACTGCAAGGCGGACGGGCGCCGGCTTAAAGCCGTCGCCCTTGTGCCGATCCAAGACCCGCCGGCGGCCGTCGATGAGTTGCGACGCTGCGTTAAGGGGCTTGGCTTTGTCGCGGTAGCGACTCCCGTTCACTCCTCATCGGGCAAGAATCTCGACCATCCCGAGCTGCTGCCGTTTTTTGCCGAGGCCGAGCGGCTGGGTATTCCAGTCTGCGTTCACGTCGGCGCGGGCGACGGGACGGCGGCGGGGATTGAGAGATTCGACCATCCCTTTTACACCCACGCGATGACGCATCCCTTCGAGCAGATGATCGCCGTGCTTTGCGTCGTCGTAGGCGGCATCCTGGAAAAATTTCCGCGCCTCAAAGTGGCCTTTATGGAAGCGGGAGCGGGGTGGATTCCTTACTGGATGGAGAGGTTGGACGAGCATTACGAGTATCTGCAGCCGACGGTGCCGTGGCTCACCAAACCGCCGAGCGAATACATGCGCGGCGGGCAGCTCTATTACTCGTTCGAGCCCGACGAGCGGACGGTCGGCTTCGTGGCGAATTTTGTCGGCGACGATCATCTGGTCTTCGCCTCGGACTACAACCATTCGGACTCCAAGTTCCCCGATACGGTCAAGAGCGTTACCAGCCGGAAGGACATTCCGCCGGCGCTCATGGCGAAGATCATGGGCGAGAACGCGGCGCGGCTCTATGGCTTGTGAGGTGAGCTATGGCGGACCTTAAAGCATTCGAAGAGGAGCTTAAGAAAAAAAATTTCCGCGGGTACTGGCAAGCGACGCAAGGCGATCGCTCGCGAGAGCCCGTGGCGACTTTCGAGCCGTATCTCTGGAAAGGGAAAGATCTCTACGAAGCGATCGATCGCGCCGGGACGGAAGTGGGTCTGGAGACTTCGTTTCGCCGAGTGATCCAGATGAAGCATCCCTCGCTGCCGGGCGGGACCACGCACACGCTCACGCTGAATCTTCAGATGCTCAAGCCCGGCGAGCACGCCGCCGCCCATCGCCACATGGCGGGCGCGATCCGCTTCATCACCAAGGGCAGAGGGGCGCGTCTTATCGTCGAAGGCGAGTCTTTCGAAATCGGCGAAGGGGATTTCGCCACGACGCCGAACTGGACCTGGCACGACCACGTCAACGAATCGGGCGAGACGCTCATGTGGCTCGACGTGCTCGACGCCCCGCTGGTGAGGTTGCTGCAGGTCGACTTCCACGAGCCTTACAAGCAAGACCACCAGCCCGTCACGCGCGCCGAGGGTACTTCGTTCTCGGAGTTGAGTCCTATCCGCCCAAGCTGGGTGCGGCAGGATTCCATCCAGCCGCCTCCTTTTGTCTACCGCTGGGAGGAGACCGAGAAGGTTCTCAAAACCGTCGGCGAGAGGCCGGGCGATCCCTACGACGGAATTTTCCTTCGATATGCCAATCCACTTACCGGCGGGCCGACTCTTCCCACGTTCAACTGCGCGATCCAAATGCTTCGCCCCGGAGAAAAAACTTTATCGCATCGCCATACCAGCTCCGCGCTTTATCACGTCTTCCGCGGAAAAGGATCGACAACGATCGGCGAGACTCGCTTCGATTGGGAAGAGGGCGACTCTTTTGTCGCCCCGCTCTGGCAATATCACCGCCATGAAAATACGCACGGCCAACCGGCCATCCTATTCGTGATGAACGATCAGCCCTTGATGGAGGCGCTGGGATTTTACCGCGAGGAAGGACAAAAATAGGCCGGCCATGACTCTGATTCTCAACAACGACGACGTGAAGAGCGTCCTGACGATGGACGTTACGATGCGCGCGCTCGAAAAGGCCTATCAACAGATCGCGCGCCGCGAGGCTGTGTGCCGCCCGCGCATAGACATTCAGATCCCCACGAACGATCCGCACAAGATGTACCAGTGGGGGACGATGGAGGGCGGATCGCTCTCCGGCTACTTCGCCATCCGGATGAAATCGGACGTGGTTTATGAGCGGGAGTATGAAGGCGCGAGAACGCAGGAGAAATACTGCGTCAAACCAGGCCAATTCTGCGGCCTGATCCTTTTGACCAGCATTCAGAACGGCGAGCCGCTGGCGCTGATCAACGACGGCTATCTCCAGCACATGCGGGTGGGCGCGGACTCGGCTATCGGCGCGAAATACATGGCGCGCGCGGACGCCGAAGTCGTCGGCATGATCGGCTCCGGCGGGATGGCCCGGTCGCACGCCGAGGCTTTTCTTCTCGCGCGCAAGATCAAGAAAATTCAGGTTTACAGCCCGACCAAGGCGAATCGCGAAAAATACGCGCTGGAGATGTCCGAGAAGCACGGCATCGAAGCGGTCGCCGTGGACCGGCCGGAGGATGTGTACAAAGGGGCGGACATCGTCGCCGGCTGCACCGACTCGGCCGTGGCCGTGGTATTCGGCCGGTTCCTGGAGGAAGGAACGCATGTGACCTGCATCGGCGGGAAGCCGGATGAGGAGACGCTTAAACGAATCGACGTTTCGCTCAGGCTCGGCACCGCGCCGGCGCCTTGGGGACTGCCGGAACTGCTTCTCCCCGATGAGCACATTACTTACGCCGCTATGCCGGAACGCGACGCGGGCTTTCAAATGAAGCGCGCCGGCGGAAGGGGGCACGGCGTGATTGCGGAGGATAGAATGGTCTTCTTCGCCGATCTGCTGAGCGGCAAAAGAAAAGGCCGGACGTCGCCGCGGCAGATCACCTACTCCGAGCGGGGCAACGTTCAAGGCGCGCAGTTCTTCGCCGTCGCGGGAAGGGTATACGAGTTGGCGAAGGAGCGGGGCTTGGGAAAAGAGATCCCCACGGAGTGGTTCCTCCAGGATATCCGGGACTGAGCGCCGGCAAAAACCCGCCCACACAAGTTTCTGGTTG
>MGSS01000108.1:17751-19345 GCA_001798595.1 Deltaproteobacteria bacterium RIFCSPLOWO2_12_FULL_60_19 | reverse complement strand
GGGCTCAGTCACCGCGCTGACCGACGGTTGGCAGCGGGTGGTAAAGCGTTACGATTACGATTCCTTTGGTAACCTGAGAGGGCGGCGCGATTACGAGCGCGATCACGATGGCTACGATCGCAGCGGCGATAATGACCATGACGAGAGCAATGTCAAGAACGCGTTTACCTTCACGGGGAGGGAGTGGGACAAGGAGATCGAGCTGTACTACTACAGGGCGAGGTATTATGATGCGACTACAGGCCGGTTTACTGCCTTTGATCCCATATTGGGAGGCGCGCAGCACACGGAGGCCAATTCCTGTCGGCAGTCCGTCAGTCCGTTCCCCCTACAAAGTCCACAAGAACTCAATCGGTACGGTTATGTTGCAAACAACCCATTGTCGTTCATAGATCCTCAAGGACTAAGCGGAGCCACGGAAAGGCGCCTCAACTGCTTTCCAAAGCTTTCAGCGTCCTCGCCAGATCCTCCGGCAGCGGGGCGCTCCACTTTTGTTTTTTTCCTCGGTACTCGAACGCAATTGTCGCCGCGTGGAGGAACTGGCGCCGCAGGTGGTAGCGCCGGTTAAAGCGTTTGTTGAAGCCAAAGTCGCCGTGCTGCCGGTCCGCGACCACGGGGTGGTGGAACTTGGCGAAGTGGAGGCGGATCTGGTGCATCCGCCCGGATGAATTTGCTCCGTCTAGGGCCACGGGATATACTCGTCAAGAGAGGTAAAGGATATGCGAAGTAAAAAGTCCGTTGTCCACAGCGATCCGAAGATCTTGGGAGGAATTCCTATTTTTGTAGGGACGCGCGTGCCGGTTAAGAATCTCATAGACTACCTCGAGGTGGGTGATTCGCTCGACGTCTTTCTTCGGGCGTTTCCGGCAGTGAGTAGAGAGCAGGCCATTGCCGCGCTGGAGATCGCCAAAGAAGCTTTAGCCGCCGATGCGCATTCTGCTGGCTGAGTGCTTGCCGGCTGACCTCGCCCGTGAGCTCACAGGTCATTATGTGCGCACGGTGACTCAGGCGGGTTGGTCAGGAATCGAAAATGGCGAGCTCTTGCGTCTTGCCTCGGGTGATTATGAAGTTTTCTTGACAATAGATCAGCGGTTAGCCCAGCAGCAGATCCCGCCAAGTCTCGCTGCCATTACTTTAGAAGCAGCCACCAATCGTATCGAGTCCCTCCGCCCATTGGTTCCAGCCATTCTTAAGGCGTTGAACGCCGTGAAGACAGGTCGAAGCGTGCGAATAAGCGGTTAGACAGGATACTCGGCTTAACTGACTTCCAAAGCTTTTACCGTCCTTGCCAGATCCTCCGGCAGCGGAGCGGTCCATTTCCGTTTTTTCCCTTCGTACTCGAACGCGATCATCGCCGCGTGGAGAAACTGGGACAGAAAAGGGGACGCGAACGTTTCTCTTGCTGGGGGAACCGTAAGCTTCCCCGTCAAGAAGACAGTTCTAAAGTAGAACTTTTGGTCTTTAAAAGGTTCTCGTGGCACTCCGCCGGGGGGAGATCGCCCAGGGCGTCGTGCGATCCATTTGACAGAATAGCCCGCCTGCGAAAAACCTTTACGTAGTTTGCTGAACGCTTGTAAGCCCCTCCGCGCTGGGC
>MGSS01000108.1:0-17684 GCA_001798595.1 Deltaproteobacteria bacterium RIFCSPLOWO2_12_FULL_60_19 | reverse complement strand
GAGGCGATCGCGATCATTTCGGCAATGGGTTGGGCGGGCGACGCCGTGCTGGTGCGGATCGGCGCGCGGAACTCGAATATCATCGCCGCCGCCTTTATGAGTTACGCGCTGGCGGCTTTCTGGCTTTGGATCTACGTCTGGGTCTATGTCCCGCTCGATCTCCTGTGGTCTCCGGCTACCATTTACTTCTTCCTGAGCGGCTGTTTCCAACCTCTGCTGGCGCGGATTCTGTACTACATGGGCCTCACCCGCATCGGAGTTTCCCGCGCCGGTCCCGTGCGCGGCAGCGAGCCGCTGGTTTCGGTCGCTCTGGCCGTCGTATTTCTTCACGAACAGCCAAACGCGTTTGTCTACGGCGGGACGGTGTTGATCATCGCCAGCGTGTGGCTGATCTTGTGGCGGCGCAGCGGGGAGGCCCGGTGGAATGTTATCGATGTCCTCTTCCCCTTGGGCGCGGCGGTCTGCGGGGCCGTGTCGCAAAACTTGCGCAGGGCCGGGCTGTTGCTGCTTCCCGACCCGTTTATCGGCGCGGCGATCGGCAGCTCCACGTCGCTCGTGATCTTTGCGGTGTTTTTATTCATGACGGGAAGGTTCCACCTTGCCCGGCCGCAGAGAGAGAGCGTGCCGTTTTTCGCGAGCGCCGCCGTGCTCTCCGCCGGCGCGCAAATGCTGAATTTCACCGCTCTCAATATGGGGGAGGTCTCCGCGATGGTCCCTCTCTTCAATACGACGCCCCTCTTTGCGGTGCTCTTCAGCGCCGCTTTTCTGCGAGACGTAGAACAGGTGACGCCACGAATTATTCTCGGCGCTCTTCTGATGTTTGCCGGGGTGGTGGTCATCACCAATCGCTAGCTCGCCATTGCGTTGAAAAAGGCTCCTTGCTAAATTCCGTGCTCGTGATCGTGACTCGTGCTCGGGCCGGAAGAACACGAACACGGACACGAAACCCGGAAGAGCAACTTCGAAGTGACACGAACACGATCACGCAGCGCGCGCGCCTTGGATCCGGAACCTTCTGCCGGCGCGGACGGGGTAGACCAAGGGAAAAAAATCTGATAGACAGAGGGCGATTTTACCCGAGAAAAAAACTGTTCAAAGGAGGCGAAACATGGATCTCACAACCACCACGCTGCAACTCAACACCGCCGACGGGAAGATGGAGGCCTACGAGGCGCGGCCCAAAGACGGCGGGCCGCGGCCGGCGATCATCGTGATTATGGAGGCTTTCGGAGTCAACAAGCACATCAAGGACGTGACCGAGCGGATCGCCCGCGAGGGCTATGTGGCCATCGCGCCCGATCTTTATCATCGCGAGCCGGAGCGAGTCGTTCCTTACGCGGAGCTGCAAAAGGCGGTCGGCATCATGAATCGCCTGCAAGATCCCAAGATCATGGCCGACGTGGGGGCCGTTATTTCGCACCTCAAATCGCAGAATTACGTCAAGCCGAGCGCGCTGGGAGTGACCGGCTTTTGCATGGGCGGCCGGGTTACCTATTTGACCGCCGCGCATCACAATAAAGACATCAAAGCGGCGGTCTCTTTCTACGGCGGCGGCATTCCGATGGGCAATCCGAGCCCGCTCTCCCGCACCGGGGAGATCAACTGCCCGATCCACCTCTTTTTTGGCGGCAAAGATCCGATGATCCCGCAGGACCACGTCGCGCAGGTCAACAAGGCACTGACGGACAACAAAAGGACGTTTACGATGAATGTCTATCCGGAAGCGGGGCACGGCTTTTTCTGCGACGAGCGCGGCAGCTATCATGCCGACTCCGCCAAGGACGCCTGGGAGAAATTCAAGTCCTTCTTCGCCCGGCATCTGAAATAGGGGCGGCGATTTGCCCGGCAAGCGCAAAGGCGGCAAGGTTACCGTCGGCCTCATTCAAATGAGCGCGGCGGAGGCGCCCGATTTCAATCTCGCCAAAGCCGTCGCCAGGATCGAGGCGGCCGCCAAGAAGGGGGCCGAGATCGTTTGCCTCCAGGAGCTGTTCCGCTCGCGTTACTTTCCCCAGGTCGAGGACGCCGGAAAGTTCAAGCTGGCGGAAAGCATCCCCGGTCCCACGACGGACGCGCTCGGCCGCGTGGCGCGGTCGAAGCGGATCGTCGTCGTCTCCTCTATCTTTGAGCGCCGCTCAGCCGGCGTGTTTCACAACACGGCGGTGGTGATCGACGCCGACGGCGCGATCCTGGGCAAATATCGCAAGATGCACATCCCGGACGACCCCGGCTACTACGAAAAATTTTATTTTACCCCCGGCGATCTCGGCTTTCCCTGTTTTCAAACGCGCTACGCCAGGATCGGCGTGCTGGTCTGTTGGGACCAGTGGTTTCCCGAGGCCGCGCGGCTGGTCGCGATGCGCGGCGCGGAGATCATTTTCTATCCGACGGCGATCGGCTGGCTGGCCGGGGAGCCCCGGGCCGCGGCCAGGGCGCAAAAAAATGCTTGGGAGACGATCCAGCGCGCCCACGCGGTGGCGAACGGCGTCTATGTCGCGGCGGCGAATCGCACGGGGCGTGAGGGCAGGATCAAATTTTGGGGCGGCTCTTTCGTCGCCGACCCTTCGGGGGAAATCGTCGCCCGCGCCGGCGGCGACCAAGAGGATCTCCTGCTGGCCCGCTGCGATCTCAAAAAAATCGACGAAACGCGGCAGAGCTGGCCTTTTCTCCGGGACCGGCGCATCGATGCGTACGGCGGTCTGACCGCGCGCTTCCTTGATGACTAGCAGGCCGCTGAAAAAGGCCCATCTACTGCGTTGCGCTCGCCCCGCTTCGCGTCAACGTACTAGAAAAGTACGCCTCCGCTCGCGGACCTTCGCGCGCCTTGTATCTGGGACCTTTTTGACCGGCCTGAAAAAAGAGTGTTTCAAAAACTTATTAGACAAATCATTTGCTAAAGGCTCTTGAATATTCCTTTGAACAGCTCTCTTAAACATAACCAGGCCCCTTGCCCGCGGGAGTTGGGCTATCGCATGCCGGCCGAGTGGGAACCCCACCGGGCAACCTGGCTGGCGTGGCCGCACAACCGCGACGCCTGGCCGGGTCAATTGGACCAGATCAAGGAAATCTGGGTGCAGATGGTGAAGGCGCTCGCGCCGCGCGAGGCTGTATGTTTGTTGGTCAACGATCAGCGCGCTCAAGATCAGGCCGACAAGCGGCTGCGACAGGCGGGCGCGGACATGGAGCGTGTCACTTTCCACACGATTCCGACGGTGGATGTGTGGGTTCGAGACTACGGTCCGACCTTCGTGGTGAAGCGGGATGGCGATCAGCGGCTCGCTTTCAACGATTGGATCTTCAACGGTTGGGGCGGGAAGTATGAATCTTACCGGGCCGACGATAGCGTGGCGAAGGCGATGGCCCCGCTCCTCGGCGCGCGGGTTTTCGAGCATCCTGTCGCGCTCGAAGGCGGCTCCATCGAGGTCAACGGCCAAGGCGCCTGTTTTACGACCGAGCAGTGCCTGCTCAATCCGAACCGCAACCCGCACCTGAGCCGCGCCGGCATCGAGCAGTTTCTCGAGGATTCCCTGGGCGTCGATCAGGTTATCTGGCTGGGGGAAGGGATCGCGGGCGACGACACCGACGGTCACATCGACGATATCGCCCGGTTCGTCGATTCGACGACCGTGGTATGCGCGCTGGAGCGGGACCCGCGCGACCGAAATTACCGCCCGTTGCAGGAAAATTATGAGCGTCTTACGGGCGCGAAGGATCGGAACGGTAAAAAACTCACGATTGTCCCGCTGCCGATGCCCGGCGCCGTCGCCGACGCAGGAGCGAGACTGCCGGCCAGTTACGCGAATTTCTACATCGCCAACGGCGTCGTTCTGGCGCCTACCTACGACCATCCCAATGACCGCGCGGCGCTCGGCATCCTTCGAGAACTTTTTCCGGATCGCGCCGTCATCGGCATTCCCTGTGCGCCGCTCGTTACCGGGCGTGGGGCGATTCATTGCGTGACGCAGCAGGAGCCGCTGGTCTAAGGACTGTAAAAAACTCTCTCTTCAGGCCGGTCAAAAAGGTCCAAGTTGAGACAGCCACCAGGCGCGCGCTCTTCGTGGTCGTGTTCGTGTCACTTCGAAGCGGTCCTTCGAGCCTTCGTGTTCGTCCTCTCGTCGCGAGCACGAGCCACGAGCACGGCATCTTTCCGACCACGACGCAGATCGGCCTTTTTCAACGCCCTGCAAGGACTTGCAAAGCAGAGGCAACCTCCTTACTATGGGCGACGATGGGTCAGGTCATCAAGCTCAAGGAAGTCCACCAGGCCCGCCAGCGCCGCGCGGAGAAGATGAGCGTGGAGCAGTGCGTGGAGTTGCTCGAGTGGAACCTTAAGCGCAGCCTCGACCAATATTTTTCCTCTCCGCCCGAAGAGAGATCGATGCGCGCCACTCAAATGCGCAAACTGAGCGAGCTTTTAGAATACGCCCTTCGGTTGCTTTAACTCCCCCAAGCCAAATCGTGGACTCCCTGAATCCCATCGCGCTGCTGCTCCTGTTCCTGGGCGGCGTCGCCGTTCTCGGCTGGTTTTTGCTCCGCCGCGTTCAAACGATGCTGGGAGAGAAAAAGGAAGATCAGTCGATGATCCTCATCCAGCAACAGATCGACCAGTTGCGCGGCCAGTTCACGCAGGTGCTCGACGGCAGCACGCAACTCATTCATCAGCAACTGGGACAGCTGATGACCCAGGTGAACGACCGGCTCAAGGAAAGCTCGGAGGTCATGCAAAAAACCCAGCAGACCTTGGGCGAGAGGCTCGATAACGCCGCCCGCGTCGTGGGCAATGTGCAGAAGAGTCTGGGAAGCCTGGAGGAGGCGAATCGAAAAATCTACGAAGTCGGGAAAGACATCGCTTCGCTGCAGGAGATCCTTCGCGCCCCCAAGCTCAGGGGCGGCCTGGGAGAGTTCTTCCTCGAAGATCTCTTAGGCCAGATCCTCCCGGCCGATCACTTCGCCACGCAGTTCGCATTCAGGAGCGGCGAGAAGGTGGACGCGGTCATCAAGTTGGGCGGCTCGCTGGTCCCGGTCGATTCCAAATTTCCCTTGGAAAACTTCAAGCGCATCCTCGATGCCGGCACAGACGAGGAGAAGGCGAAAGCCAAACGCCAGTTCGTGAGCGACGTCAAGAAACACATCGATGCGATTGCGACCAAATATATCCTCCCCGACGAGGGAACTTACGACTTCGCCCTCATGTATATTCCGGCGGAAAACGTCTATTACGAGACGATCATCAAGGACGATTTTGCGGGCGGAGAGAAGGGGCTGAGCCAGTATGCGATGGGCAAACGGGTCATCCCGGTGTCTCCCAACAGCTTTTATGCCTACCTTCAGGCCATCGTCCTGGGCCTCAAGGGACTGAAGATCGAAGAGCGGGCCAAGGAGGTGATGCAGTACCTGGGCCGCCTCGAAGGAGACTTCGGCAGATTCAAGGACGAGTTCACTCTGGTCGGCAAACATCTGGGACACGCCCAATCGAGTTTTCAGGCGGCGGACAAGCGGCTGGATCAATTCGGACAGAAGCTGCTGGCCGCGGATGGCGACAAGAAAACCCTTCCCGAGCCGACCTGAAATAGCGCATCCTGTAACAGAACATGTCAACCATCCGTAAAAACTACCATTCGCGGCAAGTAGAAATTACCCCTTCAGTCGGAATCACACTTCTCAGCCTCGCATTGCGCATGGAGCGCCCTGACGCAGGCGGACGCTAACCTGTAAAAATTTGTAACATTTTCGATGCCCGGCAGAGCTGCGATAAGCGATCCGCTAGTCGGAAGTTGCAGCCGCCAACTCTGGCATTGAATTTGCGTCCAATTTGCGCACTTGCTTACAGTTGAGCTGATACGGCAACCATCGATCGCATAGAGCAACGTTTTTTCACGGCCTCGTTGATCGAAGCTATTAACTTATGCGGCGAGCATCTTTATCGTCCATGCAGAGAAGGTAGCGAAAAATGACGCCGAAAATTAGAGGCCCTTAAGCCTGGCCCGGGTTTCTTGCGCTTGTCTTGCAGGGAGAAAATCAGAGGTAAGCGGCCCTCGGGAGAAAGCTTCTCGCGATGAGAGCCTAACATAGTATCGTAGGAGGATAAGATATGAAGAAGATAGTGGTTACTATCGCGATCTGGATGGGGTTGAGCGTTTTCTTGGCGCCAGCAGCACAGGCGAGCCATTCGCTCAGCGATCATGGGCTTTTCTGCACTTGCTCAAGCCCCTCGGACACGGCTGTATACGCCGGAGTTCGAAAGGTCGCAGGAGCGAGGAATTTCTCATATACCCTAAACATCAGCGCCACGGCCTCTGGTTCAGCCGGGGCATTCCGCATAAACTTCAGGGATGGCGACTCGATGGGATTCACGGTCCCTGCGGATAGTACAATTAGCACTAGCCACGCGCTGGGAGGGGTGCCAGGAGTGGATGACATCGTTAAAATTACGGCGGAAGGCGGTGTTAATAGTATGATGGTGAGCGTACAAGCCGCGGCTGGCGCTCAGGACCCGTTCAATGAGACACTGGACGCCGGTGGGGTAGCAGATCACTCCAACTTCGTCGTGACGGCGCCATCCGAGGCGGGATCGACGTCGGCGGCCGCGATCTTCTGACCCAACGCCAAGCTGTCCGTCAGAAGTTATGCGCCCGTCTAGAGTGGGGAGTGGGGGAGGAAATGTTAGTAGCGGAGGCGGGCGACAAGTGAGAGCCGAGGAAGGAGAAGCTCCGCGGAAAACGGAGCCTCTCCTTCCTCAAACCCTGGAACAGATCCGTTGCAAAAGCGCCCGCCGCTTAACGTAGTTTGATCTTGCCGAATTTTTCCTGAAACTCTTTCTCGATGTTCTTCATCAGCTCTTCTCTTCGGTCGAACAGCCGCTTGGGGGTTCGCGGCGGGTGTTTCGCAAGCGCGTACGCGGTGAGAATGGGAAGGGCAATGGTGGAGTCTACGTAGCAGACCACCGAGTCCGGCAACCGATCGGGATCGATCTTTCCCCAGCTGACCGCCTCGGCCGGCGTGGCGCCGGAGAGTCCGCCGGTATCCGCCCGGGCGTCGGTGATCTGGATGAAATAGTCGTGTCCCTTTTCAGTCAGGCTCAGGACCTCTTGAATATGCGGCTCGGTCTGGAGGAGAAAATTCTTTGGCGAGCCGCCGCCGAGAATAATCGCGGCGCTTTTGCCGCCTCTGCGCTTCGCGTCGAGGACGATCGCCGCGGACTCATTCACGTCCAGCGACACATCGAAGGCCAGTTTATTTCCCTTGAGGGCCATGGCAGCGACGTTCATCCCGATCGAGCTGTCGCCGGGGGAAGAGGTGTATATCGGCACCGCGTAATGGTAAGCGGCGGCCAGCAGGGATTTTTTCTCGGTTCCGAGCAGCTTCTCGCGTTCCGCGAGGTATTTTCCCACGCGGTAGTGCAGCTCCGAGGTGCTCATCGCCCGCTGGAACTCCGGGGCTTTCAAAAGCTCGCGGAAGAAGTCGTCGGTCGAGATAAGGATGTCGTAATCGAAAAAGATGTCGTAGATCCGGACGATCCCTTCTTCTCTCAGAGCCACATCGTCCGCGTTGGGCGTTCCCCGATGCATCGGAAGCCCCATCGCGAAGTGGGCATCGTGGTAGAGATTGGCGCCGGTGCTGACGATCCAGTCTACGAAGCCGTTTTCGATCAGGGGAATGAGGGCTGAAATGCCCAGCCCGGCGGGGGTCAAGGCCCCGCTCAGGCTGAAACCGACTGTCACGTCGTCGGAAAGGATTTTATCTACGAATAACTGGCAAGCTTCGCGGAGCCGGCCGGCGTTGTAAGAGACGAAGTCGCTGTCGACCAGCTCCGCGATAGAGGTTTCAGAGGTGATTGGACTCGGATCGATTCTCCTCCCGGTGAGAAACTTGCTCTTCCTCGCCATCACCCATCCGTGCGGCTACTCCTTGATCGCCGCCGCCCGTCTTTGCAGGTAGGCGTTACGAACCGCGCTGTAGAGATCGACCACGCTCTCTTCCACCCGCTCGAACTTGTCGAGATTGAGCGACCGTTCGTTGACCACGTTGGTCGCGTAGACGGCGGCGGTTGCGTAGAACGGGATAAAATAGCTCATCGGGTTCATGGCCGTGTCAAAGGCCAGGCCGATGCCATCGCGAACCGTCAGCGGCGGCAGGAACGGAAGAATCAAATAAGGCCCAGGACCGATGCCCCAAACCCCGAAGGTCTGTCCGGTATCTTCGTCGCTCTGCTGGATTCCGAAAGCGTCCTTCGCGACATCGAGGAAGCCTACAAATCCGATCGTGCTGTTGACGGTAAAGCGGGCGACTTCGCGTCCGGCGCCGCCGATCTTGACCTGGAGCAGGTTGTTGATGAGGCGCCGCGGGAAGGAGAGATTGTCCATGGCGTTCTTGAGGCTTCTCTGGAACGCATCCGGCAGGACGAAATCCCACCCCGTGGCGATAGGTTTCAGGACAAAACGGTCAACCTGCCGGTTGAAAGTGAAGATCGACTCGTTGAATCCCTCCCAAGGATCCTGATCCCGGTCGTCGCCTCCGGCCCCGGCTTGCGCTTCATCCAGGTCCAAGGCGTTAGCGAGAACTTGCATGTCATCCCGGCTCCCCGGGGCGGCGAACTCCGCTGAGGCCGAGTCAACGACAGCTGACTCGGCTTGCTCGGCGCCGGCCCTCCACGGGCTCCCGAAGCTGAAGACGGCGACGGCCGCAAGCAGGATCAACCTCTTACATAGTTCGGAAAAGCGTTGGTGCATCCCCATTTGAGTGTTCCTCCTAGTGAGATACTTTCGCCACATCTACACGAAGTTTTAGGTCTGGTCAAGCCTTTTTTCGACTTCTTTTTTATGCTTGCCGGCCGGCCCGGCCGATCCGGCCGGATGCCCGGGTTTATGAAGGTTTGCAAACCTCCGGCCAATTGGGTATTTTTGCCTCTTATGGACGCTAAAAAAGCCCCGCCCTCGGTCGTGTTAGGGGTTGCCGGGGGGATAGCCTGCTATAAATCGGTCGAGCTGGTTCGATTGCTTGTCCAGCACGGCTTCGCGGTCCGGGTGGTGATGACCCGGGAGGCGGCGGAATTTGTCACTCCTCTGACTTTTCAGACCCTTTCCGGCCGGCCGGTCGCCACCGAGATCTTCAGCCTCACCCAGGAATCCGAGATCGGCCATATCAATCTGGCGGATCAGGCGGACGTGTTCGTGATCGCGCCCGCCACCGCCAATCTCATCGGCAAGATCGCCGGTGGAATCGCGGACGATCTGCTCACGACCGTCGTCATGGCAACGCAGGCCCCGGTCCTGCTCGCGCCGTCGATGAACGTGCATATGTATGAGAATCCGATCCTGCAGGAGAACATCCGCAAGCTAAGGCGCGTGGGTTATCACGTGATGGAACCTGCCGATGGATACCTGGCCTGCGGCTACGAGGGGAAAGGGCGCCTGCCCGAGCCGGAGCAGATCGTCGAGGAGATACGGCGGCTGCTAAAAAAAAAGGATCTGGCGGGTGAGAAGCTGCTGATCACCGCCGGACCGAATCACGAGCCCCTCGACCCGGTTCGTTATCTCGGCAGCCGTTCCTCGGGCAAGATGGGCTACGCGCTGGCGCAAGTGGGGCTCAGGCGAGGCGCGGAGGTGACGCTGGTCAGCGGTCCGACGACTCTTCCGTTACCGCAAGGCGCCAAGGTCGTCAGAGTCGGGACGGCCGCTGAGATGCGCGCGGCTGTCCTGAAGGAATTTCCGCAGGCGACGGTGGTGCTGATGGCCGCCGCGGTCGCGGATTACAGGCCGGAGCGGATTGCGCCGCACAAGCTCAAGAAAACCGAGACGACCATCCATCTCACTCTCAAACCCAATGCCGATATTCTCAAAGAGCTCGGCGCAAAAAAGAACGGCCGGATGCTTATCGGGTTTGCCGCCGAAACCGAAGAGCTGGTGGCGAACGCGAAAAAAAAGCTGCGCGAGAAAAACCTCGACATCATCGTCGCCAACAATGTGGCTGAGGAAGGAAGCGGCTTTGAGAGAGACACCAACATCGCCACCCTATTGGACCGGACGGGCAGCGTGCAGCCGCTGCCGTTGATGACCAAGGAGGAACTGGCCGACCGGATCTACGATCTCCTCCTCTCGCTGAAAAATACCAAAGAACGTTCCGCCGTTTGACAGGGTCGCGGATCGACCCGCCGAGTTGATAGTAATCCGACAACGGTGCTAAGATGCGATTCATGGCTGAACCGGCCGGTTCGACGGATGCGCGGGAAGAGTTGATGACGCTCGCGGCGACGGTCCGCAATCATCTGCAACGGAAGGCCGCCGCCGGAATCCGCGCTATACCTAAGAGGCGCGCGGCACATGGGAATTCCGATCAACCGGCTGCTTCCGGCCCGCTCGGCGGCCTGGACGACAACCTGTTTTCGGACTATGGCGAAGCCCGCGCGGCCGATTCGCTGGAAACATTGCGCGCGGCGATCGGCGACTGCCGCCGCTGCAAGCTCTGGCCGGGGCGCACCCATCTGGTCTTCGGCGTCGGCAATCCTCGGGCCGAGATCATGTTTGTCGGCGAAGGGCCGGGCCGGGACGAAGATCTGCAAGGCGAGCCGTTTGTCGGAAGGGCCGGTCAACTGCTCACCGACATCATCACCAAAGGAATGAAGCTTCGGCGAGAGGACATTTACATCGCCAACGTGATCAAGTGCCGCCCGCCGGAGAATCGCAATCCGGAACCCGACGAGGTCGAGTCGTGCGAGCCGTTTCTCAAAAAGCAGATCGAGCTGATTCGGCCGCGGATCATCGTCGGGCTGGGTAAATTCGCGGTCCAGACGCTGCTTCAGAGCAAAGTGCCGATCACGCGCTTGCGCGGGATCTGGCACGAATACCACGGCATCAAGCTCATGCCGACGTTCCATCCGGCATATCTGCTGCGCAACCCGGGAGACAAAAAACTTGTTTGGGAAGACATCCAGAAAGTCCTTGAAGAGCTCAAGACGGCCTCTGCTTAGGGCCGGCCTCGCGCTGCTGTTCATCGCGCTCGGCCTGTCGGCGCTCGCCCAGTCGAAGGGCGCGCCGGGGCCGCGCGTCGATCTCATCGTTATCGACGGCGGAATAAATCCCGCGGTCGACGATTTTATCCGCGAGAGCATCGCCCGCGCCCGCAACGCCGGTTCAAAGGCGCTGATCATCCAACTCGACACGCCCGGCGGTCTGCTCACCTCCACCCGCTCCATCGTCAAGGATATCCTCGGCGCGCCGGTGCCGGTCATTGTTTACGTCGCGCCCAGCGGCGCGGGCGCGGGCTCGGCCGGAGTCTTTATCACGATGGCCGGCCATATCGCGGCGATGGCCCCGGGCACCAACATCGGCGCCGCCCATCCCGTCGCCGGCGGCGGGCAGGAAGTCAAAGGGGTGATGGGCGAGAAGATCGAAAACTTCACCGCCTCATTCAGCGAGGCGATCGCGCAAAAGCGCGGGCGCAACACGGAGTGGGCGATCCAGGCGGTGCGCCGCAGCGTCTCGATCACGGAAAAGGAGGCGCTAAAAAAGAACGTCATCGACATTGTGGCCAAAGACATCGGCGATCTGCTCAAGCAGGCCGAGGGCAGGAAAGTCGACGTGGACGGCCGCGATCAGGCGTTGTCCCTCGAGGGGGCGCGCATCGAGCGCTTCGAGATGGGACTCAAGCAGAAGGTGATCAACATCCTGGCCGACCCGAACATCGCCTATCTGCTGTTGATGGCCGGAATTCTCGGCCTCTACATGGAGTTCTCCCACCCCGGCGTGATCTTTCCCGGAGTCGCCGGCGGCATCTGCCTGCTTTTAGGGTTGACGTCGCTCCAGATCATTCCTTTCAATTACGCCGGGCTGCTGTTGATCCTGCTGGGGGTGTCGCTGCTGATCGGCGAGGCTTTCCTGCCGAGCTTCGGCGTCCTCGGAATCGGCGGAGCGATTTCTCTGGCCTTGGGTTCTTTGCTGCTGTTCGATACGGAGAGTTCCGATTTGATGGTGGACCGCTCGATGATCTTCGCGGTCGTCGGCACGGTAAGCGGTCTGATGCTGCTGCTCGCGTATCTGGTCTTCAACTCGCAGCGGCGCAGGCCGACGTTAGGCTTAGAAGGGCTGGTCGGCGAAATCGGCGAAGTGAAAGAGGCGCTGAAACCCGGAGGCAGAGTTTTCGTTCATGGCGAATCCTGGAGCGCCGATGGAGATGGAGAAGAGATCGGAGTAGGGGAGAAGGTGGAGGTGGTGAGCTTTGACGGGATGCGCCTTAGGGTGAAGCGGGCTTCGAAGGACGCGGGCTTGCGCTGAGAAGAGAGGAGGAAGTCATGTTAGGTCTGGGACCTTTGGGAACGGTGGGTTTTATTTTGCTGCTTTACGTGGTGAGCTGCGTCAAAATTCTGCGGGAGTATGAGCGGGCCGTGATTTTCCGCCTAGGGCGGATGGTGGAGCCGAGAGGGCCGGGGATCACCTGGGTATGGACGTTCATCGAGAAGATGGTGCGCATGGATCTTCGCACCGTCACGATGGACGTGCCTCCGCAGGACGTGATCACGCGCGACAACGTATCGGTTAAAGTCAACGCGGTGCTCTACTTCAGAGTGTTGGAGCCCAACCGCGCCATTCGTGAGGTTGAGAATTACCTTTTCGCCACGTCGCAGCTCGCCCAGACGACGCTCAGGAGCGTCTGCGGTGAATGCGTGTTGGATGAACTGCTCGCCGCGCGCGAGAAGATCAATGCCCAGGTTCAGACCATTGTGGACCAGCACACCGATCCCTGGGGCATCAAGGTCAGCCAGGTGGCGCTCAAGCACATCGATCTGCCGCAGGAGATGCAGCGGGCCATGGCCAAGCAGGCGGAGGCGGAGAGGGAGCGGCGCGCCAAGGTCATCCACGCCGAGGGAGAATTTCAGGCCTCGCAAAAACTGGCCGACGCGGCCGAGGTCATGTCCAAGCAGCCCATCGCCTTGCAGCTCCGCTTTCTCCAGAGCCTGGTTGAAATAGCGTCGGAAAAAAGCTCGACGATTCTCTTTCCAGTGCCCATCGACCTGCTGACGCCGTTTCTGAAAAAGGGCGACACGTAGCTCTAAAGAGTTTAAGGGTTGAAGAGTCCTTACGCTGTTGAAGAACTCTCCGTTCACCCTTCGACGGGCTCAGGGCGAACGGAGCCGAGGATGCAAAGATAGATGATTTTCCGTTCATGCTGAGCCCGTCGAAGCATGGGGAAGCTTTTGAACGGTCTGTTCTTCCTTGAACCTTGTCTTCGCCCTCATTCGGCCTTTCGAATCCATGCAACTCAGAGAGTTCCAGTATGAGCTGCCGCGCTCGCTGATCGCGGCGACGCCGGCGCCGGATCGGGCCGCCGCCCGCCTGATGGTGGTGCGAAGGGAGACCGGGGAGATATCCCACGGCAGTTTTTCGGCGTTGGGAGATTTTTTGCGGGCCGGCGACCTGCTGGTCTTGAACGACACGCGCGTCTTCCCCGCGCGTCTCCGTGGACGGAAAGCGAGCGGCGGGGAAGTCGAGCTGCTGCTGGTGGATCCTTTCCCTCACTGGCCCGGCCTCTGGATCGCATTGATAGCTGCCGCGAAGAAACCGCCGGTGGGCAGCCGGATCGTTTTTGGCTCGGACGTCTCCGCGGAGATTATCGGCGAGATGGGCAGGGGCCGCTACGGTGTCAGATTTCACTATGAAGGCGATTTTATGAACCTGCTGGAGCGACTCGGCGAGCCGCCGATTCCCCCCTACGTCGGCAAGCAGAGGGCCGTGGCCGCGGTCGACTGGGAGCGCTATCAGACGGTCTACGCGCGTCATGTCGGGGCGGTGGCCGCGCCGACGGCAGGGTTCCATTTCACTTCGGTTCTCCTGGACGCGTTAGGCGAGAGAGGCATCGAGAAGGCGTTTCTGACGTTGCACGTAGGACCGGGGACATTCGAGCCGGTGCGTGAAAACGAAGTCGAGAAACACCGGATGGAAGGCGAGCATTACGCGTTGACGGCGGAGACGGCGGAACAGATCAATCGCGCAAAGGCTCGTGGAAACAAAGTTGTCGCCGTGGGATCGACTACGACGCGCGCGCTCGAATGGATAGCCCGCAGGAAAGGCGGGGTGGAGGCTGACGAAGGGGTCGCGCGGCTCTTCATCTATCCGGGGGAATCGCTCGGCGTCACCGACGCGCCTGGAGATTCGGTCCGCGTCATCGACGCGCCGGGGGACTCGTTCCGCGTCATCGACGCGCTGGTGACCAACTTTCATCTGCCCGGCTCGACGCCGTTGCTCCTGGTCGCCGCGTTCGCCGGGCTCGATCTCATCCGGCGCGCCTACGCCGAAGCGATCCGCGCCGAGTATCGGTTCTATAGCTATGGCGATGCGATGCTGATTTTATAAAATGCCGTGTCCGTGACTCGTGCTCGTGATCGTAACGAGCACGAACACGATCACGATCACGAATAATGGCTTTTAGTTTCACCGTCATCAAGAAAGATTCGAGTAGCAGCGCCCGTGTGGGTCGCCTCGTTACCGCCCATGGCGTGGTCGAGACGCCGGCGTTTATGCCGGTGGGAACGCAGGGCGCGGTCAAGGCCGTATCGCCCAGGGAATTGGAAGAGATCGGCTGTCAGATTCTTCTCGGGAACACGTACCATCTCTATCTGCGGCCCGGCGTCGAGGTGGTCCGGGAGTTGGGCGGGCTCCACCGCTTCATGGGCTGGGAGCGGCCGATTCTGACCGACAGCGGCGGCTTCCAGGTATTCAGTTTAGGGGCGATGCGGAAAATCACCGAAGACGGGGTCCGCTTTCAGTCGCACCTCGACGGGTCGAGCCACGTGCTCACGCCGGAGAGCGTCGTCGAGATTCAAGAAGCCTTGGGGAGCGATATCGCGATGGTCCTCGACGAGTGCATCCCGCACCCGGCCAGCCGCGAATACGTTATTGCTTCCACCGAGCGCACGGCGCGCTGGGCGGAGCGCTCGCTTAAGGCGCGTTCGCGCGAGGACCAGGCGCTGTTCGCCATTCTTCAAGGCGGCATGTACGAGGATCTCCGGACCGAGTGCGCGCGCCGAATGACGCCTCTGCCGTTCGACGGTTTCGCCGTCGGCGGTTTGGGCGTGGGGGAGGCGGAGGAGCTGCTCCATTCGATGGCGGAATTTTCCGCCGCGCTGCTGCCCGAAGCGCGCCCGCGCTACCTCATGGGCGTCGGCCGGCCGGAGGATATCATCCATGCCGTGAGCTCGGGCTACGACCTCTTCGACTGCGTCCTGCCGACTCGGAATGCGCGCACGGGAACGCTCTTTACCTCGGCGGGGAAGATGAACATCAAGCGCGCGGAGTATGCCAAAGACCCCCGGCCGGCGGATGAGTCTTGCGACTGCTATTGCTGCCGCCGTTTCTCTCGCGCCTACCTGCGCCATCTCTATCAGGCGGGCGAGATACTTGCGTCTTGCCTGTTAACCCTGCATAATTTGCGCTTCTATCATCGGCTGATGGAAAAGTTACGCCAGGCGATCCGGGAGGGCCGCTTCGAAACCTGGTCAAAGAACACACAAGGCAAAATGCAAAATGCAAATTGAAAAAGGCAAAATGAAAGAGGCGGAACTTTTAACTTTTGCACTTTGCAATTTTCATTTTGCAATGCTTTAGAGGCACTAGGAGGAATCATGATTGACTTAGCGTTTGCGCAAACGGGACCGGCGCCGGGCGGGCCGAGCGGACTGATAAGCTTCGCCCCGCTGATATTGGTGTTTGTCGTTTTTTACTTTTTGCTGATCCGACCGCAGCAAAAGAAAGGCAAAGAGCACCAGCGGATGTTGGGGCAGCTCAAAAAAAACGACGACGTGATGACCTCCGGCGGGATTTACGGTAAGGTTGTGAACTTAACCGATGCGGCGGTGACGTTGGAGGTGGCGCCCAACGTGCGGATCAGGGTCCATCGGCCGCAAATCTCCCAGGTTGTGACCGGAGAAAAACAGCCGGCCAAAGAGGGCAAGGAGCAATAACATGCAACGGGGCGTTGTCGTTCGTCTGGCGATTTTTATCGTCTTAAGCTTGGCGTCGGGTTTTTATCTGCTGCCGTCGGTCGTCGGCGAGCTGCCGTCGTGGTGGGGCTCGTACTTGCCGGCGGAGCGGATCAATCTCGGATTGGACCTTCAGGGCGGAAGCCATCTGGTCTTGGAAGTCAAAGTGGATAAGGCGGTCGAAAACGCGATCGAGCGGATGAAAGACGATCTGAGCAAGCTGCTCAAAGAGAAGGGCATCGCCTTTACCGAGCTTTCCCGCGTTCGCGGCAATCAGATCCAGCTTAAAGTTCCGACGGCGAGCGCCGACAAGCTGAGAGATCTGCTGAGAGCCGAGTTTGCGAATCTCACCGTGACAAACCCTCAAACCGCCGCCGGCGCGACGGAGTTCGCGCTGGCGCTGAACCCGAAGGAGCTTAATGCGCTGAAAGACGCCACGGTGGATCAGGCGCTCGAGACCATCCGCAACCGGATCGATCAGTTCGGCGTGAGCGAGCCGATCATTCAGCGTCACGGCCAGCACGACATTCTGGTCCAACTGCCGGGGATTCAGGATCCGGACCGGGCCAAGGAGATCATCGGCAAGACGGCCCTGCTGGAGTTTAAGCTGGTGGTCGAGTCTCTCAGTCCCGAAGAGGCGCTGCGCACCGGGCCGCCGCCCGGCATGGAAATCCTCTACGGCTCCGGCGTCAGGGGCGACGGAAGAGCAAGCGGCGAAAGAACTCCCTATCTCCTGGAGGCGCGCACGCTCATGACCGGCGACTACATCACGGACGCCCGCGTGCGCCCCAGCCAGCAGTTGGAAGGGCCCTACGTCGAGGTGATCTTGAGTTCGAGCGGCGCGCGGCTGTTCGAGAGGATCACCGGCGACAACGTCAAGCGCGGCCTGGCCATCATCCTCGACAATAAGGTCTACTCGGCGCCGGTGATCCAGGACCGGATCGGCGGAGGCCGGGCTTCGATCACGGGGAGCTTCGACATGAAGGAGGCGCGCGACCTCGCGCTGGTGCTCAGGGCCGGCGCCCTGCCCGCGCCGGTGGAGATCGTCGAAGAGCGCACCGTGGGTCCCTCCCTCGGCCGCGACTCGATCCGCCAGGGCATCACCTCATTCATCGTCGGCGGCGCGCTCGTGATCCTGTTTATGATCGCCTATTACAAGGGCGCGGGACTGGTGGCGAACGTAGCGTTGGTGTTCAACGTGCTCTACCTGATCGCGGTGCTGGCCGGCTTCCAAGCCGTTCTGACTTTGCCCGGCATCGCCGGCATCGTGCTGACCGTCGGCATGGCGGTCGACGCCAACGTGCTGATCAATGAACGCATCCGCGAGGAGGTGCGGGCCGGGAAGTCGCCGCGGGCCGCGGTCGACGCGGGCTATGACCGGGCCCTGCCGGCGATTTTGGATTCCAACATCACGACGTTTCTCTCCGGAGTCATCCTGTTCCAGTTCGGCACCGGGCCCATTAAAGGCTTCGCCGTGACCCTGTGCGTGGGTATTCTGACCACGGTTCTGACCGCCGTCTACCTCACGCGCGTTTATTACGACTATCGCATCGCGGCGCGGAAGCTCGCGCGCATCAGCATCTGAGAGGAACACCATGGAGTTTATCAGGCCCGGAACCCAGATCCCGTTTACGAAATACCGCAACATCGCGATCGTCGCCTCCACGGTGGTGAATCTGGCGGTGTTGATCCTGCTGCTGGTCAAAGGGCCGACGCT
>MGSS01000107.1:16355-64496 GCA_001798595.1 Deltaproteobacteria bacterium RIFCSPLOWO2_12_FULL_60_19 | reverse complement strand
GCTGCGCCGCAGGTTCGGCATCAAGAAGGGAACGCAGGTTTACATGTATGAAAACGACGACACGATTGTCATCAAGCCGATAACCGACGAGTACATTCAGAAGATGGCCGGCATGGCTGGGACAAAGGGCAAGCTCCTGAAGGCGCTCATGGAGGAGAAGGCGAAGGAGCGTGAGCTGTGAGAGCCGCCGTCAGGGTTTTAGATAGCTACAGTCTCATCGCCTACATCGAAGGCGAGGCCGGCAAGGACACGATGATCGAAGTCTTCCGCTCGGCGAGGGACTCCGGCAAGCCCCTGTTTCTCTCCGTCGTTAATTGGGGCGAAGTTTACTACATCACCCTCAGAGAGGCGGGCCGTGAGCAAGCCGATCACGTCGAGCACCTGATCTCAACCCTACCGATACAAATTGTTGCCGCCGACTTAGAGTTGACGAAACAAGCGGCCGAATTCAAGGCCGAGCGCAAGATGTCTTATGCCGACTGCTTCGCCGCAGCGCTTGCCAAACAGAAAAAGGCCGAGCTGGTAACGGGAGACAAGGAATTTAAACAGGTGGAAGGCGAGGTAAAACTTTTATGGCTATGAAGGCGATCTCTTCAGTTCGCAGAGCTCTTAACGCTACACCTGCACAAACAAAAACCTCTGAGATTCTGAACAACATCGACGTAACCGTTAACAAGTCGGAACTGTAGGCCCGTTCTATCGATCTCCTTTGTCACATCGACGCCTACTCCACCGGCCACTTGGGCTGCAATTTGTACGGCAGCTTCTTGACCAGCTTCTCGGTCGCCCGCTGGGCGCGGCGGAGCACGCTCTTCACATTCACCGTCTTGATCTTGCGCTTCTCCATCACCACGCGGCCGTCGATGATGACGGTCTCAACGTCGGCACCCTCGCCGGAATAGACCAGCGTCGGTATCAATGAGAAGTCGTGAAGGGGAATCCAGTTGGACCGCCTGGTCTCCACGACGATCACGTCCGCCTTCTTCCCCTTCTCCAGCGAGCCGATCTCATTGTCCCAATGCACGGCGCGCGCGCCGTCGATCGTCGCCATCTCCAGAGCCTTTTCCGGCGCGATCAGGTCCGGGACGATGCGCGCCTCTTTGTGCACGGTGGCGGCCTCGTACATCGCGCGGAACATGTCGAGGCTGTTGTTCGCCGCGCTGGAGTCGCAGCCCAGCGCCACCGTCACCCCCATGTCGATCAGCTCGGGAAACTTCCCCACCGTAGCCGAGCCGTAGGCGCCGTGGAGCGTCGCGCCGGGGACGTGGATGACGCGGCAGTCGTTGGCTTTGAGCATGCGCAACTCTTCATCCGTCAGCACCGCCATGTGGATGAGATACCAATGGTCGCCGAGGATGCCGAGCGAGTTCATATGCTCGATCACGGTGTGGCCCGTGCGCTTTTTCACCCATTCCACCTGGTCTTTGTTCACCGCGGCGTGCATCTCCACCATCACGCCGTCGCGCTTGGCGAGCTGATTGATGCCGCGATAGAGATTGTCGCTGACGTTAGGCTCTACCCTGAGACCATAGCACGCGCGAATCCGCCCGCCTTCCCTGCCGTTCCAGTCCTTGACCAGTTTTTCTTCGACCCTGAGCGTCTCTTCGGTGCTGAGTTTGCCGGGCATGCCGTCGGGCAAAGCGCGGTCGTCGCTCCACTGGTCCATGCCGGCCCAGGCGATGATGCCGCGCATGCCGGTCTCGGCCAGCGCCCGGCCCACGTTGTCCATCCGATAGCCGCCGGGGTCGCAGACGCAGGTGGTGCCGGTGCGGATCATCTCGACGCAGCAGAGCAGCGCGCTCAAATAGGTGGCTTCGTCGGTGAGCAGCGTTTCGTACGGAAATATCCGGTCGTAGCACCAGGCAATGAGATCGACGTCGTCGCCGAGGCCGCGCGCGAGCATCTGCACGTTGTGGCAGTGCGCGTCGATGAGACCGGGCATGACGATGCGGTCCCTGGCGTCGAATACGGTATCGGCTTGAAAATCTTTCAGCGCCTCAGCCCGCCCTACGTCTACAATCCTATCGTTCTCGATCGCCACCGCGCCCTTTTTGATAACGCGCCGCTTCGGGTCCATCGTAATCACCGTGCCGTTCTGAATGAGAATCCGTCCCATGGTGTTTCCTCCTGCCCTCGCGCCTAACACAGTGAAAAGCTGTATGTCAAACCGAAGCATGGTTCGTGTTCGTGAAAACCGCACGAGCACGAATGCCGAGCACGAGCACGGAAGCCCTGCAAGAGTTGACAGGATTTCCCTTTGAGGGTAGCGACCTGCTATTATATTGTGACCTGACGGAGGGTAAGACCATGAAAAGACAAATCGCCGCGCTTGCCGTTGCCCTGTTCCTATCGGGCTCCTGGATCACGCTTTCCGAGGCGAAGGACCGTTTGGTGATAGGATACACCAGCGCGAGCGGCGTTTTCGCCGGACTCTGGATCGCCCACGAGGCGAAACTTTTCGACAAATACAACATCGACTCGCATCTCGTGCTGATCGCTTCGGGCTCGCTCATGGTGCAATCGATGCTGGGAGGAGATCTGCCGATCTCCGCCGCCGCCGGCAGCGCCTCGGTCGACGCGAGTCTCGCCGGCGCGGACATGACGATGTTCGGCGCGCTCGTCCGAGTGCCGGCCTTTTACATCATGGCTCTGCCCGAGATTAAGTCGATCGAGGATCTGCGCGGGAAGATCGTCGGAGTTACGCGATTCGGCTCCTCCACGGACTTCACGATGCGCTACGTTTTGCGCAAACATGGACTGGAGCCGGTTCGGGACGTGACGCTGATCCAGACCGGCGATCTGTTCGCCGCCGCCGCGATGCTGCGCACCAAGGCCATCGTGGCCGCGCCGTTTTCCAGCCCGACGAACCTTCGCGCCGAAGAGGCGGGCGCGAGAGTACTGATGAACATGGGGAAGGCAGGGGTCTACTTCCCCCACGACGCATTTATGGCGCGCCGCGCTTTCCTCAGCGCCAACGAGGATCTGGTGCGACGATTTCTCAAGGCCTACTCCGAAGCGGTATACAAACTACACGCCGATCCTGAAGGCAGCCGCCGCGCGATCAAAAAATACGTCCGCACGGACGACGCAAGAACGATCGACGCGGTCTACCAGTACGCCGTCGACTATATCGACAAAATCCCCTACAACACCCGCGAAGGCATTCAGGAGGTGCTGAATCTCACGGCGCCGCGAAACCCCAAGGCCAAAGACGCGAAGCCCGAGAGTTTCTACGACGACCGCTTCGTCAAAGAGCTCGACGCCTCCGGCTTCTACAAGCAGCTCTGGGGAAAATAAACGCCGACCGGACAAATCCAGCTACAAGCATCGCTACCGCCCGCCTGGGGGTCTCTCGAAGGGCCGATGCGTGGGACGAGGAGATACAAGCGTAGTTCAGAGATACTCTCAGTTTTTGGAGGCAGCGTAACAACGACGTATCGCATCGGCCCGGAGAGAGATTCTCAGGCGGGCTGACGACAGATGAGCCTTTTTCAGCGGCCTGACAAGGAGTAGGAATGGCACGAGTAGGTTTTGCTTTAGGGTATGGGAAGTTCACGAACGTAAAAGAGATCGCCGCCTTGATGCAGCAGGCGGAGGAGCGGGGCTATGAAATGGCCTTTTTCTCCGAGACGATCGAGATCATGCGCGACTCCGTCACGGCGCTCGCGGCCATCGGCCTGGCGACGAAACGGCTGATCCTGGGCTCGACGCAGATCGTGCGGTTGCGCAGCCCGCTCGTCATGGCCCAGTCGCTGGCGAGCCTGGACGAGTTGACGGGCGGGCGCATGACGCTCGCGCCGGGCGCCTGCACCAAAAGCCACGCCAGAGTGCACGCCCTCGATCCGAACGTAAGCGCCACGCCGGCGCAGGTCTTGAAGGAATATATCGAGTCGATGCGCCTGCTGCTGAGCGGAGAAAAAGTCTCCTACCACGGGCAGTACGTTAATTTCGACAACGTCGGCCTCGGATGGCAGCCGGCTCGCGCGTTCATTCCCATCTATGCCCCGGCGACGAGCACGACGGGACTCAAGCTCGCAGGGCAGGTCGCCGACGGCGTTGTCTTGAATGCCGTCTGCTCGCCCGAATACACGGTCAACGCGCTCAAGATTATCCGAACGGCGGCCGAGGCCGCGGGCCGGGATTTTTCGAAGTTCGAAGTCGCGCAGATCATCAACTGCTCGATCGAAGACGATCATAAGAAGGCGCTCGACCAGATGCGCTGGGAGGTCGCCACCAAGCTCGACCCGGTGCAGATCTCCTTCATCGCCGGTCCCAAGATGCGCGTCGGCGAGCCGTATATAAGGAAAGAAGATATTCCGATCTTCGAAAAGGCCCACGCCGCCGGCGGCATGGAGGGACTGATCAAGGCGATTCCCGATTCCTACGTCGAGGGGATGACGGCGAGCGGAACGCCCGACGAAGTGAAGAAGCGGGTCCAGCAATACCGCGACGCCGGCGTCAAGATTCCATTATTGCGGCCGGCGGCCAACCACCAAACGCAGCGCGTGCTGGAGTTGTTCGCACAGAAATAGGCGAGAGGCGACAGGCGTGAGGCTTGAGTTAAGACAGTTTCTTCCAACTCTCGCCTGTTGCCTCATGCCTCTCGCCTGATTTTTATGTATCGTGTCGGCATCGACATCGGCGGAACTTTCACCGATCTCCTCTTGATCGCCGAGGACGGGCGCGCCGTCATCGGCAAGACGCTCACCACGCCGGGCGACCCGAGCCTGGCCGTGGAGACGGCGCTGCGTCCGGCGCTGGGAGAGGGCTCAACCCGGCTCGCCGCCAGCGAGCGCGGTTCGACTAAGCTCACCACAGGCGGGACGCTCGTTCATGGAACGACGCTCGTTACCAACGCGATCATCGAGCGCAAGGGCGCGCCGACGGCGCTGCTCACGACGGAAGGCTTTCGCGACGCGCTCGAGATCGGCCGCGAGCATCGCTACGAGCTTTACGATTTGAATCTTGATTTTCCCAAGCCTCTTGTGCCGCGCTATCTCCGCTTCGACGTCCCGGAGCGCATGGCGGCGGACGGCAGCGAGCTGAAGCCGCTGGACGAAACTTTTGTGCGTCGCCTCGTGGCGGAGCTACGCGACAAAGGCATCGCGGCCATCGCCGTCTGTTACTTGAACAGCTTCCGCAATCCGGCGCACGAGCGCCGCGCGGCGGAGATCATCGCCGAAGTCGCCCCGCAGATCCGCGTCTCGCTCAGCTCCGAAGTGGTCGCGGAGATCCGCGAGTACCAGCGCGCGAGCACGACGGTCGCCAACGTCTACGTGCAGGAGCGGGTGGCGAATTACTTAGCCGAGCTTCGCCGCCGCCTCGAACGGCTTTCCTTCAACGGCAGCTTCTTCGTCATGCTCTCGAGCGGCGGCATCGCCACCGCCCAGACGGCCGCCAAATTTCCCGTGCGTTTATTGGAATCCGGCCCCGCGGCGGGCGCGCTGGCCGCAGCCCATCTCGGCGCGCGTGCCGGCTTTCCGGACCTGCTCTCCTTCGACATGGGCGGGACGACGGCCAAATTGTGCGCCGTGGAAGGCGGCCGGCCGCTCAAGACGCACGACTTCGAGGTGGACCGCATCTATCGCTTCAGGCGCGGCAGCGGACTTCCCGTCAAGATTCCGGTGATCGACATGATCGAGATCGGCGCGGGCGGCGGCAGCATCGCGCGCGTCGACGCGTTGGGATTGCTCAAAGTCGGCCCGGAAAGCTCCGGCGCCGAGCCGGGACCGGCCTGTTACGCCAGAGGCGGCGACGATCCTACGGTCACCGACGCCGATCTCGTGCTGGGATATCTTGACCCTAACTACTTCCTCGGCGGTAAAATGAAGCTCGATGTTGAAGCCGCGCGCCGCGCGCTGGCGCGGCTGGCGAAGCCTTTGGGGTTTAGTATCGAGCAGGTCGCCTGGGGAATTCATCGTATCGTCAACGAAAATATGGCCAACGCCGCGCGGGCGCATCTTGGCGAGCGCGGCAAAGACCCGCGCCGCATGCCGCTCTATGCCTTCGGCGGCGCCGGGCCGGTCCACGCCTATCGCATCGCGGAGATACTCCATCTTCCGGCGCTGCTCTCCCCCGTCTGCGCCGGCGTCGGCTCGACCTTCGGCCTGCTCGCCGCGCCGCTCGCCTTCGACTTCGTGCGCAGCGCCTATAGCCGCCTCGATAGTCTCGACTGGTCCGCCGCCAACGCGCTGCTTGATGAGATGGCGCGCGAAGGACGCGGCGTGCTCGAAAGCTCCGGGCTCTCGCCCGCGGAGATCTCTTACGAACGCACCGCCGACATGCGCTACGTCGGCCAGGGGCATGAGGTCTCCGTGCCGCTGCCGGAAGGAGCGCTGAAGGACGGTGACGTTGCAAAGATCGGCGCGACTTTCGAAGAAGTTTACCGCGCGCTCTACGGACGCAAAGGACCCGATGTCCCGCTCGAAGTCGTCAACTGGCGCGTGGTCGCAAGCGGGCCGAGACCGCGGATGGACTTTCATTTGCCGTCAGGCGACGGCAGCCGCGATAACCCGCTCAAGGGCAAACGGCGCGCCTATTTCCCGGAGTGCGGCGGCTATGTCGAAGCGCCGGTTTACGACCGCTACGCGCTGGCGCCGGGAGCGACTTTAAGCGGCCCCGCGATCGTCGAAGAACGCGAGTCGACGTTGATTATCGGCGGGCGCGGCCGGGCGCGGGTGGATGAGCATTTGAATGTGATCATGGAGTTCGCCGATGGCCGATAAATCAATAGACCCCGTCACGCTCGAAGTGATCTGGAACCGGCTGCTCTCCGTCGCCAACGAGCAGCAGGACACCTTGATGCGCACGGCCTTCAGCACGATCGTGCGCGAGAGCCAGGATTTGGCCTGCGGCGTTTTCGACACCCGCGGCCGCATGATCGCCCAGTCGATCAGCGGCACTCCCGGCCATATCAACGCGATGGCCACCTCGATGCGCCATTTTTTAGCCGCCTACCCGCCGGAGAAGCTCGCGCCCGGCGACGTGCTTCTTACCAACGACCCGTGGATGACCGCCGGGCAGATCAACGACATCACGGTCGCGACGCCGATCTTCAAAGAGGGACGCTTGGTCGCGCTGTTCGCCAACACCTGCCACGCCGCCGATATCGGCGGCCGTATTCTATCGGCCGAGGCGCGCGAGGGTTACGAGGAGGGGCTGCGCCTGCCGATCATGAAGCTCTTCGATGGCGGCAAGCCGAATGAGATTCTTTTGCAGATCGTTCGCGCCAACGTCCGCCTGCCGGACGAGGTGGTCGGCGATCTCTACGCGCAAACCGCCTGCAACGACGCGGGTGGCCGGGCGTTGCTCGAAATGATGAAGGAGTTCGGCCTTGAGAGCATCGATCCGGTGGCGGAAGAGATCATCGGCCGCTCGGAAACGGCGGTGCGCGACAAGATCCGCGAGCTGCCGGACGGCGAGTGGCTGAGCGAGACTTGGAGCGACGGCTTCGAGGAGCCGATCGTGATCCGCTGCCGCGTGCGCGTCGAGGAGGACGAGGTTTCGATCGACTTCGCCGGCTCTTCGCCCCAGAGCGCGCGCGGCATCAACGTCGTTCTCAACTACACGCACGCCTACGCGAGCTTCGCCGTCAAGGCGGCGATTTATCCGGATGTTCCACATAACGAAGGAAGTTTTCGCCCGGTCCGCGTCACGGCGCCTCCGGGGAGCATTTTGAACGCGCTGGAGCCTGCGCCGGTGGCGAGCCGCCAGGCGGTCGGCCACTTCGTGCCGAGCGCGATTTTCGCCGCGCTCGCCGGCGCGCTGCCGGGACGGCTGATGGCGCCGGGCGCCGATCCGATCTGGCTGAGCGTCTGGCGCGGACAGAATCCGCCGTTTACCATGACGATTTTTCAGGTGGGAGGCACGGGCGCGCGTCCGGCCAAAGACGGTCTCAGCGCCGTGGGCTTTCCCAGCGGCGTCGCCGGCGTGCCCGCGGAGGTGATCGAGAGCCTCTCGTCGCTGGTGATGCGCCGGCGCGAGCTGCGGCCGGACTCCGGCGGCGCGGGGGCGTGGCGCGGCGGCCTGGGACAGCTGACGGAATTTGCCAATCGCGCGCCGGGGCGCTGGAGCGTGAGCTGCATCGTCGATCGGACGAGATATTCCGCGCCCGGACTGCTCGGCGGCAAGCCGGGGATGGCGGGTGAAGTCTTTCTCGAAGACGGCCTCCGGCCCAATCCCAAGGCGCAACTCGAGCTTGGCGCAGATCAAATCGTCCATCTGAATCCGCCGGGCGGCGGCGGTTACGGCGATCCCTTCGAGCGCGATCCCGAGTTGGTGCGCCAGGATGTCGTGGCAGGCTACGTGACGCCGGAAGGCGCGCAGCGCGATTACGGCGTTGCGATCCGATTCAGCGGAACAAAAGATGAGCTGGTTCGCTTGCCCCATCAGTGGACGATTGATAAAGAAACGACAGCAAGCCTTCGGCGACGCGGCGAGTGAGAGGAGGAACGGGGAAAAGATGTCTCGCGCAAAGGCGCAAAGTACGCTAAGTTTGGAAAGATATTTTCTTTCTTTGCGCTCTTGGCGTCTTGGCGCGATAAATTTTTTATCCGGGTTGTGTATAACATTTCAAACGTAAAAATCTAAAATCCAAAATGGAGGCGGGATGGAGTTGAAAGGAAAAGTGGCCCTGGTAACGGGCGGGGCCACGGGGATAGGCCGGGCGACGGTCCTCGCGCTGGCCAAGGCCGGCGTGGCCGGCGTCGCGATCAACTATCGCACGGCGAAGAAGGAAGTCGATCAGCTGGCGGAGGAAGTAAGAAAAATGGGCACTGAAGCGCTTTGCCTGCGCGCCGACGTCAAAAGCGAACGGCAACTGCTGCGCATGATGCAGCAGGTGGACGACCAGTTCCAGCGGCTGGATATTCTGGTGAACAACGCCGGCACGACGCAATGGGTGCCGCTCAACGATCTGGAGGCGCTGACGGACGACGTGTGGGACGACATCCTCGACGTGAACCTCAAGGGCCCGTTCCGCTGCACGCGCCTCGCCGCGCCGCTGCTCGCCAAGACCGGCGGCATGGTTATCAATGTCGCCTCGATCTCGGGGATTCTCGCCCCGGCGACGATGTCGTCGCTGCCCTACGGCACGACGAAGGCGGCGTTGATCTATCTCACCCGCGCGCTCGCGGTCGCGCTCGCGCCCAAGGTGCGGGTCAACGCGGTGGCGCCGGCCTTCACCGACACGCGCTGGATGAAAGAACACTACGGCAAGGAATATGACCAGGTGGTAAAGCATTCCGCGGCGAACATCCCGCTCGGCCGTGTCGCCACGCCGGAGGACGTAGCCACAGCCATCGTCGGCCTGGCAGCCGGCGGCGACTTTGTCACCGGGCAGACGCTGATCGTGGACGGAGGGTTGAGTCTGAGCTAGGGGGGAGTGTTGAGTGTCAAGTGTCGAGTGTTAAACGCTGAGTGGTAGGTGACGCAGCGATGGGCAGGACCGAACTGATCGAAGAGATGCGCCGCCACCGGCTGGTCGCCGTGGTGCGGTCGAAGAGCGCCGCGGAGGCGCTTGAAACCGCCGAGGGCGCGGCGCAGGGCGGAGTGAAGTTCGTCGAGATCACTTTTACCGTCCCCGGCGCGCTTGAAGTCATCGAACAGCTTGCCAAGCGCAGCGATTTCCATGTCGGCGCGGGCACCGTGCTCTCCGACGAGCAGGCGCACCAGGCGGTCACCGCCGGCGCGCGCTTCATCGTCTCGCCTTCGCTGGAGCTGAACCTCGTCCCCATCTGTCGCGGGGCCGACATCGCTTGCATCAGCGGCGCCGCGACGCCGAGCGAGATCGTCTCCGCCAACCGCGCCGGCGCCGACCTGGTGAAGATCTTTCCCGCCGATTGCGTCGGCGGTCCGCACTTCGTGCGCCAGATGCTCGGCCCGTTCCCGGACGTGCGCTTCATGGTCTCCGGCGGCGTGGATGAGAGCAATGTTCAGGAGTATGTCCGGTTGGGCGTCACCGGCATCTGCCTCGGCAGCGCGTCTCTGCGCGCCTGCCTGCTCGAGCATGGACCCGACGGGCTGGCAAAATATACGCGCAAATTTGTCGGTCTGGTGGAGGAGGCGCGAACCACGCGCAATGTTTAATTTTGAATGTTGAATTCTTAATTAAAATTCATAATTCAGAACTCAAAATTTAAAATTCCTGTTTGAGGGAACCATGTCCGACATTCAACTGACTCTCGCTTGCGAAGATTACGACCGGACGCGCGCGCTGCGCGACGGGTCGGTGAAGCCTGAAGGGATCGATCTCAACTACGTGGCCCTGCCCGTGGAGGAAATCTTCTGGCGCATGTGCCGCTACGAGGAGTTCGACGTGGCGGAATTGTCGATGGGCGCGTTTCTGGTCGCCGCCGCTCAGGGCCGCCGCCCCTTCGTCGCGATCCCTGTCTTCCCTTCGCGCACCTTTCGCCACCGCTGCATCTTCATCAACACCGCCTCCGGCATCGAAAAACCGGAGGATCTGCGAGGCAAGCGGGTCGGCGTGCCGGAATACACGATGACCGCCGCTGTCTGGCTCCGCGGCCTGCTCCAGCACGAGTATGGGGTGAAGCCCGAAGAAGTTCACTGGCTTCAGGGCGGCGAGGAGCAGCCGGGAAGAAAAGACCGGGTTGACTTCGACGCGCCTGCGGGAGTCCGCCTGGAGGTCATTCCGCAGGATCGAACGCTCAACGACATGCTCGAGAGCGGCGTGATCGACGCGCTCATGTCGCCGCGCATGCCGTCATGCTTCCTCAAGGGCGCTTCTAACGTCCGGCGGCTGTTCCCCGACTACAAGCGGGTGGAGATGGACTATTTTCGCCGGACGGGAATTTTCCCGATCATGCACGTCGTCGTGATTCGAACCAAGATTTACGAAGAGCATCCGTGGGTCGCCCAAAGCCTTTACAAGGCATTCTGCGCGGCGAAGGATCTCTGCTTCAGCCGGCTCTACGACTCGAACGTGCTCCGCATCAGCCTGCCGTGGACCGTCGCGGAATACGAGGAGACCCGGCAGCTTATGGGCGAGGAGTATTGGCCATACGGCCTGGCGCCTAACATGCGCGTGCTCGAAACGCTCCACGGCTATCTCCTGGAACATGGGCTGATCAAACAAAAGCTCGATCTCGCAACTCTCTTTGCGCCGAACACTCGCGAGGCATTCAAGATATAACCGGCCGATCAGGACCCGCCTGGAAATCTCTCTCCGGGCCTACCTGCTCCCTCTATGTTTTCCGCCAAAGACGGCCGATGATTATTGAGATGGTGTAGAATAGCGGGCATAATGAGTCGAAGATGAAGAAGCCGAAGAAATGCCGAAAATGCGGAATTGAGATGTACCGGGACAACCAGGCCAAGTGGTTTTGCCCTGATTGCGTGGTAGATGAAATCGATCCCCGCTTTCTGGATGAGACGCTAGACCAGCGAGGAAACTTGAAGCGTCCCTGCGTTCTGGAACCCCCGACGAAGCAAGTCAGCATCCGGCTGGCCGTAACCGATCTAGAGCTTGCGCGGAAACTCGCCCGTCGCAAAGGCGTCCCGAAATACCAAACTTACATCAAGACCCTACTCCATGAGAGTCTGGTCAAAGAGGCATCCGGCGAGCGGTAGGATCGAAGTCTAAAAATCAAGATTCGACTCTCTGCACCAAATGGCAGACCCCTCTAACCAGCGCTGGATCTCGTCAACGCTTTTCTATCTCCAACGTGCAAATCCTTACTTCGGGCGATTATCGGAATAGTCGAAAGTTGTGACGATGGTCATACGGTCCCTGCCAATCCCGGGCGGGATTGGCTTGAACGGGGCAGCGGCTTTGACCGCGCGCATCGCCTCTTCGTCGAGCATGCTAATGCCCGAGGAGCGGACAACCCGGATCTCGCCCAACTGACCGCTTTCCAGAATCGTAAGTTCCAGAGTCAACTTTCCCTCCACGCGCTGGCGCAACGCCGCTGTAGGGTAAACCCATTGCAGGTCAATCGCCCGCCTCACGCTCGTCATATAAGCGATAACTTTTGGGTCTTGCCTCCTGAGCGGGATCGGCTCTTCTCGCGTTGCTTCCTTGGGCGCTGCTTCCTTGGGCGAAGGTTCCGTAGGCGGAGATTCCTTGGCCGGACTCGACGCGGTTTCCGGCTTGGTGGTTTTCCAAAGGCCGATAGCCGCGCACCCGCCCGTAAAGACTCCGACCCCAACGGCGGTAGCCAGCAGTATGTGTCCGGCTTTCATTCCGAATCTGCGCCCATCCGGGAAATGCGGCGAATCTACTACCGGCTATGGAACTTGTAAAGCGGAATCGCGGCGCGCCTACCGGTAATCCCTTCCATCCGCCGGGCGAAGCACGACGATCTCGGTCTGTTGCGGCAAGGTCGCTTTGCTGACGACGAGGGTGTCGGTTTCGGGACGGCGGGTGCGAAGCCCCTGGACGAAGGACTGGAGGATGTACATGTTGTCGCGGTAGTGCATCGGGATGGCGATCTTGGGCTTGAGCTGCGCCAGAACTTCGCGCGCGGTCTGCGGCGGCATGGTGAAGGTGCCGCCGATGGGAATCAGCGCTACGTCCACCTTGCCCATCTGCTTCAACTGCTCGGGCGTGAGCGTGTGGCTCAAGTCTCCCAGATGTACGATGCAGAGAACGCCGAGGTCGAACATAAAGGCCGCGCCCTTGAGCGCGCTGTCGTAAGCCTGCTGATAGATCGGCAGATTATAGATAAACACGTCGCGGACGTTGAGGCTGACGCGGTTCCACTCGGCCCCGTGGTGCGCCAGGCCGCGCAGGATGATTGGATTGCCGCGAGCCAACTCAACGTAGTTGTGATTGGGGTGCTCCCGTCCCACGGTTACGACGTGCGGAGTGACGACGGGGGTCGGATGCATCCCCGGCGCCAGCGGATCGGTGACGATCTTCGTCCCTTTGCTCGTCGTGATCTGAAAAAAGTTGTGGCCGAAATATTGGATGACCGCGTCGGGCTCGGCGGCGTACGCCAGAGAGAAGCGAAGACGCGCAACATCCAGGTCGCGGCAGGAGGCCGCGACGCCGGCGGCAGTCGAGAGGCCCATCAGCAGCGTCGCGATCAGCAATTGCGCCAACTTCATAAGTTTGCCGCGGATATATCTCTCGGCCTAAGCTCCGACGCCCGGAAAAACTCCGCGACATAGTCCGTCGCCGGGCGCCGCATCAGATTCTCCGCCGTATCCACCTGCTCGAACCGCCCGGCGCGCATCACCGCGATGCGGTCCGCCAGCGCCAGCGCATCGGCCAGATTGTGCGTGACGTAGAGCGTCGTCAGCCGGTTCTCGCGGTGGAATTTAAGAATCTCGCCGCGCATCTTGAGCCGGTTCGGCGGATCGATGTTGGAGAGAGGCTCGTCCATGAGCATGACGCGCGGCGAGGTCGTCATCGCGCGCCCCAGCGCCACGCGCTGTTGCTCGCCGCCGGAAAGCTCCTGCGGCTTGCGCTCGAAGAAGCGCTCCTCGATGCCCAGTTTTTGAGCCAGCGGCCGGATGAATTCGCGGATCTTCTCTTTAGACCACTTGCGGATCTTCAAAGGCAGCGTGAGGTTGGTGTAGCGGCGCTCGTCGAAGACTCTCATGTGCGGCCACAACGCGAAGTTTTGAAAGATCATCTGCACGCCCCTGCGGCCTACCGGAACGTCGTTGACCGGAACCCCGCCGATATAGACCGCCCCCTCGTCAGGCTTCTCCAGGCCGGCGATCAGCCTCAAGGTCGTCGTCTTGCCGCAGCCGCTCTCGCCCACGATCGCCAGCAATTCCCCGTCGTTGACGTCGAGCGTGGCCCGATCGACCGCAACAACCGAGCCGAAGCGTTTGGTCACCTGGCGCAACGCGACCGAAACCATCGGCTCCAATCGTAGTCGAGCGGCATATCATAGGTCAAGCCCGGCGCCTTTCGGAGGCTTTGAGATTTGAGATCTGAGATTTGGCATTCCGCGCGCGGTTCGACAGGCTCACCGCCCTGAGCAAAGTCGAAGGGCAGCGCGGATGTAGCCGCCTTGACTCTCCGACGCCCTCCGCGATAGGTTTCAGTTGTATCGGGGCCTCACTCATGAGGTCACCGACTCGTCCGAACTCTCGGAGGCGCTTTGTGAATAAGAACTTCTGGTTATTTGTACGGGTTCTGTTCGTTGCATGCTTTGCCTCGATTCCCGCCACGGCCCCGGCCCAGACAACCTTGACCGTCGGCTACTCCTCGACCAGCGCCAACTATGCCGCGCTCTGGGTCGCCAAAGACGGGGGAATCTTCGACCGGGAGGAGATCAAGGCGGAGTTGATCTTTATCCCCAGCGGCACGCTGCTCACGCAAGCCCTGCTGAGCGGCGACGTGCACGTCGGCTTTCCCAACGGCGGACAGGTGATCGCGGCGATTGCTAAAGGGGCCGACCTGACGATGATCGGCGTCGCCGTGAGCAAGATGATCTTTTCTCTGATGGGCTCGCCGAAAGTTTCCACCGTTATGGATCTCAAAGGCAAGAAGATCGGCGTGACTCGTTTCGGCAGCTCGACGGACGTCTCCGTGCGGTATGCGCTGCGGAAATATGGCCTCAATCCGGACAAGGAGGTCGTCATCATGCAGATGGGGAGCGTGCCCAACATCATGGCGGCGCTGCAAAACGGCGCGATCGACGCCGGAATTCTCTCGCCGCCGACCCACTGGCAGGCCGAGAAACTCGGCTTCAAAGAGATCATCAACATCACCGACCTGAACATCGCCTACCCCAACCCCGCGATCGCTACCAGCAAGAAAATCATCAAGGACAAGGAAGGTGTTCTCAGAAAATTCATGCGCTCCTACATCGCCGGCATGGAGCGTGTGCGGGCCGACAAGGCCTTCACGAAAAAGGTCCTGGCCAAGTACACGTTGATTCAAGATACGGATATCCTCGACAAGGTTTACGATTTCTACGCCCACAAGGCGCTGGAGCCGATCCCGCGGCTGTCGGCGGAAGCCTTGCGCGGCGCGGTCGAAGAACAGTCGCAGAACAATCCCAAAATCAGGGAGATGCCCGCCAGCGCTTTTTATGACGACCGGTTCGTGCGCTGACGCTTTCGTTCCGGTCGGTTCCGGCGGCGGCGCTTAACGGATGACGGAGGTTCACATGGCGCGCGTGCTCGCACCCGAAAAGTTGGTTTCAGATTTGCAGGAGACGCTGCAAAAGCGCCATCCGCGCCCCCACCCGGTGCGCCAGCTCCTGCTCACGGGCAGGCTGACCAAAGAGCAGCTTCAGTGGTGGGCGCGTAACCTCTTTCACGAGTTCAGCAACATCCACCGCTTCTTCGGCGTGCGCTACCAGAAGTGCCCCGTGCCGGAGCTGCGCCGGGCGCTGATCGAAAACATGATCGAGGAAGAGGGCGAAGACATGATCGGTCGCAAGCATCCGAGCCACGCCGAGCTGTGGGTGCGCTTCGGCGAGGGGGTCGGCGTGCCGCGCGAAGAGATGTTGAGCTACGAGCCGCTGCCCGGCATCCGCGCCGCGCTCGAAATGTACGTTCAGCTCGTCCAGCAGAGCCACTGGGCCGTGGCCATCGGCACCGGTCTGGTGTTCGAAGGCGGCGGCCCGAAGCGGATGAAAGAGGAGCGGGAAGCTTTGGAGCGCCACTACGGGTGGATCCCGTCGCGGGCGCTCGATTTTTTTCGCGTACATGAATACCACGACGAGGGACACGGCAACTTCTGCGTCGATGTGATCCGGCGACACTGCATGGAGCCGCGCCTGCAGGAAGAGATGCGCGCGGCGGTCAGGAGCCGCGCCGATATCATGTGGCTGCAAAACGATTCGATCTACCACGCCTTCGTCCGTCCCGGCCTGTCGCCGGAAACCGTGCGGGAGATCGAAGGCAGGCTGGAGTAGGCGCCGCCCGGGGGAGCAACGAATGGCCGCAACACCCATCGATCTCAGAAGCGACACCGTCACCAAACCTTCGCCGGAGATGCGCCGCGCCATGGCCGAGGCCGAAGTGGGCGACGACGTCTTCATGGAAGACCCGACGGTCAATCGCCTCCAGGCGCGGGCCGCGGAGATTTTCGGCCGCGAAGCGGCGCTCTTCGTCCCTTCCGGATCGATGGGCAATCTCGTATGCCTGATAGCGCACACCCGGCCCGGCCAAGAGGTCATTTGCGACGAAAACGCCCATATCTACAGCTATGAGATGGCGGCGATGGCCGGAGTGGCCGGCCTCCTGCCGCGCCTGGTCCCAGGCGAAGACGGCATTCTGACCTGGGAACAGATCAGCCGGGCGATCCGCCCGCGCATGTACGCCCGCGCGCAGACCGCTCTCGTCTGCCTGGAAAATACCCACAACATGGCGGGCGGCACGGTTTATCCCACGCGGCTCGCGCAGGAAATTTGCGAGCGCGCGCACGAGGCCGGCCTTCTCGTTCACCTCGACGGCTCGCGGATTTTCAACGCCGCGACGTTTCTCCATGAGCACGTCCGCGGCATGACCGGGAAATTCGACTCCGTGCAGTTTTGCCTGAGCAAGGGGCTGGGCGCGCCCGTGGGCTCGATGATCGTCGGCTCGGGGGCGTTGATCGAGCGCTGCCGCAGCATCCGCAAATTGTTGGGCGGGGGCATGCGGCAGGCAGGCGTACTGGCCGCCGCCGGCCTGATCGCGCTGGAGAAGGGACCGCAACGGTTGGGCATCGACCACGAGAACGCCACGCTCCTCGCGCACGAGCTGGCGCGGATGCCGGGCATCCGCCTCAATCCCGCCAAGGTCCAAACCAACATCGTGATTTATGATGTCCGGGAGACCGGCCTCTCCTCCGCCGAGTTCCTCGCCGAATCGGCCCGTCGCGGCGTCTTAGGCGTGCCGGTGGATCGAGATAAGATTCGCATGGTCACGCACCTGGATGTCAGCCGGGCCGATGTCGAGCGGGTCGCCGCCGCGATTTGCGAGCTGGCTGAATCGCTTTCTTTGAGCCGGGCAAGCGCCCCGATGAAGAACGCTTAACCGGGCGCCGACGGCCAAAACAGGGGCGCTTGCCCTGCCGGCGGAGTCCAGGTTAATATATTCGGGTGACTTTAGCACGAAACGCGCTGACGCCGTTTCTTCTCGTCTCGCTGGCATTCCATCTGATGTTTCTCGTCAGATGGCCTGCGCGCGCGCCGCGCGAAAGAGTTCCGGAAGAGATTCCCGTGACGGTGCTGCCCGCGCCGCAAGAGAGCGCGCCACGCCCGGCCCCCGCGGGAACGGAAGCGCCTTCGCGTCCCGCCGAGACCGCCGCGGCAACGCCAAAGAGAGCGACACCGGCAACCGAGGTCCCCAGACTACAACCCTCTGCGCCCGTGGCGGCCGAAGAGCACCCAAGCCGGGTGGAGGTCGCGAAAGCGCGGGTGATAGAGACGGAACCGGCCCCAACTCGCCCCCTGCCGAAGCTTAAAGATCTTTTGCCGAATGCTTATAATTTTTCTGCGGAACAACTCGGCGGCCGGGAAGGATCGATCCGCCTGGACAGCAAAGACCCGAAGTATGTCCCTTATTTAACGCTTATCAAACAGGCGGTCGAAGTGGAATGGAGCTACCCTCCGGTAGCGTTGCAGTATGGCTTGCAAGGAGCGCTGCTCGTGGAATTTACGATTCTCGGCAACGGTCAGGTGGAGGATGTGCGGATCCTTCGCTCTTCGGGCTATACCGTGCTGGACAAAGAGGCGACCCGAGCCCTACGCGCCGCCGCGCCGTTTCCGCCGATCCCTCCGCGGGTCGGCAAAAGCCCGCTCCCCATTGTCGCAACCTTTGTGTACAGCGACAAGCGTGTGAGGTATGAAGTTGCCCCTTGACGCGGGAAAATCCTCGATCCGCTTAATCGCCTGCGAACTACCAGCGCCCTTTTTCCCGCTTTAGAATCTTAACAAACGCCTGGACCATCGGCGTGCTCTGCCGGCTCTTGTGGACCACGAGATAGTTGTTTCGCTTGAGCTTGAAGTCCGGCACTTTGACAATCTTCAGCCGTCCCGCTTCCACGTCCGATTTGACATGGCAGCGGGTGATAAAGCCGACGCCAAGCCCTCCCGCCACCGCGTTTTTCAGCGCGTCGCGGGCGCCGATCTGGGAGCTGAGCTCCATCTTCGGCATCAAGGGAATGCCCAGGCGGGCAAAACGCTCTTCCAGCTGGTCGCGCACCATGCTCCCCTTCTCTTCGGCGATGATCGGCTCCCGCGCAATGCGCATCAGCGGCACGGAGCTCTTCTTGGCCAGCGGATGGTCCGGCGCCGCGATCGCGACGATATCGTCCTGCTGGTAAAGCTCGCCCACGAGCAGCGGCGACTTCGGCGTGCGGCCTAGGATCGCAACGTCCAGGTCTCCATCGAGGAGCCGCTTCTCCAGATTCGCGGTGCGATCGATTCTCAGAGTGGTGTCCACCCAGGAGAACTGCTTCTTGAAGCTGTCGACCACAAAAGGCAGGAACGAGGCAGCGGAGCTCGGCGAGCCGCCGATGGCGAGCTTGCCCTTCTTAAGCCCCTTCAACTCATCCATCCGCTCCCTGAGTCCCGCGACTTTGGAGAGAATATCCTCGGCGTCCTGCACCAGCAGCTCGCCCGCCGCCGTCAGGTTGATCTTGTGGCCGAGCTTCTCGAACAGCCGGACCTGAAGATCGTCCTCGAGGTCTTTGATGACCAGAGAGACGGAAGGCTGGCGCACGCCCAGCTTCTCCGCGGCGTGGGTGAAGCTTTTGATCTTCGCCACGGTCATAAAGACTTTCAATTGGTGTAGAGTCATGAAGTCCAATTCCTTTCTTGATCTAAAAATTCATTGCAAGAAGGCTATACCACCCTCGATGCATAAGGTCAACAGCCCCCTTAGTCCCGCTTGGGCTCCCAACGGAGCACCGGTTTTCTGGCGGCTCTTGCCTCGTCGAGCCGCCGGACGGGCGTGGAGTGCGGCGCGGTTTTGAGCAGGTCCGGATTTTCCTCGGCCTCTCGCGCGATCGAGGTCATGGCGTCGATGAAAGCGTCGAGGGTCTCGCGGCTCTCCGTTTCCGTCGGCTCGATCATGAGCGCGCCGGACACGACGAGTGGAAAGTAAATCGTCGGAGGATGAAATCCGTAGTCGAGCAGCCGCTTGGCGATGTCGAGGGTGCTGACGTGGCGCTTTTGCTGCAACCGGTCCGTGAAGACGCACTCGTGCATGCAACGCTCGGGGTAGGCGATTTGAAAAACACTTTCCAGCTTCCTCCGTATATAGTTGGCGTTGAGCAGCGCCATCCGGCTCGTTTCCGCCAGCCCATCGGAACCCAGCGAGATGATGTACGCGTACGCCCGCACCAGCACGCCGAAGTTGCCGAAGAAGGAGCGCACCCGGCCGATCGCTTTGGAGAAATCTTCGCGCAGCTCATACCCATTCCCGCTTTTCATGATTCGCGGGACCGGTAAATAGTCGCGGAGCAGGTTTTTAACGCCTACCGGCCCGGCGCCAGGCCCGCCGCCCCCGTGGGGCGTCGAGCAGGTTTTGTGAAGGTTGATATGGAGCACGTCCACCCCCATATGGCCCGGTTTGGCGATGCCCATCAGGGCGTTCATGTTCGCGCCGTCGAGATAGACCAGTCCTCCCTTGCTATGGACAACATCGGCGATCGCGTTGATATTTTTTTCAAAGATGCCGAGCGTGTTGGGATTGGTGAGCATCAGCGCGGCGACGCTTTCATCCATGACCTTCGCCACCGCCGACGGCGCGACCATTCCCTGATCGTTCGACCTGATCTGCACGACATCGTAGCCGCAGAGCGTCGAGCTGGCCGGGTTGGTCCCGTGAGCCGTGTCGGGAACGATGATTTTCCGGCGCGGGTTTCCTTTCTCCGAAAGATAGGCGCGCACGAGCATCAGCCCGGCCAGCTCGCCCTGCGCGCCAGCGGCCGGCTGCAGCGTGACGGCATCCATGCCGGCGATCTCGGCCAGCGCCGTCTCGAGCCCGAACAAAAGCTCGAACGCGCCTTGCAGGAGCGCCGGCGGCGCCAGCGGATGGATCAGCGAAAAACCGGGCAGGCGCGCCACCGCCTCGTTGACCTTGGGATTATATTTCATGGTGCAGGAGCCGAGCGGGTAGAACTGGCTCTCGATGCCGAAGTTGAGATGGGAGAGGCGCGTAAAATGGCGCAGCACCTCCAGCTCCCCAAGCTCCGGGAAGCCGGGAATCTCGTCGCGGAGCAGCTCTTGAGGCAGCCCGGTCGGGCCCGCCTCTTCGGGCCAGAAAAAGCCGGTCCTGCCGGGCGAGCCGCTCTCGAACATTAAAGGGACAGTGGCGGGAGCCTTAGCCTTCGCCGAATGTTCTTGCAAGCTGTTCGATCTCCTCTTCCTCGTTCATCTCGGTGACGCAAATGAGAAGGCAATCCTGAAGCTCGGGATAAAATTCGGCCAAGGGAATTCCCGGAACGATCTTCTTCGCGGCAAACCGTTCCTGGAGCCTGGAAAGCCCCTTTGCTTTGAGGACAAACTCGTTGAAAAACGGGCCGGAAAAAACCGGCGCGAGTCCGGCTTCCTTGACCAACCGCTCGCGCGCCCGGTGGGCGCGCCGCGCGTTGACCTCCGCCATGCGGCGCATGCCGCTCTTGCCGAGCATCGCCATGAAGACCGTCGAGGCGAGCACACACAGGGTCTGGCTGGTGCAGATGTTCGACGTCGCCTTCTCGCGCCGGATGTGCTGCTCGCGCGTCGCGAGCGTCAGCACAAAGCCCCTGCGCTCCTCGCTGTCCACGGTCTGGCCCGCCAGCCGCCCCGGCATGCTCCGCACAAATCTTTTTTGGCAGGCAAAAAATCCGAAGCCCGGGCCGCCCAGAGCCATCGGCACCCCGAGGCTCTGCCCTTCCCCGACGGCGATATCGGCGCCCGACTCCCCCGGCGGCTTCAGCAGCGCCAGCGAGAGAGGCTCCGTCGTCACCGTCGCCAGAAGCGCGCCGGAACGGTCGCACAGCGCGCGGATCGGAGCGAGATCTTCGATCACGCCGAAAAAATTGGGATAGCCCAGCACCACGCACATCGCCCGCTCATCGACTTGCCGAGCGAGAAACTCGGGGTCGATGCCGCCGCGCCCGGTGAAGGGAACCTCCACCAACTCGACATCCACGAGATTCTTGACATAGGTCGCGATGACCTGGCGGTACTGGGGATGGAGCGCCCGCGAGACGAAAACCCGATGCTTCCCTTCCTGGAGGCGGCGCGCCATGAGCACGGCCTCCGCCGCGGCCGATGCGCCGTCGTAGAGACCCGCGTTGGCCACCTCCATGCCCGTGAGCTGGCAGATAAGCGTCTGGAATTCGAACATCGCCTGAAGCGTGCCCTGGCTCACTTCCGGTTGATAGGGCGTGTACGAGGTCGCGAACTCCGAGCGCGAGATGACGGCATCGACCGCGCTCGGAATGGCGTGATGATAAATGCCGCCGCCGAGAAAGAGGCTCCAGTCCTCAGCCGTGCCGTTCTTGGCGGCGAGCGCAGCCATGCGCCGCTTCACGGCGGTTTCGGAAAGCCCCGGCGGAAGCGCGATCTGCGCCTTATCCCGAAGGGCGGCGGGCAGGTGATCGAACAGCTGCTCAACCTCGCTCAGGCCGATCTCCCGGAGCATCTCGGCTTTATCGGATGGCGTGTGGGGCGTGTATCGCATGCAGCGGCTTATTTCTTCTCGTCCTCGTCCTCTTCCTCCTCCTCTTCCCCGTCGTCCTCATCCTCGTCCTCGCCCTTTTGCTGCGCGACATACTCGGCATATTCTTCAGCAGTCATTAAATCTTTGAGGTCGTCCTTATCGCTCATCTCCAGTTTGATCATCCACCCGTCGCCATACGGATCGTCGTTCACGGTCTCAGGACTGTCGGGCAGGGCGTCGTTGGCTTCGAGGACCGTTCCGCCCACGGGCGCATAGACATCGGAGACGGCCTTGACCGACTCCACCACGCCGAAGGCATCGTCCTTCACCACCTTCTCTCCTGCTTCCGGCAGCTCGACGTAGACAATATCGCCCAGCTCTTGCTGCGCGTACTCGGTAATGCCGATGATCGCGACGTTCCCCTCGACGAGCACCCACTCGTGCTCTTTGGAATATTTCAATCCCTCAGGAACTTCCATGACTCTCCTCCCTGTGGTTTTTAGCCGACCGGCCGACGACGATAGAAAGGCAACGCGACAACCCGCGCCCCGACCGCCCGCCCGCGAATCTCGACTTCGACGGGACTGCCAACCTCAGAGTGCTCCGTCCGCACGTAACCCATGGCGATCGCCCGTCCCAAGGTGGGCGACTTTGTGCCGCTCGTCACCCGGCCGATCGTCTCGCCTTGTTTGAGAATCGGATAGCCGCCGCGGGCGATCCCCGGTTCCGTCATCTCCAAACCCACGAGCCGGCGCTTGACGCCCTGCTCTTTCTGCTTAACGAGCGCGTCGCGCCCCAAAAAAGATCCCTTGGAGAACTTCGTGACCCATTCCAGGCGCGCCTCAAGCGGCGTCGTGGAATCGTCCAGCTCATGGCCGTAAAGCGGATACGCCGGCTCAAGGCGAAGCGTGTCCCTGGCGCCGAGGCCCGCCGGCTTAAGACCGTCTTCTTTTCCTCCATCCATGAGCGCGTTCCATAGCCTCTCGCCCTCGGCGGGATCGCAATACAGCTCAAAGCCGTCCTCGCCGGTATAACCCGTGCGCGCCACCAGGCAGTGGATGCCGGCGACTTCGCCGAAGGCGAAATGAAACGGTTTGATCTCTCTAAGACCGAGCGGCGTCAACCGCTGTAGAATTTTTTCCGCCAGCGGCCCCTGGAGCGCAAGCTGGACGTAACGGGAGCTGGTATCCTCGACCTGCGCTTGATCTCCGGCGCGCCGCCGAATCCACTCGAAATCTTTGTCCGTGTTGGACGCATTCACGCAGATGAAAAAATGGTCCGCTTCGAGGCGGTAGATCACGATATCGTCGACCACCCCGCCGTTCTCGTTGAGCAACAGATTATATTGCGCCTGCCCCTGCTTGATCCGGGAGACGTCGTTGGCGGTAAGACTCTGGCAGAGATCCAACGCCTTCGCGCCGCGGACTTCCACTTCCCCCATATGGCTCACGTCGAACAGCCCGGCCCGGGTGCGGACCGCCATATGCTCGTCGATCAGACCGCCGTACTGAACCGGCATTTCCCAGCCGCCGAATTCCACCACCTTCGCTCCCAGCCGCCGATGGACCGGGTAAAGCGGAGTCCGTTTGAGCCGCTGGGGCTGAGAGGTGGCTGCGGGTTTCACACGATTCGCTTCAAGTCTCGCGCCTGAGCGACTCTTTCACCGCTTTTAACGTATTGAAGAGCAACATGCAGATGGTCATCGGCCCGACTCCGCCGGGAACCGGCGAGATCCATCCGGCGCGCTCCTTGGCGCTGTCGAATTCCACGTCGCCCGCCAGCTTGCCGCTGGGGAGCCGGTTGACTCCGACGTCGATCACCACGGCGCCGGGCTTGATCCAATCGCCGCGAATGAGACCGGCCTTGCCGATCGCCGCGACCAGGATGTCGGCGCGGCCGACCTCCTCTTTCAGATGCGCCGTGCGCGAGTGGCAGATCGTCACGGTCGCGTGGCGCGCCAGCAGCATCAACGCGACCGGTTTGCCGACGATATTGCTGCGCCCCACCACCGTGGCGTTTTTTCCCTTGGGGTCGCAGCCGACCGAATCCAACAGCTTCATGATGCCCATCGGCGTGCAGGGTTGAAATCCTTCGCCGCCCGAGAGCAGGAGTCCCTGGTTGACCGGATGAAAGCCGTCGATGTCTTTGTGCGGCGACACCGCCTCCAGGATCTTCTCCGAGCGGATATGGGCCGGCAGCGGCAGCTGGACGAGAATGCCGTGAATCTCTTTGTCGCGATTTAAATTATGAATGAGGGAGAGAAGCTCTTTTTCCGAAGCGGTGGCGGGAAGCACATGCTCCTCGGAGCGGATGCCGACTTCCTTGCAGGCCTTTTCCTTGTTTTTCACGTAGAGATGCGAGGCGGGATCGTCGCCGACCAGCACGACGCCGAGTCCGGGGACCATGCCCCAGCGCCGCTTGAGCCCTTCGACTTCCTCTCTGACCTCTTTCTGAATTTCCTTCGCGACGGCCTTGCCGTCAATGATCGTTCCCATGATTTCTCCCGACGAGTTAAAGACTCTATACAGGAATTTTTTTCTTTGTAAAGAGCCTGCCTTGACAACTCGCCGTCGGGGTCGGTAGATTCGCCCCAGCCCGGATTTTCGCGGGACGCTTGACGGGAGACCACCCCATGACTCTGTTGCTGAACAACGCCGAAATCGCCCAACTTATCCACATGCGTGACTGCATCGATCTGCTCGACGACGGCTATCGCGAGCACGGCCTTGGACGCGCGGCGCACCGCAGGCGCAGCAACGTCATCGTCCCTACGGGGGAAGGGCGCACGTACGTTTTCGCGAATTTCGAAGGCACGGTGATCAAGAGCGGCTACCATGCGATTCGCCTGCGCTCCGACGTCAACGAGTGGCTCGACGGCCAAGGCGATCGCACGACCAAATGGGCCTCCAAGCCCGGACTCTACTGCGGCCTCGCTCTGCTCTACAACATTCACACCGGAGAGCTCGACGGCATTCTCAACGACGGCTACCTTCAGGTGATGCGCGTCGGCGCGACGAGCGCCGTCGCGGGAAAGTATCTGAGCCGGAAAGACTCATCCGTTTTAGGACTGATCGGCGCCGGCAATCAGGCGCGCAGCCACGCCGAAGCGATGTGCGCCATCCGGCCGATCAAACGGATCAAGGTCTTCAGCTTGCGCGCCGAAAGCCGCAAGGCCTTTGCGCGCGATAACGAGATTAAACTTGGGGTCGAGATGCGGCCGGTGGAGAAGATCGAAGACGCCTTTGCCGAGAGCGATATCGTCTGCTGCTGCACGGATGCGTCGCGGCCGTTCGTCCGCGGCGAATGGATCGAGGAGGGAATGTTTCTGAGCAGCGCGCGGCCTTTCGGCGAGGTCGGGAGAGGGCCGCTGGGAGTTTTCGACATCGCCGTGGTCCACGAGCGCGGCTTCGGCCCGCAGTTCCGCCCTGAAAAAATAGTGCGGGAGCGGCCGGGCGCGCCGATGGCGATGGGAGGAAAGGATGAACGGGACCTTCCTTCCGACATCACGCTCGCCGATCTCTGCGCGGAAAAAGCCGAAGGGCGGACCAACGACAGCCAGAAAACCTATTTTGCCAACAACGAGGGGCACGGGGTCCAGTTTTCGGTAGCCGGAGCGTTTGTGTTGAAGCGCGCGCGCGAACGACATCTGGGCCGGGAGTTGCCGACGGAGTGGTTTCTGCAGGATATTTCGACGTAGGGGTGAAAGCATGGACAGACCGCGAACTCTAGAAGAGATCAAAGAGGATATTCGCAGCCGCATCGGCCACCGCGCCCCTTTCGTGCTCGCCGACAAGAACGAATCCGAAGAGGCGCTCGCGTCGTTGAACGGCGTCGAGCCGGAACCGTGGGCCGCCGCCTGGAGCAGGCTCGGCGCCCGCTGGGAGGAGAAGGCGCGGGCCGAAGAGAAAAGCGGCGACCCGCAAAAGATCAAACAAGCTTATCTCAAAGCTTACACTTACTACGGGATCGGCCGCCACCCATTTCCCAGCTCGCCGGGCAAGATGGAGGCCTATCGCAAGACGCGCGAGATGTATCTGGCGGCGGCGCGCTTCTTCGATCCGCCGTTGGAGCGAGTGGCGATCCCGTTCGAAGGCAAAGCCGTCGTCGGCTATCTTCGCCTGCCGGCGAAGAGGCCGGCGCCGCTGATTCTCCATTGGGGCGGCATCGACGGCTGGAAAGAGGAGCGCCACTCGTTCGCGGAGGCCTTTCTCCGCGATGGCTGGGGCTGCTTCGTCATGGACGGTCCCGGCACGGGCGAATGCCCGATGCTCGCGTCGCCTGAAGCCCACAAGGTTTACAGCGCCGCGCTGGACTACTTCTGCGCCCGGCCGGAGGTCGACGCCGGCCGCATCGCCGTCGTGGGATCGAGCTTCGGCGGCTACTGGGCGACAAAGGTGGCTCATGTTGACCGCGAGCGGGTGCGCGCGGCGGTCAACTGGGGCGGCGGCATTCACTATTTTTTCCAGCCGGAGTGGCAGGAAAAATCGCGCAACGCGCCCTCTTATCTGTTCGACCTGATCGAGGCGCGCGCGAACCTGTTCGGGAAACGGACCTTCGAGGAGTTGGTCCGGGCCATGCCCGCGCTTTCTCTTAAAGATCAGGGCTGGCTGGACAAACCCTGCGCGCCGATGCTGCTGGTCAACGGGAAAGAGGACAAGCAGGTGCCGATCGAGGATTTTTATCTTCTGTTGGAGAGCGGCGAGCCGAAGGCGGCGCGCTTCTTTCCCGGCGGCCACATGGGCAACACGCCGGAGACGTTTCCGACTATCCTCAAATGGCTGCGCGGCAAGCTGGAGTAGCAGGCCGCTGAAAAAGGCCCATCTACGGCGTTGCGCTCGGCCCGCTTCGCGTCAACGTACTAAAAAGTACGCCTCCGCTCGCGGACCTTCGCGCGCCTTGTATCTGGGACCTTTTTGAGCGGCCTGCGGGAAGTTTTTCCGCAGCTCGCAACCCCGCGAGCGGCTTGTGGCTTGTGTTCGAGAGCGCGTATGTCGAGCGAGGCAGGTCAAACGAAACTATCGTCCCCCACCCGCCTGGGAGTCTCTCGCAGGGCCTATGCGTGGGACGCGAAGTGCCAATCGTACTACGGGGCAACTCAGACATCGTAGGGGCAGCGCAACATCGACGTATCGCATCGGCCCGGAGAGAGATTTCCGGGCGGGTGGACGGTAGGTAGGCCTTTTTCAGCGGCCTGTCGTCACACGGTCGCCGTTACTTCCCACCAGTTGCGGTCGAGATCGCTGAAGATAAAAGAGATCTGGCCGTTCTTTTGCTCCAGATCCCAGACCTCCGTGATTCCGAGGTTGGCCCCGTTGGATTTGAACTCGCGATGGGCCTGTTCGACTTCATCCGCCGTCGCCACTTTTAAAGTAAAGCGGTTTACGGGCGCAAGATGTTCGCGCTGTCTTCCCGGCAGCACGACGATGTACCAGGGAGTGGACGGGTGCCTGATGTAGCTCGACTGCCGCCCGCCGCCCACGATCTTGAGTCCTAACACCTGCTCGTAGAACTTGTCGCTCGGCGCCTTTTCGTCGCACTGCAGCGTGCCGTGCGTCATCGCTTGCGGAACGTAGCCGCGCCCCGGAAAGCGCTCTTCTACGAGCGTCGTTTTCCAGTGCGGCGCGGCGATCGCGCGGCCGTGCTCGGCGGCTCGCGGATTGTAGTATTCGATCTCCAGGTCGTTGCCTCCGGGCTCCTTGAAGTAAACGGAATAGGCGAAGTGGGCCTCGTGGGGCTTGGTGACCATTTTGATGCCGTACTTTTGTTTGTTCGCTTCGAGATATTTCCACGCCCCCTCGATCTCTTCGTGGTGCGCGACGCGGAAGCCGTAGTGGTTGTTGTGCGGCTTGTTACGCGCGTCGGGTCCGCCCTCGTGAACGACCAGCAGCCAATCCGTATTGGGATGCTTGAGAACCGCCTGCCCGTTGGTGCGCTCGCGCACCTCGAGGGCCAAGATCTCGGTAAAAATCGGCAGCGTCTCGGCCAGAGAGCGGCACTCGTAGTGGCCGTGGCTGAGTCCTATCGGTTTGAGCATCGGAATCCCCCTTCCGCCCTTAGTTGAATCAACCAAAGTTTTTAAAGGAAAGCGAGAATGCTGTCAAAGAAGCCTGTGATTCGGCAGTCATTGTAGGGGCAGGCCCCCGTGCCTGCCCGGTTTTCGGGCGACCACAGGGGGGTCGCCCCTACAGAGGGCGCGCCCCTAGCCTCATCTCGGCGGCATCATCACCGTCGCGCCCGCCTTGGCGCACGACGCTTCGAAAATGCGCCGGATGTCGGGGTCCTCGTCCTCGTATTCGATCTGCTGGCCGCCTTTTTTTATCGAGACGTCGGACTTGATCTTGCCCGGCGCCAGCTTGTAGCGGCGGCTGAGCATTTTGAGCGCGAGGTAGCGCGCCGGCTGGCTGCCCGAGTTGAAGTGCTGGTGAAACCAGTCTTCCGGCGGAACCACGAGCGAGCCCGGTTTCCAGTCGAATCGCATTCTTTCCGTTCCTTCCGGCCACATGAACGAATAGCCCTGTCCCGTGAGGATCATGACGTGCGCCCCCGGCCCGTGGCGGTGCGCCTTTTTGTAGAAACCGATGGGAAACTCGGAGACGTGCGCTCCCATCGTGCACTGCGCCAGCTCGAAGAAGATCGTGCGGTTGCCTTTGCCGCGCTCGTGCCAGGCGATCGGCTCGATGTTGACCGCATCGGCGACGAAGTTGGTTTCCAGCACGCGGTCTTTGTAGAGCCTCCCGCGGCCGGCGAAGTAGCCTTCCTGGCCGTTGAAGCGGTCGGAGAATGCATAGGGATTGTTCATGATGAAATCTTCGCTGTGGAACAGGTTAAAGACCAGCGGCGCAGTGGTCACGGAGATGATACGCGCCTCGCGGTCGCCCTGGCCGTTGAAGTGCTGGTACGACGCGTTCAACGGGATGGCGAAAAGACTCCCCTTCTGCCACTCAAAGCTCTGCCTCGGCCCGTTCTCCTGCCACACCGTCGTCGCGCCGCGGCCTTCGAGAATATAGACCAGCTCTTCGAAGAGGTGGCGCTGCGGCCGGAGCCCCTTGCCCGCCGGGATACTGCAAACGTAGGCGTCGTCGAGATAGGCGGTCCCTTCAAGGTTGATAATAACACCGTAGCCGCCCATCCGCTCCCACCACTTAAGCGGCACTTCGTAAACATTCTCGACGCCGAAGCCCTTGACCACGTCGATTCCCTGAGACGCAGCCCACTGATCGTAGGGCGTGTCCATCCGCTCCGCCGTGCTGTCCATTCTCTCGTAGGCTGCCGAACTTTGCGCTTCCATTCGCTGACCCTCCTGATGCCGGTGTTATTTGCCTTTGAGCGGTTTGACGTTCTGAAACCCGTGTTCGGAGATATCGAAGAAATTGCCGGCCGGACTGGGGTAGAGAAAAGTGATTCGCTCCTGGGCCGGCGCCGAGCCGGCGGCGAGCACAATCGCGGCCAAGGCACAGACTATATTAAATCTATGAGCCATATCACATTCCCTGACTGCCTAGTGGCAGTACCTATTGGAACATAGGTTCGTTGTCAAATGGAAAAAAATCATTGGCCTGGGCCGCCGGGATGACTGCGACCCTGCGCCGCAGAATGGCGAACGGGCGATCTGAAAGCCGACCTCTCTTACTTCTTCGGCTCCGTGTACTGTCGAATCAGGTTCTTTACTTCGGCCGGCGCCTGGACGAGCCTGGCCGCCAGCTTTGCGCCGTCCATGCCGATTCTGTATCGCGGATCGGAGCGGGTGGCTTTTTTGAACTCTGCGGCAAACTCCTGGTCCTTGAGCAGCGACGTAAAGGCCTGTTTAAGAGCATCGACCGCCGCGGGCGGCGATCCGGGCGGGAGCAGCGCGACGCGCTGCATGATTTGGCCCATGTTGACGACCTTCAACGCCTCCCAGCGCGGCCCGGACGGAAGCCGGCCGTTGATCTGCTGATAGAGTTGGGCGAAGGTGAGCAGATCGGGCGCCTCGGTGCTGGACAGAACTTCTCCGTCGGCGGTCACCAGCTCATCATGATAGAGCGGGATCACCACGCCGTTCTTAACCATGTTCGGCTCGATGACCGAGCGATAGGCCGGCATCCCCTCGGTGAAGAATTGGATCTCGTTGCGCTCCACGGCCAGCCGAGCGACAGAATTGGAGTTATAGCCGGTGACATACTGATGCGGAACGCCCAGGAGGTCGAGCTGCAAGCGAAAGCGGACATCCTTGGAGCTATTGACGCTGAGCCCGCCCGCCCTGAGACCCTGCGCTTTTACGATGTCGCGCGGCTCTTTTAATCCCGGCGGCAGGTCCTTGCGGGCATAGGCGACGGCGACTCCTTCGATGCTCGCGATGTAGACGAACTTGCCGAGATCGACTCGCAATGTCGGATCGGCGGTCAAGAGATTGAAAAACTGGCTGGTGAAGAAGCCCATCGTCAGGCCGTCCGGCTTGGCCACCTCTCCGAGGTAGTTGTTGCCGACGACGCCGCCGGCGCCCGCCATGTTGTTGACCACGACCAGCGGCTCGCCGGGAATATGCTTTGCCAGATGACGGCCGATGAGCCGGCCTTCAATGTCGGTGGGGCCGCCCGCGGCATAGTTAATGAGGATGGTGAGCGTCTTACCCTTGTAAAAGGGAGCTTCGGCGGCAAAGCCGGAGGCGCTGAGAATTACGAGGCTGAAGATCGGGAAAAAACGAAAGAAAGCAACGGCGGTCTGCCTCATGGCTATTCTCCTTCCATTGAAGGGCCTGGATGCTTCGATGAGCGCCCTGGCAGGTTGCTGAAAAAGTGATTCTCGTGCTTCGACCAGCTCAGCACGAACGGAAAATCTTCAGTGTTTTCAGCCCTTCTTCCGTTCGCCCTGAGCCCGTCGAAGGGTGAACGGAAGGTTTTTCACCAGCCTGCTAGCGTGTCTGAAGGTTGTTGACTACGCTCTTGACGCCGCCGACCTGCGAGGCTATCTGCTCGGCCCGCGCCCGCTGCGCGGCATTGTCCACGACGCCCGTCAGGTGAACCACCCCTCTGGTCGTGTTGACCTCCACCCGCGTGAGGTTCGACGCCTTGTCGGCGACGAGCTTGGCTTTCACGGTCGCCGTCAGGTTGGTGTCGTCGATATTCTGCCCCAGCGTCTCTCCGGTGAGAGCCGTGCAGCCGGAGCCTAGCATGACAAACAGCGCCAGAACCGAAAGGATTCCGAATAGCCTGGTCATAAAAGGCCTCCTTACGAATGAATTCGAGCTGATTAATGACACAACGGGGCGGATGTTTCAAACCGGCTCAAAGTCCGATATGAATGAGGGACTTTACGGTTCGATGAAGAAAGGAGACCGGCGATGAAGAAAGTGCTGGAAAAACACCTGCCTTACAATACGGGATGGGCGGGAGAGATGAAGCAGGGACAGCTGCTTCGGATCGCCGCGACCACGACGGTCGATTTCGTCTGCTTCCGGCTGCAAAATCTCAAAGAGCGCTTCGACCAGGCGCGGACCAAAGTTTACAACGGCAAGATTTTCATCACGACAGGCGACAAGCTGATGGGCCGCAACAACCAGCACATGATGACGATCGTCGAGAACACCAACCGCGAGGGGACGCACGACCTGCAAAAAGGGATGTGCAGCGGCTACCGCTTCCAGCTCGCCAAAAAAGAGGGAAGGTTGCGGGAGTACTATCATAGGGACTACAAGGAGGAAGAGGTTCCCGACCACGGCTGTTACGAAAACCTCGCGCGCGCTCTGGAGCCCTATGGCATCGCTCCGGAAGATATTCCGAGCCCGTTTAACTTGAATCAACACATGATCATCGACGGAAAGACCGGCAAGATGGAGCACACGACGGTCAGGGCGAAGCCGGGAAGTTACGTGGAGTTCCGGGCGGAGATGGACCTGCTCGTCGCGCTCAGCGCCTGCCCCGACATGCCGGTCGGCGGCAAGCCGGTCGATCTCTCGATTTACGAGCCGTAATTTAAGAGGTTAATGTTGAATTTTGAGTTTTGAATTTTGAAAATTCAAAATTTTCGTTGAGGGTGACCCATGAAAGCCTCGGAGAAAACGAAATATAACGTCGGCGGAGTGCTGCTCGATCGGCCGTTTAAGATTCGGCGGCTCGGCCACTTCGGCTTCAACCTCGTCAACATAGACGACGGCATCCGGTTCTACACCGATCTGCTGGGCTTTCGCATCTCGGACGTTCTCGACTACTCGGCGCGCGCGACGAAACCCGGCCAACTCTCCGGCACGGGCGATCCGCGAGGCTACTTTACGCGCTACGGCGGCGACCACCACGCGCTGGTCCTGTTCAACAAACGGGTGCGCGAGGCGCTGGGACGGCATGACGCTCCCGGGGTGACGATCAACCAGATCACCTGGCAGGTGGGCAGCCTGCGCGAGGTCGGGAACGCGATTCGATGGTTCAACGAGCAAGGCGTCAAACTCCAGCGCTCGGGGCGCGATATGCCCGGCTCCAACTGGCACACCTACCTGTTCGATCCCGACGACCATCTGAACGAACTGTATTACGGGATCGAGCAGATCGGCTGGAACGGCCACAGCAAGCCCAAGGCGATGTACGACCGCGAGTTCGACAAGCCGCCGGAGCTGCCGCAGATCTCGGAGTGCGACGAAGTCCAGGACGCGCTCAAGCGCGGCGTCGATCCCACTTCCGGCTACCGTTACATCGAGCAGCTCCCCGCGACCTACGACGTGGACGGAGTTCTCTTGCCCCGTCCTTTCAAGATCACGCGCCTCGGCCCCGTGGAGCTTTTTGTCCGCGACCTGGAAGCGGCGGAGACGTTTTACCGAGAGAAGCTCGGCTTTCTGCTTACCGAAGAGGTCCGCTGGCGCGGCCACCGCTGCCTCTTTCTCCGCCAGAATACCGAGCATCACTCGCTCGCGCTCTATCCCCTCGCACTGCGCGAGCTGCTCGGCTTAAGCTCGCACTCCACCTCGATGTCGCTCGGGCTTCAACTCGCCAACTATCAGCAGCTCCGCGACGCCGTACGCTTTCTCTCCTCACACGGCGTGCGCGCGACCAGCGCCGTGCCGCCGGATCTCTACCCCGGCATCGACTACGCGGCGCACTTCCTCGACCCCGACGGCCACTGCGTCAAGCTTTACTATTATATGGAGCAGGTCGGATGGGACGGAAAGCCCCGGCCCAAAGAGTCACGCCGCGCCGTCACGAATGGCGACTGGCCGGAGACGGTTGAGCCGATGTCCGACACGTACAACGGAGAGCCGTTTCTGGGTCCGTGGGGATGAAGGGGAAATGGAGGAATGGAGCAATAGATCATTGGACCATTGGAGCAATGGGTTTTAAACGCAGTACTCCATCGCGTCGGTACTCCAGCCTTAACCATCACTACCGCCCGCCCGGGGGTCTCTCGGAGGGCCGATGCGTGGGACGAGGAGCATCAATCGTACCTCCCAGCTACTCTCATTTATTAGCCGCAGCGTAACATCGACGTATCGCGTCGGCCCGGAGAGAGATTTCCGGGCGGGCTGACGGTAGATGGCCCTCTTTCAACCGCCCGCTTACTTCTTTACGCCGAGATTCATCGCTTCGATGTATTTCAGCACGTACTGGTTCTTAGGATTGTGCCGCAGGGCCTGTTGGGAGTAGTACCAGGCCACATCGTGGTCGCCGAGATTGAAGAACGCCGCGGTCAGGTAGCTGAGAGCTTGGTCGACGAGGACAGGGTGGTTCAGGTTGTTATAGGCCCGGCTGATCTCGAACGCCGCCGGTCGCCATTCCCGCAGAGCCAGGTGCATGAGCCCTTTTTTCCAATAGGCATCCATGAACCACGGGTCGATGAGGAGCTTGGCCCGGCAACTCTTTTTTTCGTCCAACCCTTTGACCAGGCCGCTGTAAAGCTCCATGCTGCGGCGGTAGTCGCCCAGCCGAAAGAGATTTCTGGCGTAGGTCTCTATGACAAAGCGATTCCCGGGCTCCGCCCGATAGACCGGCTCCAGCAACTCCACCGCCTGCTTAAATTCCTTTTTCTCGTAGCGCGCCTCGGCCTCCATGATCGCCTCGTGAAACTTCTCGGACAGCCGCTCCGGCGGAGACTGCACCGAGACGATCGGCACGGCGGCCAGCTCGGGCGCCCCCGCGCCCGCCTCAAGCCGAGGACATGGCTTCCCGTCGCTGGAATTAAAATGCTCGAACGCATAGAGCTCGACCGCAGGCCGTTGATAGGCCACTCGCACCCGGACCGGCGGGGCCGATGCGATGCAGGATGAGAGCGCCGCCAGCGCGCCGAGAAGCGGCCACGCTTTACGTATGATTCTGACTGCCATCACTGTTTTTTGCGCGATGTTAGCCGTCGAATATCTCCACCCGGACCGGCTCTCCCCTTCCCGACTGGGGACAGGCGCTCACGCCGACCAGGCAGTCCATCTCCGCTCGAAAGTCAACGTGGGCTTCGGTTTCCGGGCGAATCATCGTGTCGAACATCGCGCCCGTGTCGGGATCGATGCGCATGGTCTGAAAAATGTTGAACGGGCTGGGGATATCTTCCGGCGGGATATTCCAGGGTTTTAACGCTTCGCTCAAATTCTCCCAGCAGCCGTGATCGGGAATGTCTTCCGGCCTCTGCGGGTTCATATCGACTCCTTCCGCGAACTTTCTCTGCGCCAATCCTTTGGCCACCAGCTCGAATCTCGTTTTGCTGCACATCCCCTTCTGTAAATCGTGGCTGCCCTCTTTGAACGTATCCTCGACGATCGTGAGCAGCGGATTGTTGAGCTTCGAGATCAGCTGGTCGCCCGCGCTGATAAATATTTTGACCTGATTGGTCTTGGTCCGCGCCTGATCGAATCTTTCTCTCAGGTTGTGCAGATTGAACGCGACGAAATCGACCACCGTTCTTCCGGCCACGCGTAATTTTTGGCCTTTTTTCACGATAAACGCTTTGCCGGAATTTTTCGGCACAACCACATTCTCCAAGACAGCCATACAGCCTCCCCTCGATTCACGCCTGCCAAGCGGAAAGATTGTCCATGATGCTGCGAGCGCTGTCAACGTCCGCGCATTCGACTTGAGCGCCACGCAATCCAATTTGAAATAAAGGATACATATTAGCTTGACAACCCGGCAAGCACCTCGCCGGCCCCCCGTCCAAACGAGTAAATTTTCCCCACCCATAATACTTTTTGTCTACCTCCAGCTGGCAAGCGTCTTATAACTATGTGATCTGATTGATATTTCTAGGCTGGCATGGCCGTTGCTCTAAAACTTCTCCAAGTGCCTTTAGGCGCTCCAAAGAAGGAGAAAGTGTCCGGGATTCATAAAGATGGAAGCGAAACAAGAAAAGATAATCACCCAAACCGCTGTGGGTGAGTTGATCGCGGCGCTAACCGAAGAGGCCCTTTCATTCGTGGAGGACGAAAAGGAGGCCAACAAACTGGTCTCCTATATGCTCATCGATCTTTTCTACAACTCGGGACTGATTTCCAGCGATTTCTAGAAGGCGGCACTGACTGCAAGGTCAAGAGAGGCGCCGATGAGCAGGAGGAAGAGCACCAACGTGGAGAGATCGGGCGGCTGAGACGGCAACGGTCTGAGTATTAGGCTGGATCTGGAAACCAGAGGGATGAAAGGCAACAGAGGAAGACGGAGATGACTAAAAACGCGCAACCCATAAGAACCGTGTGGCTGATTGCCTTCATTGTAGCCTGGATAGAGTCGGGCTGGCTCTGGGCAGCCTCTCCAAGCGAGTTGGTCCAGACTCCGAGGACCTTTGTCCTTGACGACGCACTTTTCGACCTTAATCAAACCCAGATAAAGCCGGACGGAGCAAAGATATTGGATCGCTTGGTCCTCTTTCTCAGCGAGAACCTGGACAACAGTGTTGACCTAAGAGCCTACACCTCCGGGGCCAAGCTCGGTCAGCGCAGCCAGTCTCCTCCTGAGAGCGTCGCTGCTCTAGTCAGGAACTATCTTGTCGGGAAAGGCATCGATCCCACCCACGTCACCACGAATTGGCGCCAACAGACGAGCGAGAACGACGCAAGAGAGGCGGCGTTGGAGATCACCATCCTGTATTGGGATAGAGAGTTTGCGGACAGTCGGCGGTAGTCTATTATGTGGACCCGGACGAGCAGGAACTTAGGGAGCTCGTCTTCGATCGGCTGACTGTCTGGGACCCTATGGACTCAGAATCGGCCCTGCAGCCTCACACGGGAGACCGAAGTATTTCTCTCCGCACTGCCGGCGCACCCCCCGCCACGCGCAATTTTTGTCCTTTCTTCACGATAAACGCTTTGCCGGAATTCTTCGGCACAACCACATTCTCCAAGACAGCCATACGGCCTCCGTTCGATGCACGCCCGCCAAGCAGCTAGATTCTTTCACTACGCGGTTAACTGTGTCAACCTTTGCGAGCCTTGCACAGTATGCCTGTTTGAACTACGATGTATGCTCGTTAGAGCACGTCATCGGCGGAGGTCGCAATTCTATGCGCGCCAAACTGAAGAGGAAGTCTTTCTTTGTGGACGAAAGCACGCTGCGGCGAGCTAAGAAGGCGCTTGGCGTGAAAACCGGGGCCGAGGTCATCCGTTTGTCGGTCGAGAGAATTGCGGAGATGGGAGAGTTTTGGGAATTCATGAAGAAGAGCCGCCGCACTCTTAAGCCGGGGAGTCTCCAAAGGTCCTAGCATGCGCTTCGCGATCCTGGACACCAACATCTATATCGACCACTGGGAGCGAGGATACTACGGCGAAGCGCTGGAAACAGTCCGGCAAGCCTACATCGTTCGCCAGTCGGCAGTGGTGTTGTCGGAACTGCGCCGAGGAGCCCACACTCCCGATGCCGAACAGTTGGTGTCAAATCTATCTCGGATAGCGCCGACCCGCTGGGAGCCTACGGCCGAAGATTGGTGGCAAGCGGGAGGAATCATCCGCAAGATCGGAGATAAAAAAGGGTGGGAAACGGGGAAGCGGCGAGACTTCCAAAACGACGCTTTGATTGCGCTAACAGCTCGCCGCCACGGAGCCACCGTGGTGACGGCCGACGTTGCTGACTTCGAGCTGCTCACTCGGGAACTGCGCGTTTCCGTCCTTTTCGTCCAATAGAAACTCTCGCAATTGAAAGCTAATCATGGACCGTTTCTTTTTCGCCGCCGGATCGATCTCCGCTTTTCTCGCCGTCGCGCTGGGCGCTTTTGCGGCGCACGGGTTAAAGGGCAAGCTGGAGCCGGAGATGTTCGCCATCTTCGAGGTCGGCGCGCGCTATCATATGTATCACGCGCTCGCGCTGCTCGCCGTCGCGTGGGCGTCGAGCCGCCGGCCCGGAACGGCCGTCACCGCCGCCGGCTGGCTGTTTATCGCCGGCACGATCGTCTTCTCCGGCACCCTTTACCTTTTGAGCGTGACCGGCCTGCGCTGGCTCGGAATGATTACCCCCATCGGCGGCCTCGCATTCCTTCTCGGCTGGATTCTGCTCGCCTGGGCAGTCTGGCGCTGATCTGACCGCCGATAAAATAAAAATAAGACGGTCAGATTGTCTCGATTGTGGACATAACCCGCCCTGTAGATTAGACTACCGAATCAGCCATGATTATCGGCGTTCCGAAAGAGATCAAAGAAGAGGAAAAGCGCGTCGCGATCACCACGACCGGCGTCTCGGCGTTTATCTCCCACGGCCACAAGGTGCTGGTGCAAAAAGGCGCGGGGACGGCGAGCGGAATCCTCGACCGGGCTTACGAGGCCTCCGGCGCGCAAGTTTTAGAATCCGCCGAGGAGATCTGGCGCGGCGCGGACCTCATAATGAAAGTCAAAGAGCCGCAGCCGTCGGAGTTCGACTATCTGCGTAGCGGTCTCATTGTTTTCACGTACTTCCATCTCGCCGCGAGCGAAGAATTGACCAAACTCCTCTGCAAGAAGAAAGTCACGTCGGTCGCTTACGAGACGATCCAACTCGACGACGGCTCTTTGCCATTGCTCATCCCGATGAGCGAGATCGCCGGCCGCCTGTCGCTACAGGTGGGCGCCTGGTGCCTCCAGGCGGAAAACGGCGGCCGGGGAATCCTGCTCGGCGGCGCATCGGGCGTGCGTCCGGGAAAAGTGGTCGTTCTCGGCGCGGGCGCGGCAGGCTCCGCCGCCTGCCAGGTGGCCGCGGGTATGGGCGCTTACGTCAGCGTGCTCGACGTCAATCCGTCGAAGCTCCGCTACATCCACGATATCCTGGGCGGCCACGTGACGACGCTCATGTCGAACCGCGCTAACGTCGAAGAAGAGGTCGTCGACGCTGACCTGGTGATCGGCTCGGTGCTGATTCCCGGGGCCAAGGCGCCGAAGCTGATCCCCCGTTCTCTGGTGCGGATCATGAAGCCCGGCGCGGCCATCGTCGATATCGCCATAGATCAGGGCGGGTGCGCCGAGACCTCTCGCCCCACGACGCACCACCACCCGATTTTCGTGGAAGAAGACGTCGTCCATTACTGCGTCACCAACATGCCCGCCATCGTCCCGTACACTTCGACCTACGCGCTGACCAACGCAACGCTCTCCTACGGCCTGGAAATCGCGGACAAAGGATTCCCGTGGGCATTTAAAGACAATCGCGCGCTCGCCAAGGGGCTGAATACTCACGACGGAAAAATCACGCACGAAGGCGTCGCGGCGGCCTTCGGTCTCGCGGCGACGCCGCTCGAGGAGGTCGTCGGCCGATGAGACTGGTCACGCGGGCGGATTTCGACGGAGTGGTCTGCGGCGCGCTCGTCACGCTGATGGAGGATGCCGTCGATTCTTTTCTCTTCGTCGAGCCGAAATTCATGCAGGACGGCATGGTCGATATTCACCCCGGCGATATCATCGCCAATCTTCCCTACCATCCGAACTGCACGCTGTGGTTCGACCACCACATCACCAACGCGCCCGCATGGGAAAAACACATAAGAGTGCCGGGTTCCGGGTTCCGGGTTCCGGGTTCCCAACCCCCAACTCCCAATTCCCAATTCCCGGTAATTGTTCCCGGCAAGGGCGGCTTTCGCATCGCCCCAAGCGCCGCGCGGGTTGTCTACGAGTACTACACTTCGGTGGCGAATCATGAGTCTCGAGTTGCGAGTTCCCCTCCCCAAAACCCGACACCCGACACCCGACACCCGACACCCGATGTGTTAAATTCGGACCGGATCAAGTTCCTGCTGGAGGAGACGGACAAGATCGACGCCGCGCTGCTCACCCGGGAAGACGTTCTCAACCCGCAAGGCTACGTGCTGATCTCGATGACCATCGACGGGAAACGGCCGGAGGACGAGCCTTACTGGATGAAGCTGATCGAGCTCCTGCGCGAGGCTTCGTTGGAGCAGACGCTCGCCGACCCAGAGATTGCAAGACGGTGCCGCCAGATCCTGGACGATCAGGAAAAACTTAAAAAGATCCTGCTCGCGCGCACCGCCCTACGGGGCAACGTGATCGTGACCGATCTGCGCGGCGTCAAAGATCTGCCTGACGGGAACCGCTTTTTGCTCTACACGCTCTTCCCGGGGAGCAACATCTCGCTCAAGATCGGCGACGATTCCCAGCGTGCGAATGCCACGGCGATCTCCGTCGGCTACAATATCTTCAACACGACCTCCAAAGTGAACGTCGGGGCGCTGATGGAAAAACACGGCGGCGGCGGCCACCACGTCGTCGGCTCCTGCCGCGTGCCGAAACGCGAAGCGGAGAAGCACATCCGGGAGATCTTCGAAGCGATCAGAGAATAAGCAGGCGAGAGGCGTAAGGCCAAAGGCAACAGTAGGGGCGACTGGCCGGTCGCCCTACCCCCTCATGCCCGCCCAGGATGGAAATGAAGGTTGTCACGATCCAGCAGGCAGTCAAGCGCCTCAAAAAGCTCAACGAGGAAATCCGCTACACGAGCCTGGTGGATGGGCCGAGGCTGAGCGCCGGCCTGATCTCGTTCAGTCCGAGAAAACAGGGCGATGCGAAACAGATCAAACATCGGGACAAGGACGTGCTCTGCCAGGTGCTGAAAGGCCGCGGGCGGCTCAGGATCGATGGCCGCAGGATTTCGCTCAGCAGGGGAACGATCTGCCATATTCCGAGGGGCGCGCCGCACGATTTCGCCGCCGGCAAAAACAGCGATCTGGTGCTCTTCTACTCGCTGATTAAAACAGGATAGGGGCGCGGGCGAGTCATCCCGGCGAGGCATCCGCCCCTTCGCCCGGCGGAGGCGCGGAGCGAGACGGCCATAAATAGCACGCGGCCAGGGCGGCGCTATAGATCATCGCCACGAGCGAGATCGCCAGACTCAGCCTGCGCGCCCGTGGAGCGGAGAACACCTCCACCACGTACGCCACATAAAACGGGAACATTACCATGACGAAAGCCAATAGGCTCCACAGTTGCGCGCGCGCGTTGCGCCAGTGGGGAAATATCAACGCATAGAGAAAGTAGAACGCATTACCGATAAAAATCCAACCCAGCAACACGGAAGAAAATGCCGCGCGCAAGCGCCAGGGCAGGATGCCCGACTCTCTCATGATGAGCGCCATGCCGGCGAAAGACAAGAGGACGACGAAGACGCCGTAGGAGATAAGGACGGGAGGCGGGGTCGGAGACGGATCGCTCTCGGGCTGGCGCTGGGCCCAAACGAAGAGCAGCGCGCCGATGAGCCCGATCGAAAGAGCCGCCCACGCATGGAGCTGAACGTCCGGCTGGTTCTTTTGAGCGGGCATTTGAAATAAAAAATAGGCTGCGCCGCTCGCGGTGATAAAAAGGTCCAGCGCTCCGGCCGCCAGCCCGCCCCATTCGGCGGCAAAGCCGACCCGGCCGAGGCCGGCGGCCACGGCCGCAACGATGGACCCGAGAAAGACATAGGTCAACTGGCGCTCCGGCCAGGGCCAGAGACTGAGCGCCCAGGGTTGCTGCGACACAAACCCGGCGGCGGGAGCGAGCAGAAGCAGGCCGAGGAGCATGAGCCCGTACTGAACCGGGCTTGCCTTGAATCGGAGCATGTTCATAAGATGTGTTTTTTATCATCACCGCGCCCGGTAATACAAGAAGAATTTCTTCCGGACTATCTCTTCGCTTGACTTACCCCGAGACTTCGGAAAAAATCGCCTTGAATCGGGCGCGCCGGGAGTTCGCGACGTTATGTCCGGCTGCATCGAGACCCCGCGCGGTCAAGCAAACCTCCCGAGGTAAGAAGAAAACGTCTTGAAATCGAAAATTAAAATCCTCAGCCAGAGGCTGATCCGCCTCCGGCGGAAAAATCTAAAATCTAAAATTTGCGCGGCGCTCCTGGCGGGGCTGGTTCTTAGCGCTTGCTCCACCCGCATCACCTCCGAGCCCCAGTATGTCCCCGCCGCCAATCTGATGGACATCGTGAAGGACTTCCAACGCGCGTCGCGCGACGACCTTTACCGCTTTCCCATCGCCAAAGACGTGACCGGCGTGAACGTGATGAAGGCGACGCTGATCCGCCTCGAAGATTACGAGAAAAAAAATCCCCGGCAGTTTCCTGATATCGTCGGGTTCAGCAAAGCGACCGCCTATGAGAGGCTGAGAGACTACGATCAGGCCCTCGCCCACTACCGCAAGGTCGCCGGCCTGGACGGGCAGCTGGGAGCGCAGGCGGCCAAGAACGTCGAAGCGCTGGAAACCTTCAAACAGATCCTCGACCAGCCGGTCTCTGCTCAGGACCCCTTTGAATACATCAAGGCGCTCGACGACCGGGTCGAGGCCTGGAACGCGCTGATCCGCAAATACCAGGGGACGCCGTATGAATACCTGGCGCGCGTCGAGGAGGAGAGAATCGACCGCGCCAAGGTCATGTTCGTCGAGTTCAACCGCTACCGCTTGCGGGAGGGCAACCAGCTCGGCATCCTGGGTTACAGCCAGCTCGTCACCAAACACCGCCAGAGCAAGAACTACTACCGCTACCTCTTGGACTTCGGCGATTTCTACGTCGTCCTGGCGCGGGAGTACGCGGCGCAGAACGACCCCGAAGGGTTGTCGTTCGACCTGGGCGTTTTCGAGCAACTTGCAAAGTCCGCGCTAAGGCTCTATACGGAGGTTGCGCAGGTAGACGGGATCGTAGAGAAAATCGAGGCCCAGGGAAAGATCGAGGGGCTGCGGGGGCTGAGCGAAAAGATGAGGAGGCTTAGCCGGTGACCGGCAGGCGCAAACTACCGCTACTGTTTCTGTTGTTGACCGCATGCCTCGGCCCGGCTGCGGGCGCCGCCGCGCAGGACGCCGCGGAGCCGCTGGAAAAAATTCTCAATCCCTTGCCCGAATACGATCCGTTCGACCAGCCGCCTCCCGCCCCGCAGTTTTTTCCCGACGACGTCGATAAACGGGCGCGCGCCGCGATGATCGACGCCCTGACTCGCAAAGACGAAGAGCTGGCCGGCCACGTCCGCTTCTTTGCCGAGCGGGACGCCCAACTGAAAAAAGAGCGCGGCGCTTCCACGGGTCTCACGGGATACGTTCTCGATCTCCAAAGCAACACGATCCGCGACCGGGAGGCCTATCTGGAGGCGCAACGCAACGCCCTCTCCTTCTCCCTCGCGCCCGGCCACCGGCAGATCGTGGAATCGAGAATCAAGAATGACGAGCTGACCCGGGCCAACGATCTCCTCAAAACCAGCGCGACGAACCGTTGGGGCAGCGTGGTCAACCGCGTGCTCAGCTCCGTCGACCTGATGAGCGTGCTGGCGGGCAACTACGCAGGCGCCGCCGCCGACACCGCGGTGCAGCAGCTGATGGCCTTAGGCTCCTCCGACATGCCCAGCGAAGAGAGAAGGGCCCTCGCCCTGCTCCAAGAGCATCTCAAGCGCTACCCCGACGACCCCAAGAATCCGGAAATCCGAAAACAGATCGACGCGCTGGAAAAAAAGAAGCGGCGCGCCCTGGCGCAAAAGCAGGTGGAAAAAGCCGACGAGGCGGTCGACAACAAAGAGTGGACCAAGGCGGCGTTTCATTACGAGTCGGCTTCCCTGACCGATCCCTCTTCGCGCGAGGCCGAGAGCGGCGCCGAACAGCTGAGCAATCGCTTGCAGCAACGGGAGGAGAAGACGCAGCGCGCGTTGACGGTCGTTCCGCCCGCGGCCCAAGGCGCGAGCGCGCCGGAGCCGCCGGAGGTCAAGGATTTGCTCGACGCGCTGGCGCTGAGGGACGCCGAGCAGATCGAAGCCCGCGCCCGCGCGCTGGCTGAGGCCAGCCAGAAAGGCCCGCTGGCGGCATCGGCCCGCGACGCGGAGGCCGTTGCGCTCGATATCAAAGGTCAACATGAGGAGGCCAAGCAGATCCTTCGCCAAGTCGCGCGCGCCGCCAACGCCCCGCATGAAAGAAGCCGGGCCGAGGCGCTGCTCTCCAGCGCGGAGTACAACCTGCTGGGATCTTTCCAACAGGCGCGCACGGACCATCGGCTCAAAACCGTGAAATACGTCCTCTTGGGAGACGACTTTCTCAGAAAAAATCTGATGATGGCCACGGGGCCGCTCGTCACCGGCGGTCCGGCCGCCGGCCCTTCGATCGCGGCGGCGAACATGATCATTGTCGGCACCAACCTGTTTCAGGTTCTCACCAACAATCCGATCTCTTACGAGACGGTAATCGATCGCGGCGTGGAATACATCCGCAGCCACCCGGAATCGGAGAGCGCCACGGAGGTTTACAGCGTGCTGGCCGACGCCTACGCCGACAAGGAGATGTACGAGAAGGCGATCGAGTACCATCAGCTGTCCGGCCGGGCCTCGGAGAAAAAGATCGCCGATCTGAAGGACAAAGCGGCGAAGAGTCTGCTTCAGACGGCGGCTAAAAGCGGCGATCGAAGCGCGCAGGAGCTGTACTTGAAGGCGATCCTGGACGAATATCCGGAGAGCGAAGCGGCCAAAGAGGCGACGCAGCGGCTCGCCCGTCTGACCAAGATCGAAAATCAGGGGCTGCGCATGAGCAAGCAGTTTCTAATGGAGAACCCGGAGCTCGTCGGCCCTCAAGGGCTCAGGCTCAAGCCTTCGCTCTTCGACGGTAACTTGACCAACATGGAACTGGCGGACCGAGGGATCAGCCTGCTCGGTCAGAATGAGATTTTGCTCCATCTCCAGACTGCGTGGGGAGTCCGCAGCCAAACTTATCCCATGGCCCCGCAAACGAGCGAGCGTTTTCAGATGGCTCTGAGATCGCGCAACTATGACCTGGCGATGGCGAGCGCCGATACGAGGACGAAGGGGAGTCAGGGAGGAATCAAGAACCTGCCGTCGTCGATCGTCGGCGGCCAACTGGCAAAAAAGCCGGCGGACAAGGGGACCGATGAGACCACATTCACTCTAGTGCGCGAGGCCGGCGCCTCCACAACCGCCTACCCGAAGATCCTCGACCATCAACTCATGACCGAGACCGAGAGAGACCCCACTCTCAGAAACAAACTTCCGCCCATTCAGGGCAGCATCTCGGCGAGCGGCGTCAATCTGAGCGGAGGACTTCCGGCCGGGCTGTGGGGGGACAAGTTCATGTTCGGCACCGATGAAAGGAGCCCGTTCGGCGGAGTACAACTCCCCATCCCGCTGCTCAAGGGCTTCATCCCCGTGGATTTTATGGTGCAGGGGCGCCCCGGAAGATTTTCTCTCTCCCCCAAAATTCACCTTTCCAGAGACAAGGGTGAAGACCCGGAACTCTACCGCTAGCGGAGAGAGGTGACCTCGCTTGCTTAGCAAAGAGCTCCGCCGCGGTCTGGTCTCGATTTTCGCCGGGCTTGCGCTGTGGGAGATTTTGACGCGCCTGCTGCTCGAGAACGAGCTTCTCATTCCGCCGCCGAGCAGCGTCCTCCGCACGCTATGGGAGCTGGGCGCGACCGGCCAGCTCAACAAGCATCTCCTCGCCACCCTCTTCGAGTTCGTCTGCGGCTTCAGCACGGCCTGCGTCGTCGGCATCCTCTTCGGCTACTTCATGGGCCGGTATAAATGGTTCGACGACGTGATGGATCCGTGGATCGCAACGCTTTACTCCATTCCCGTCGTGGCCTTCGTGCCTTTCATCATCATCTGGTTCGGCATCGGCATGGTTTCGAAGGTGATCGTGGTGTTCAAGATCACCGCTGTCGCCATCATGTTGAATACCGCGGCGGGAATCAAAAACATCGATCCCACCTGGCTGGAACTCTCCAAGTCGCTGCGTCTCAATCCCCGGCAAAACACCTTTAAGATCCGCCTCCCGGCGGCGCTCCCCTACATCGTCACGGGAATGCGGCTGGGAGTCGGCCGGGCGATGCTTGGAGTGATCGTCGCGGAGCTGATGGCCGCCAACGCCGGTTTGGGCTATCTCCTGCGAGACGCGTCGGAAACCTGGGACAGCCCCAAGCTCTTTGTGACGGTGCTTCTCCTCGCGGGGATGGGGATGGGAAGCTTCACGCTGATCAAAAAGGCGGAACAGAAGCTCGCCCCCTGGCGCGAAACGGCTGAGTGGTAGGTCAAACTGAGAATTCAAAATGAAAATTGTAAAAGTCAAATTCTTCCGTAATTTTGCATTTTTCAATTTGCACTTTGCATTTTGCAATGCAGGCCTCTTATAAGAACATCGCCTGGACCATGCTGAAGCCTATCTCGATCTTTAGCGGCCTCGTCCTGTGGCACGCGCTCGCAACCCACGTCGTCAACGACGCGACGCTGCTGGTTTCCCCCCTGGTGGTGATCGCCAAAGCCTATGAGATGCTGTTCGTCACGGCCGATCTCTACCCGCACCTCTACGCCAGCTCCTGGATTTTCCTTCAGGGGATGGTCCTCGCCACCGTGGTCGGGGTGCCGATCGGCTTTCTGATGGCGCTCAGTCCGGCCGTGAGAGATTACGTCAATCCCTGGATGACCGCGCTTTACACGACCCCGCGCATCGCCTTCGCCCCCGTCATCCTGCTCTGGTTGGGCATCGATCTCGCGGCGAAAGTCATCATCGTCTTCCTGGGCTGCGTCTTCCCTATTCTCATCAACTCTTTCTACGGCATGCGGGTGGTGAGCCGGGAATTCGTGGAGGTGGGCCGTTCTTTCCGGCTGTCGCGCGGCAGCTTGTTCATGAAAATTCTCCTGCCCGCCTCGGTTCCCTTCATCCTGGCCGGACTGAGGCTCGCCGTGGGCCGCGGGCTCACCGGAGTCGCCATAGCCGAGTGGTTCGGCGCGACGGAGGGCTTGGGCTACCTGATCTTCTTTGCCGGGCAGACGCTGAACCTGCCCATTTTGTTCGTCGGCGTGGCGGTCTTCGCCATCCTCGGCATTCTCGGCTTTCAACTACTGAGAGTCATCGAAGACCTGGCCAGCCCCTGGAGAAAGGAGCTTTTGGTAAAATAGCTTATGGCCGGACCCGTGCTCGAACTCAGAAATCTTACGAAACAAGTCCCCGTCGGCGGTCAAGAGCCGTTCGTCATTTTCAACAACGTCAACCTGAGCGTCAAAGAGGGGGAATTCGTCAGCATCGTCGGGCCGAGCGGCTGTGGAAAAACGACCCTGCTCCGCGTCGTCAACGGCCTCATGCCGCCCTCGTCGGGGCAGATCTTCCTCGACGGGAAGGAGCTGACCGGCGCCGATAACGATCTTGTCATGGGCTTTGTGTTCCAGGGGGCCTCGCTGCTGCCGTGGCGCACGAGCTTGAAAAACGTCCTGCTGGGCCTGGAAGGACGGAAGTCCGCCAAGGAGGCGGAAGAGGCCGCGCGCCATTACTTGAATCTCGTCGGGCTTTCCGGCTTCGAGAACCATTACCCTCATCAGCTCTCCGGCGGAATGCAGCAGCGCATCAACCTGGCGCGCGCCCTGGCGGTAAACCCGAGAATTCTGTTGATGGACGAACCCTTCGCCGCCCTGGACGCGCAGACGCGCACCTTCATGCAGCTCGAATTGTTGCGCATCTGGTGGCAAACGAAAAAAACGGTTATTTTCATCACGCACATGATTTCGGAGGCGATTCTGCTCTCGGACCGCGTGATCGTCTTCAGCCACCGGCCGGGACGGGTGCGGTCCGAATTCCCAGTCCCGCTTGCGCGCCCGAGAAGTCTCGATATAAAGTCGGACCATCGCTTCGTGGAGCTGGAGAACGTGGTCTGGAAGCAGATCGAGGAAGAGGTTAAGGCTGCCGGCGGATTCGCCAGGCTGTAGTGAAAAATGGAGCGATAGAGTACTGGAGTGTTGGAGTAATGTTAAGGGAGGTTTTATGCGCGCACAAAAAGTAAGGATCTTGTTTTTTCTCTTCCTATTGCCTCTCGCCTATTGCCTCTCGCCTTCTTCTGTCGAAGCCGGCGAGGCCGGCCTGCCCACCGTCCGCTTCGTTCAAAGCGGCCGGACCGCGTCCAGCTGGCCGCTCTTTGTGGGCGAAGAGAAACGGTTCTTTCAAAAACACGGAATCTATCTGGAAGAGATCATCGTGCGCGGCGGCACCAACACGACCCGGGCCGTCCTCAGCAACACGATTCCGATCGGGCGGATCAATCCGGACTACGTGATCGATGCGATGGAGAAAGGCGCCAAGGTCAAGATCATCTCCGGGGCGATGGAAAGAATCCCCTACGACGTCGTGGCCCGGCCGGAGATCAAGTCCGGGGCGGACCTCAAAGGCAAGACCGTCGGCGTCGACTCGCTGACCGGTGGAACGACGTTGATGCTGAGAGAGGTCTTCGAGAAGGCGTATAAGTTGAGCGAGAAGGATTACAAGCTCCTGGTCGTTGGGACCTCTCCCGATCGCTACGCGGCGCTCAAGGGAGGATCGGTGCAGGTCACCTTCATGGGCCCGCCGTTCAATCTGAGAGCGCGGCAGGAGGGCTTCACCAAGCTCACGACGTTTCACGAACATCTAGGGCCGATTCAGTTTGTGGTTCAGTTCGGCAATGAGGACTACATCAAGTCCAACCGCGCCCAGGTAGTCGGCTTTATAAAGGGCATGGCCGAGGCGACCCGGTGGCTCTATGAACCCAAAAACAAGGAAGAGACGCTGGCCATTTATATGAAGATTTTAAAGAGCCCGCGAGAAGCCGCTGAGGCGGATTACCGTTTCATGATAGAAGAATTCAAGCCCTTCCCCGTCGACGGCGCGGTCAATAAACAGGCGATTGAAAAGACCTTCGACCTGAGGGAAAAGGCGGGGAGATACGAAGGCAAGAAAGCTCCTTCATATCTCCACTATGTCGACACCACGCTGGTAGACGAGGCGAAGAAACAACTGGGATGGAAGTAACGCGGCGCAGAACAACACTGACAAAGAGGTGACTCATGAAGCTTGTTTCCAGAATCGTGATTTTCGCGGCGCTCGTTCAGCTTTTCACGGTAGGAGGAGCGAACGGCCAAGAACTGAAAAGGATCAGGATCGGCTACCCCTCCCTCAGCTTCCGGCAGAGCAACGTCTGGGTCGCCAGGGAGATGGGGCTGTTCAAGAAGTACGGCCTGGAGGTGGAGCCGATCTTTCTTCGAGGCGGGCAGGTGGCCACGATGGCGCTGGCCGCGGGAGACCCGCCCATCGTGAACATCGGCACGGTCGTGCAGGCCAATTTATCCGGCTACAACCTGGTGCTGGTCGCGGCCGTGGAGACGAAGTACGATCAGATTGTCTTTGCCCGCCCGGAAATCACCAAGCTCGAACAACTCAAGGGCAAGAAGTACGGCATCAGCGGGTTC